>CALMIS010000285.1 GCA_937864185.1 uncultured Chloroflexota bacterium
TGCGCCGCTCCGAACGGCCCCAAACGCCGGGCCGAGCTGCTCGACGTCGGCCTGATCGAAAACGGCGCGGTCGCTATTGATCAGGGACAGATTGTGGCCGTCGGCCCGGCGGCGGCGGTGACCTCGGCCTATTCGGCCCGGCAAACGATCAATGCCGCCGGTCAAGTGGTCTGCCCCGGCTTTGTCGATGCCCATACCCACGTTGTCTACGCCGGCGACCGGGTGGCGGAGTTCGAACTGCGGCTGAAGGGAGCCAGCTATCTGGAGATCATGGCGGCCGGTGGTGGCATCGTCAGCACCACTCAGGCCGTCCGGCGCGCCACCGTCGAGCAACTGGTCGAAGAGACGCGCCCCCGGCTGGCGGCCATGCTGGCGCTGGGCACGACCACGGTCGAAGTCAAAACCGGCTACGGTCTCGAGACCGAGAGCGAGCTTAAAATGCTCAAAGCGATCGAACTGCTCGACCAAAGTCAGCCGGCCGACCTGGTCCCTACCTTCCTCGGCGCTCACGCCCTGCCCCCCGAATACAAGAATCGTCCCGACGATTATATCGATCTGGTCATCACCGAAACGCTGCCTCAAGCCGTCAACTGGTTTAAAAATTCAACCTTCAACCTTCAACCTTCACCCTTCTTCTGCGATGTCTTCTGCGAGCAAAACGCTTTCAACCTGGCCCAGTCCCGGCGGGTGCTGGCAGCCGGCCTGGCCCTGGGGCTGCCGGCCAAAATCCACGCCGACGAGTTTACCGCTTTGGGTGGCGTCGGGCTGGCGGTCGAGCTGGGCGCTGTCTCGGTCGATCATTTGGATGTGACCTCGCCGGCGGAACGGGCGCGTCTGGCCGCTTCCGAGACCATAGGCGTAGTCCTGCCGGCCGTCAACTTCCACCTGGGCAGCCAGCACTTCGCCGACGCCCGCGGCCTGATCGAGGCCGGGGTCGCGCTCGCGCTGGCCACCGACCTCAACCCCGGCTCGGCGCCGTGCCCGTCAATGCCGCTGGTCATGGCGATCGCCTGTCGCTACCAGCGCCTGCTGCCCGCCGAAGCCCTGAACGCCAGCACGATCAACGCCGCCCACGCCCTTGGCCTCGCTGACCGGCTCGGCTCCCTCGAGGCCGGCAAGCAAGCCGATCTGCTGATCGTCGCCGCGCCGGATTACCGGCATCTGGTCTACCAGTTTGGGGGAAATCTGGTTAAAACTGTGATTAAGCGCGGGCAAGTTGTTACGGACCCAGAACTGGACCTGCCTGCGCCGTAGATGGCCTACAGTTTAGCTGCCGGCAGGATTGGAGGACTGGAGGATTGCAGGATTGGATATTTTTCATCCCTCCTGCCCTCCAATCCTCCAATCCGCCAATTCGCGAGGAGAATTTCGATGGACATCACAAAAGCCACCGTTCAGCGCCAGGGCAACCGGCTGATTATGCCCGGTCTGGCCACGGCTCACTCGCATGCCTTCCAACGGGCCCTGCGCGGTCGCACCCAGCGGCGAGCGACACAGGCCGGTTCTTTCTGGTCTTGGCGGGGGTTGATGTACAGCCTGGTCGAGAAGCTGGAGCCGGAGGATGTTTTCAATATCTCGCGCTTCGCTTACGCCGAATTGGCCATGTCCGGGGTGACGGCGGTCGGCGAGTTTCACTACCTCCACCACGCGCCCGGTGGCGCCCCCTACGCCAATCGATTGGCTATGGCCGAGGCCGTCATCGAAGCGGCCCGGGCGGTGGGAGTGCGGATTACGCTGATCCGGACGGTCTATTTGCGGGCAGGTCACGGCCAAGCCTTGGCCCCGGCCCAACAGCGCTTCGCCGACGCCGCCCTGGCCCCCATTTTCCAGGATGTGGAAACTCTGATGCAGCGCTTTGCCGGCGACCCGCTGGTCAGGGTCGCGCTGGCGGCGCACAGCATCCGGGCCGTGCCGCTCTATCAGGTGGTCGAGTTGGCCGCTTTCGCTGAGGCGCACGCTCTGCCGTTTCATATGCACGTGGCCGAGCAGCGCCGTGAAATCGAAGAATGTTTGCAAGAATACGGGCGGCGCCCGGTCGAGCTGCTGGCCGAGGCCGGCGTGATGGGTCCTCGCTTCGTCGCCGTCCATGCCACCCATCTGACCGGCGAGGAGATCGCCGCTTTGGGCCGGGCCGGCGCGTTCGTCTGCCTCTGCCGGACCACCGAGCGGGATCTGGGCGATGGCTTGCCTCAAAGCCGCGACTTGGTGCAAGCGGGCGTCAAGCTCTGCCTCGGCGTCGACAGCCACGCCGGCAGCGATGCTTTTGAAGAGATCCGGGCGGTGGAGTTGGACGATCGCTCCCGCACCGAAGCCCGGCACGTTGTCGCCGAGGCGGCCGGACTGCTAGAGATGGCGACGAGTCACGGCTATCAGGCGATCGGATTCGGCCAGGCGGGGCAAGTGGACCGCGTCAGCCTCAACGCCAATGACGCGTCGCTTGCCGGCGCGGCGGATGATCGGCTCGCCGAGGCGGTCATCTTCGGGGCCACGCCGCGCGCGGTTGATGAAGTGGTGGTCGAGGGGCGGACGATTGTCGGGGCGGGAGTTCATTTGGCGTATGAAGAATCGCTGCGGGGGTATTCGGCGGCGCTGCGAAAGCTGGGGCTGGCCTAACCGAGGTTTCTGGCGGAAAACAAAAAAGCGCGGTGGAAAAAAATCCACCGCGCTTTTTTTATCGTTTAGATTGACTAAGCTAAAGTCACATCTTGGGCTTGCGGACCTTTTTGGCCTTGAGCCAGCGTAAATTCTACGCGTTGGCCCTCTTGCAAGGTACGAAAGCCAGTGCTGCTGATGGCGCTGTAGTGAACAAAGACGTCTTTGCCGCCTTCGCGCTCGATGAAACCAAAACCTTTGGTTTCATTGAACCACTTGACAGTGCCGATAACACGATCTGCCATGATGATGAACCTCCTTTCTTAAAAAAATAAAGTTATGCCAGAGGTTCAAAATCAATTTCAGACCAAACGCTTACTCTAGACTAGAACAACTGCTAACAGTATGGACTGTAGCATGTTTATAAAATGATGTCAAATTGAGAATCGTCTACAAATAAGTACATCCCGTAGGGATATTCTACCTTGCCGGAGTGCCTTGGTCAATCGCTGCTCTGCGCTCCCCGGCCATCATCAAACCGAGTTGCTCGACGGTGGCCTCATCACTGTGAACGATGCCCATAATCTCGCCGCCGTACATGACGATGATCCGGTCCGAGAGGGCGCGGACTTCGTCCAGGTCTTCGGAGATGAGCAGGGTGGCGAGACCCTGGGCTCGCTGTTGAAGGAGTTGGTTGTGAATGTACTCGGTCGCACCGATGTCTACCCCCCGCGTCGGCTGGGCCGCGATCAGGACGCGTGGCCGGCGGGCTAGCTCTCGAGCCAGGATCAGTTTCTGAATATTGCCACCGGATAGATTCTTGAGGGGGGTATCTTTACTGGGCGTCTTAACTTTGAAGTTGCGGATCGCCTCCTGGGCCTCGCGGGCGATGGTTTTGAAATCGAGAAAAATGCCGCGGGTGTAGGGCTTGCGGACGTGGTCTTGCAGAATAAAGTTCTCCTCAACCGAAAATTCCTTAATTGCCCCGTCGTGCATGCGTTCTTCCGGGATGTAGGACAGCCCGGCATCGATCATCTGGGCCGGGGCGAGGCCGGTTACGTCGCGCCCTTCGAGCGTAATCGAGCCGGAGGTCACGCCCAACAGGCCGGCGATCGCCTCGGCTAGCGGCTTTTGTCCGTTGCCCGACACGCCGGCCACGCCAACGATCTCGCCGCCCCGCACTTCAAAACTGACGTTTTTGAGGATCGGCCCGCCCCGGTTGTTGACCGCCGTCACATTGTCCAGCTTCAGCCGGATCTGGCCCAAGGTGGCCGGTGGGCGTTTGCGCTCCAGCAGGACTTCCCGCCCAACCATCATGCTGGCCAGATCTTCCTTGGTCACGTCGCGGGTGGGCCGCGTGCCGACCACCTGCCCATCGCGCAGGACCGTCACCCGGTCGGTTAAAGCGAAGATCTCGTGCAGCTTATGGGAGATGAAGATCAAGGCGTGGCCATCGGCCGCCATCTGCTTGAAGATAAGAAACAGATCATCGACCTCCTGCGGAGTCAGTACCGCCGTCGGCTCATCGAGCACCAGCAGCGCCGCGCCGCGGTAGAGGGCCTTAACAATCTCGACGCGTTGCTGCTGGCCGACCGCCAGTTCCGAGACGGTGGCATCCGGATCGACCTGCAGGCCATAGCTGTCGGCCAGCTCGCGAATGCGGGCCCGGACCACGTCCAGGTCCAGTCTCGGCTCCCGGGAGGAGCGCAGCCCCAAGGCCACATTCTCGGCCACGGTCAGATTATCGACCAGCATAAAGTGTTGGTGGATCATGCCGATCCCGTGGCTGATAGAGTCGGTTGGCGAGTGGATGCGAATCGGCCGGCTGTTAAGCAGAATCTCGCCTTCATCCGGCTGGTAGAGGCCGTACAGAATCTTCATCAAGGTGCTTTTGCCCGCCCCGTTCTCGCCGAGCAGGGCATGCACCTCGCCCGCTTTGACATCGAAATCGACGTGATCGTTGGCCAGCACGCCGGGAAAGCGCTTGACAATGCCGCGCATCTCCAGGGATTCGATCCGGGGTAAGCCGGAGGGAAGGAGGTTAGGTTGAGTCATAGTATTTATCCTTAAGTCAGGCAGCCAGAAGAGGAATAGAGAGCGAGAAGCAAGAATTTTTCCATGCGTCCTGCTGCCTGCTTCTTACTTCTTGCTTCTTTACACGTGCCTGGTCGACCAGCGCGTAACCGTCTGCGTTTTAACCAGCACCTGGCCATTGCGAATCACATAGCGTCGATCCGGCTGGCGGCGCAGGGCCTCGACCGGCGAGCGGGCATCGAGGATCATCAAGTTGGCCACCGCGCCGACCTGCAGGCCGTAGTTTTCCAGCCGCCACAGCTTGGCGGCATTGTAGCGCGGCATATCGAAGGCGGCCTGGATTTCGTGGGGTGCGCTCAGGTGGGCGGCGTGGGCCGTGATCAGAGCCACCTCCAGCGGGTCCATCTTGCCGAAGGAGTAGAACATATTCTGCAAATCGTCCTGACCGCAGACCACGTTGACCCCGGCCTCGAGCAGCTCCTTGACCCGGGCGATGCCGCGCGGCTTGGGGTGAGCGTAGCCCCGCCCTTCGAGCATCAGATTGATCGGCGCGTTGGTGATGACCGTAATTTCAGCCTGCTTAACCTTGTCGATCACCCGGGCCGCCAGGGCCTCGTCCCAGACCGACATGGCGCAGCAGTGCCCGGCCGCAACCCGACCCTGCCAGCCGGTCTCGATCGTTTTGTCGGCCAGCAGTTCGAGCGAATGCCAGTAGGGATCGTCCGTTTCATCGATGTGCATATCAACATCGACGTTGTAGTGCCGGGCCATCTCAAAAGCCAGCTCGATATGGCGGGCGGCATCGTCCATATCCCGTTCGCCGTGAGGCATCCCGCCGACCAAGTCGCAGCCCTGTTCCATGGCTTGCCACATCATCTCAACCGCCTCGGGATTGCGAGCCATGCCCAACTGGGGAAAAGCGACCAGTTGAATCTCGATCAAGTCTTTGCATGCTTCCCGGGCGGCAACCACACCCTGGAGGATGCTCAACTTGGCGATGTGGTCGATATCGACGTGGCTGCGCAGCCAGAGCGTGCCGTTGGCGACCGCCATTCGAATGGCTTGCTCCGCCCGCTCAACGATGTCGTCGACGGTCAGCTTCTTTTTGACTCCGGCGTAAAGTTCAATCGCTTCGTGGAGCGTACCGCTCTGGTTGATGACGCCGTCCCAGAGCAGGGCGTTTTCCAGGTGAAAGTGAGACTCCAACAAAGCCGGCGAGAGCATCCCCCCCCCGGCGTCTATCTCCTGCGCTCCGGCCGGCAATCCGGTCGGAGCTACGGCAGCGATCAGGCCGTCGGTAATCCCAACTTCTACCGGTTCACCCGTAGTGTCTGAAATAGCGTTACGAATGACTAAGTCCATTGCTTTGTCCACTGTCATTGAGACAGAATTTAGGACGCAGATTTACGCGGATGATCGCTGCTCTTTCTTATCTTTATCCGCGAAAATCCGAGTAATCTGCGTCCCATTTTTCTTGTCAGTTCAAGGCCTAGCTTCGTTGGCTAGTTACCTAGGAAATTGGAGAGCGGAAGGCTGTCTTCTTCTAATGATCATTCTTATTTCTTATCTTTCGCCAAAGCAAGCTTTGGCATTCCTCTTGCCTTCTCCCCAATCCTCCAATCCTGCAACCCTCCAACCTTCCAACCTTCCAATCTTCCTTCTTTATCTCGGCTCCGCCACAATCTCAATCGAGCCGTCGATGATGCCTTGCTTGGCCGCTTCAGCCGCCTCGATCGCTTCGGCGGGCAGCAGGTCGGGGTTGTAGACCGGGACTTGACCGCCGTTAGCCAGGGTCAGTTGCAGTACTTCGCCGCCCATCTCGCCGGCTTGGTGCTTCTGAATCATTTCGACTAAAGTGTTGCGCCAATCGTACAGAATCGTGGCGACCACCACCTCAGGAGCGACCGAACTCTGGTCGGCCTGGAAGCCGATCCAGGGCACGTTGTCGTCTTTGGCCACGCCGATCGCGCCCACTACCTGCTGCGACGAGCCGGTCAGCACGTCCGCGCCGGCAGCGACGTGGGTGTTGGCCGCTTCGGCGGCCAGGGCGGTATCGCCAAAGGAGCCGGTGAAGGAGACGTTGACCTGGATGTCGGGATCGGTGGCGTGCACGCCGGCCACAAAGCCATCGACGTGCAGCTTGGCATCGCCGGCATCAACTGGCCCGACCAGGCCGATCACGCCCGACTCGGTCAGGTTGGCCGCTAGCACGCCCAGGACGTAGCCGCCCTGGTCGGCCCGCGGTTCATAGGCGAAGATGTTGGTAATGCCTTCGCTCGCGCCGGTGTCGGTAGTGGTGCCCCAGGCAAAGGTGGTGTCGGGGAAGTCCGGCGCAATCTCAAACAGCGAGGAGCCGTACTGCGCGCCGTGGGCGATGACGAGGTCGTAGCCGTCGTCGGCGTAATCGCGAATCGCCGCGGCGGCATCGGTGACGTTAAACATATTCTCGGTGTAGGCGATTTCAACGACATCTTCGCCGGCCGCTTCCTGAAGTTGCACCAGGCTGTCATAGAGCGACTGGCTCCAGGAGATGTCGGTGGTGGTGCTGGGCATCACCAAGGCGATGCGGACCGGCTCGATCTCGACCGCCATTTCTTCGGCCGTGGCTTCTTCGGTGGCCATCGCTTCACCGCTCTCCTCGGACTCTTCTACCGCGCCTTCTTCCGCCGGCGCGGCGCCAAACTCGGCGGCGGCGGCGTTGGCCGCGGTGATGGCCTCAGGGCTGGCCAGGTCCTCGTTGTAGACCATCTTCAAGCCGCCGTTGGCCAGGCTCAGCGCGTAGGCGGTACCGCCTACCTCCCCAGCCTGGTGCTTCTGGATCATGTCGATGACGGTATCGGTCCAATCATAAAGCTGGGTCGCGGCGACGATTTCCGGGGCCAGCGGACTTTGATCGGACTGGGTACCCATCCAGGGCACGCCGGCTTCCTGGGCCACGCCAATCGCCCCCACCACTTGCTGGGCCGAGCCGGTCAGGATGTCAGCCCCGGCCTGAATGTGGGTGTTGGCCGCTTCGGCGGCCAGGGCGGTGTCGCCAAAGGAGCCGGTGTAGGAGACGTTGACCGTGATGTCCGGATCGACCGAAGCCACGCCCTCGACAAAGCCGTCGATGTAGAGCTTGGCATCGCCGGCTTCAACCGGCCCGACTACGCCGATAACGTTCGACTCGGTCATGTTGGCGGCCAGGACGCCGTTGACAAAGCCGCCTTCCTGAGCCAGCGCTTCATAGGCAAAGACGTTCTCCAGGCCTTGCTCCGCGCCGGTGTCGGTGGCCGTGCCCCAGGCAAAGCTGGTCTCCGGAAAGTCCGGCGCAATCTCGAACATCGAGGTGCCGTACTGGGTGCCGTGGGCAATGACGATGTCGTAACCGTCGGCAGCATAATCGCGCAAAGCGGCGGCGGCATCGGTGACGTTAAACATATTTTCGGTGTAAGCAATCTCGACGACATCCTCGCCGCCGGCCCTCTCTTGAATTTCAACCAGGGCGTCGTACATCGACTGGCTCCAGGCCAGGTCGGTGACGGTGCTGGGCATGACAATGGCGATGCGAACCGGCTCGATGTCGAGACTGCCGGACATAGCCTCTTCAACCGCTTCTTGTGTCTCTTCGACAGCCCCTTCGACGGCTTCTTGAGCCTCTTCGGTGGCCCCTTCGACGGCTTCTTGAGCCTCTTCTACGGCAGCGGCCGCTTCTTCCTGAACCGCCTCGGTGGCTTCTTCAACCGCTTCAGCGGCTTCGCCGGCGGCTTCCTGGGCTTCCTCGGCCGCTTGTTCGACTTGCTCGGCGGCGCCTTGGGCAGCCTCTTCGGCTTGTTTGGCTGCCTCATCTACGGTTGGCGCTTGGCCGCCACAGGCTGCCAGCATCAAGGCCACGCTGACCAGGGCGACCAGTAACCAGAATAGTCGTTTACTCATTGTAATCTCCTCCAAAGTTGAACGTTAATTCGTGGAATCAGAAAATCGTGAAATCAGAAAGTCTCGGGATGGGTTGACCGGCATCACCTCCTTTGTTAACTTTCCCCCCGCTCGAAAGCTTTCGTCAAGGCTTGGGGCTGTAAAGCTCGCTTAAAGGGCACAGCCAGGGCAAAGATAGTCAGCAAGTAGGGCAGCATGACCGCCACATCCGAGGGAATATTGAGACCGAGGACCTGGACCCACAATTGCAGGGCATTGACCAGGCTAAAGAGCAGCGCCCCGGCCATGACCCCAACCGGCGTCCAACTGCCGAAGTAAACCAAGGCCACGGCGATGAAGCCCTGGCCGTTGGTCATCCCTTCCTGAAAAATGTTGAGTAGCGAGATCGACAGCGAGGCGCCGGCGATCCCGGCCATCACCCCACCCAGCGTGACGGTGAAGTAGCGGACTCGAGCCACGCTGACGCCCAATGAGTCAGCGGCCTGGGGATTTTGGCCCACGGCCCGAATGCTGAGCCCCCAGGTGGTCTTGTTGAGCACCCACCATGCCACCGGCACCAGGGCAAAGGCGACGTAGACCAGGATGTTGTGGTTAAAAAAGATTTCGCCCAGGATCGGAATATCGGCCAGGCAGAAGCCGGCGCCGAGGCAGAAACTGAGTTCGGGAAAACCGTTGACGCCTTCGACCGTGCCAAGCATCGTCTTGAAGAGCAGACTTGAAGCGCCCAGGCCAAACAGGTACAGGCCGATACCGCTGATACCCTGCTCGGCCTGAAGGGTGACGCTGATGAAGGCCATCGCCAGTCCCATCAGCGCGCCGACCAGCGCCGCCGCCAGTACCCCTAAAATCAGGCTGCCGGTCTGAAAAGCGACGTAGAAACCGCTAAAGGCGCCCAGCAGCATGATCCCTTCCACGCCTAGATTGAGCACCCCCGAGCGCTGGGCAAAGGTCTCGCCGATAGCGGCGTACAGGTAGGGCGTCGCCAGGCGGATGCCGGAGTGCAGGATGCCGACCATGATGGCGAGTACGCTGAGTCCTTCGTTCATTTTAGCTCCTTGTTAATTTTCCGAGTCATCCACCGTCACCCGCCGCTTGGCCCGCCGGCGAGACCAGATGTCGCTGCTGACGACGAAGATGACGACCAGACCGAGTAGGGCCGTGATGAAAACTTGCGGTACCTGGGTGGCTCGCTGCATCTTATCCCCACCGACCAGCAGCCCGCCGAATAGAAAGGCCGAGGGGATGGCCCCCAATGGATGCAGCTTGCCAAAAAGGGCCACGACGATGCCGGAGAAGCCATAGCCCGCCGAAACGGCCAGTGGTTCGAACATGCGGTGGTGCAGGCCCAAAATCTCGACCGCGCCGGCCAATCCGGCAAAGGCCCCGCTCAAGCCCATAGACAGCACCTGGTAGCGCGGCACGTTGATGCCGGCGTAGCGGGAGGCGCTCGGATTGAGGCCAACCGCTCGGATGCGGTAGCCGATAGTGGTGCGCCAGAGGAAAACGTAGACCAGCACGGCCATCAAGACCGCCAGAAACAGGCCGGAGTGGAGCCGGGTCGGTTCGACCAGCAGGCCGTAGATCTCGCCGCCGAAGCCGGTCAAATTCAAATCGCTAGCGGATTCGCTAAAGCCGAGCCACTGAGCCATATCGGTGAAGCGCGGCATATCGGTGGGCCGGGGCAGGCGGGCGGAGTGCGGAATGTTAGTTCCGGCTTCGATCTCTTTGGGATCGATCATCGGGCCGCGCAGCAAGTAGAAGCCGACCTGGATAGCAATCTGGTTCATCATGATCGTGCTCAGAATCTCGTTGACGTTGAGCCGGGCTTTGAGCAGGCCGGGAATGCCGGCCCAAAAGGCCCCCATCAAGGTGCCGGCCACCAGCCCGATCAGAATCACCAGCCAGCCGGGCCAGGTCTCACCCAGGGCAACAGCCAGGTAGGTGGTCAGGATCGCCCCGACGATCAGTTGCCCTTCCGCGCCAATGTTAATCACGTTGGCCCGGAAGGCGATCACGATGCCCAGGCCGACCAGCAGCAGCGGGATCGCTTTGACCAAGGTATCGGCCAGGCCGTTTTTGTTGGTGAAGGCGCCGCTGAGCATGGCCATGTAAGCCTCGAGGGGATTGACGCCGAGCAAGATTAGCACGATGGCCCCGATAATCAGGGCCCCGAGGACGGCAATGAGCGGCAAAAGGTTGTCGATCAGGCGCTCGAACTGGAAGCTGGACCGCTTCCGAGGCGGCGAAAGGGGTTTGGCGGATGTTGCGTTTGAACTCATAGCGTTACCCTATGAAGAGACAGAGCAATCTTGGGTAGGATCACCCGCCCTCCTCAAATAAAAAACGCCCCGAGCCGGGAAAAGTTGGCTTACCAGTTCCCGGCCCGAGAGCGTCTCGGCTCGAATAGGGATTATTTATGCAAAACGTAGCATCAGTCAGCAAATATGTCAACTGTATCCATCCGAGAAGACTTCGATCATCAGGTACGGATCGCCGAGCGGATACAGAATCGGGCAGGTGCAGCCGTTGGCCACGTACTCCCGGACCTTGGCTTTGACCTCCTCCGGCGTGCCGCTGGCGGTAATCCGCTGGACGAGTTCATCCGGGACCAGCTTCATGGCCTCTTTGATCTGCTCCTTGGTGGCCGGCCAACCCAGAATCGACTGGATCTGCCGGACGGTTTCGGGTGGCGTGTTGCTGGCTTTGGTAATGTGCGGCTGCTGGGCGATGTATTGGGTCAGCAGCCAACGCGCTCCATCGAGCGCTTTAGCCTTGTCATTATCCACCGAGCAGACGACTAGTTGTGGCCGGTCGATGTCGTCCAGAGTCCGGCCCGCTTTTTGCGCGCCTTTGGTTAACTGTTCCAGCGCGCCATGATTGTAATCCGGCGGGACACAATAGTTGAGGACGGCTCCGTCGGCGATTTCGCCGGCCATTTCCATCATCTGTGGACCGGTGGCGCCGATCATAATCGGCACGTGGCGCGGTTCCCGCCGGCCGTGGACGACATCCAGCTCGATGCCTTGGACCTGGTGAAATTCACCCTCGTAAGTGACGTTTTCCATGTTGAGCAGGCGGCGCATGACTTCGATGGTCTCGCGCATCGCGGTCAGCGGTTTGCGGCGCTCGATGCCCACGTTTTTGGCCAGCGGATCCCACCAGGCGCCGATGCCGCAGATGATCCGGTTGGGGGCCAGGTCATCCAGAGTTAGAAAAGTTGCCGCCAGCAGACCGATGTTGCGGGTCCAGTTGTTAATTACGCCGGAACCGACCTTAATCCGTTCGGTCACCGCGGCAAAGGCGGCCATCGGCACAATGGCATCGCGCACCAGCCGGCTCTCAGCCTGCCAGACGGCTTCGAAGCCATGCTTTTCGGCATGCTGAGCTAACTTCATGCCCTCGCGTAGATCGTGGGCGTCCTGCAAATATAGCGCTACTCTGTCTTGAGTCATAGAGGCCTCCCTTATCACTATTCAATCCCGAAATTTCAGTGGTCAGTGATCAGGGCTTAGTACGGTAACCATGAGTTGGTTACTGATGGCCGATCACTGCTAACTGGAACAAACGGGGAATAGAGCGATTATAGCATCATTCCGGTGGCTAGGCCAACCGCTTTCAAGCTTGTCGAAGCCGGTAGGTGGGGATATTATATGCGGGGCTAACCAACGGCCGGTTATTAACAAGAATAGGATAGAGCGATGTCAACGATAAGCGGAGAGTCTGACCACCCTCTCACCTGGGCGGAAGTCGATCTGGGGGCGATTAGACACAATGTGCAGGCGATTAAGGCCCACCTGGCGCCGCAAACGCGCTTGATTGCGGTGGTTAAAGCAAACGCCTACGGCCACGGAGCCGTCCCGGTCGCCAGGGCGGCGCTAGGTGCGGGCGCGGCTTGGCTGGCTGTCAATCGGGTCAATGAAGGAGTGGAACTGCGCGAAGCAGGCCTTGAAGCGCGTATTTTGGTCCTGGGTTACTGTTCTCCAGAACAAGCTGCCACGATAGTGCGCCACCGCCTGACGCCCGCCTTGACCACGCTTGAGACCGCCACGGCGTTGGTCCACCATCTCGAGGCCGGTCAGCCTCCGTTTCCGGTTCATCTCAAAATCGATACCGGCATGGGACGTTTGGGGCTGCTGCCGGAGGAAGTGGCTGATTTTGCGCGCGCGTTGCACGACCACCCGCGGCTCACCGTTGAAGGTATTTTTTCGCATCTGGCCACGGCCGATGAGGCTGACTCAGCCTATAGCCAACGCCAGTTTCAAATCTTCCAGGCGGCCGTTCAGGCGGTAGAGGCCAGCGGTTATGAAGTGCCGATGAAGCATCTGGCAAACAGCGCGGCGGGGATGCGCTGGCCGGAATGGCCGCTGGGGTGGGTGCGGCTGGGCGTATCGATGTACGGCCTGTATCCGTCGACCGCAGTCGGCTGGCCAGTTAGCCTGCGTCCGGCCATGACCCTCAAGACCCGGGTGGCCCGGCTGCGGCTCTTGCCTGCCGGGGCTTCGTTGGGGTATAACCGGACGGTCAGACTTAAGGTCCCTACGCCTATTGCCCTGGCCCCGGTCGGCTATGGCGATGGCTATCCTCGTCGCTGCTCGAACTGCGGCTGGATGTTGGTGCGTGGTCAGCGGGTGCCGATTGTGGGCACCGTGGCCATGGATCAGACAATGTTGGATGTAAGCGGGATCGAGGCCGTGTCACAGCACGACGAAGTGGTTGTTTTCGGACGGCAGGGCGAAGCGGAGATCACGGCTGAAGAAGTGGGCGCCTGGGCGGGAACGATTAACTACGAGATCGTCACTCGGATGGCGGCCCGAGTGCCACGGCTGTACCTTAATCCGGGGATCTAAGCGTTTGGGCCTAATAACAAAAAGCCCTGGTCTTGTCACCAGGGCTTTTTGATTTATTTTATTTTATAAAGTTGTGGTTAAGTGTTTCGGCCTAGTGCCAGAGGAAGGGCAAAGCTGGCCGTAGGTTGAAGTTGACTTTATTGTTGTCAATCCAGGGTTTGCCTACCGGCAGGACATCGCGGCCCCACAGATCTTGGAAGATAATGTGAGCCATCACGTACCAGGCACCCAGAGCGCAAACCATCAGTTCATAGCCGGCGACCACGGTCAACTGCGGAAAACCGAAGTGAGCCAGGTCAAGCAGAATGAAACCGACGAGCAGTAAGGTGAAGGTCCAGGCCAAGGCCCCGTTGGTGCGCATCGAGCCGACCCACATAATCGCCGTGTACAGCGTCCAGACGACCAGGAACCAACCCACGTCCGTGCCGCTGGCTTCATAAAGACCATAATGATTGCCAATTAAGAGCAGAGCCAAAGAAATCCAGAAAGCCCCGTATGCCGTAAAAGCGCTATAGCCAAAATTGTTTCCGGTCTTCATCTCTTGCAAGCCGGCAATAAGCTGTGCGCCGCCCCCAAAGACCAGTCCTAACCAGACGACCGGGCCCATACCAGCCCAGCCCACGTTATGAAACTGCAACATCATCGTGGTTAAGCCAAAAGCCGCCAAACCGACAACTGCCGGGTTTCCCAATTTCTGTTCTGACATCTTAGAAATACTCCTTTGTATAATAATGGGTCAATGATGTTGGCTAAGGATCTCTCAATTTGGACGTATCCCTAGCACTCTGTCCCATCACCCCGTAGTTGAGGGTGTGAGACTCGCTACCTTAGAGAAAGGACCTTCGACAAATACGAATGGACGAAGTACTGCCTCCTTTTACTAAACAATCTTGACCATGTGATTTTAAGTTGGATCACGGTCTGTGATGAGAGCTAACTTCAGAACCCCTCACCGAGTTGGAAAACTTGGCACTGGTGGTCTTTGGTTGATTAAAACAAGCTTGAACAACGGGTTCGATTTGTGAAAGAAGTTACAAAGAATGATTATACTATATCTTAGGCAGTGAAGAATTTCACTAGTAAACTGTATAGTTTCAAACCTGGACAGTTGGGTAGTTCTAAGCGGGAATACCTACCTATCTGGCTAAGTTAGTTAGGGGGGAATCCTTCAGTAGAGGCTTGAGGGGACCACTTTTTCGCCGGGATTTGGAGATTTGGGGGTTACCTTTATAGATAAAAGTCCCCAAATCCCGGCTATAAACTTGTGTGGGTAAACTGTCCGCCGAACAAAGATTGCAGGGGTTACTTAACTTCTTTACTGCTGGCCAGTTTATCTCGCCAACTTTTCTTCTTGACCTGCATCGGCAGGCTATAGCGCCGGACCCGGTCAAACTGGTAGAGGGCGTTGGCTACGGCCCCGGCCGTCGGCACCAGGCCGATCTCGCCCACCCCTTTAGCGCCGTAAGGACCGTACGGATCGGGTACCTCTACGCCGATGATCTTCATCTCCGGCATTTCCCAGGCTCGCAAGATCCCACAGTCGCGCAGTTTGGTCGATTTGGGCCGGCCGTTTTCCAGCTTCAGGTCCTCGCTAATGGCGTAACCTAATCCCATATGGATTGAGCCTTCTAGCTGTCCTTCGAACAGAGTCGGGTTAAAGATCTTGCCGGCATCATGAGCCGCGATGATTTGGTCGATATGGCCTTCGTCATCCAGGATAACAAGCTGGGTGGCATAGCTATAGGAGTAGTGGGTGTAGACCTTCTCAACCATGGCCCCGGGTTTGGTCGTCCAATTGACCACCCACTCCCCGTGGTAAACTTTGCCGACCAGCTCGGCCAACGAGTACGTCTGCAAATCTTCTCTCAGGGCTTTGGCCGCGTCGATAATGGCGTTGCCGACCAGGGAGGTGGCCCGCGAGGCCGTGGTCATCCCGGCTTCCTGGCCCGAGGCTGTATCGACCCGGACTTCAATCAGGGCCGGATCGAGCCCTGTCTCATGGCACAGCGTCTGGAGGGCGATGGTGTGAACACCCTGTCCCATTTCGGTCCAGCCGTGGTCGATGATGATCTTGTCCGCTGCGGCGATGGTGATCGAGACGTGGGAGGAGTCAGGCATGCCGTTCCCAATCCCAGTGTTCTTGATGCCGCAGGCCAGACCGGCGTATTTGGCCTTATAAAAATCGTCTTTAACCGCCAGCAAGGTGGCTTTCGCCCCCGCCCCGCTTTCGATGACCTGGCCGGTGGCCGTCATATCGCCATCGTCGAGGGCGTTGTCATACCGAAACTGCCAGCGATCGAAGCCGCCTTGCTCGCACAGGTCATCGATACAGCCTTCCAAAGCAAAGGCGGTTTGGTTCACGCCAAAGCCGCGCATGGCGCCGCAGGGCAGGTTGTTGGTGTAGACGGCCGTACTTTCGATGTCCGTGACCGGGAAAGCGTAGGCGCCGGTAGCGTGGCCGGCCGAGCGCTCCAAGACTTTCATCCCAACCGAGGCATAAGCGCCGGTGTCGCCTACAAAACGTCCCTGGCAGAAGGTCAGCTTACCTTGCGCATCACAGCCAACGGTGTACTCCATCCAGATTGGGTGGCGTTTGGGATGCACCATAATCGACTCGTCCCGGGTCAATTTGACCTTGACCGGCTGTTTAAGCAGCCAGGCCGCCAAAGCGGCGTGCCCCTGGACCGTCAGATCTTCTTTACCGCCGAAGCCGCCGCCGTTGGGCACCAGAATAATCCGGACCTGATCCTGCGGCAACCCCAAAATCTTGGCAATCTGGCCTCGATCTTCGTAAATGCCCTGACTCTGGCTAAGCACTTCCAGTCCGTCCCCGGCCGGGTAAGCGATACAGGCTTCCGGTTCCATGAAACCGTGCTCGATCATTTGGGTTTGGTAGATCCCGTGCGAAATATAGGCGGAGGCCTTTTTGGCCTGCTCCAGATCGCCCCGGCTGGTCACCGTTTTCGACAGAATATTGCCGCCGGCGTGGATAGAAGGACTATCAGTCTTCAAGGCCGCATGGACATCGATGACCGGCTCCAGGACGTCGTACTCAACCTCGATCAGGGCCGCGCCTTGGCGGGCGATGGCATCGGTCTCGGCTACCACCACCGCCAGCACATCACCAACGTAGCGAGTCGTTTCTCCTTCGGCGACTAACACGGGCCAGTCTTGCCGGATGAGGCCGATGGTGCGCTGGCCGGGCACATCTTGGGCGGTGATAACCCGAATGACGCCGGGGTGAGCGGCGGCTTTGGTGGGATCGATCCGGCGCACGACGGCCCGGGGGTGCTCGCTCAGTTTGACGGCGCCATATAGCAGGCCGTCGAGGCGGATATCATCGACGTAGCGATGCTGGCCCAAGACCAGATCCTGGGCATGATACTTGGGCTGGCGGGAGCCGATTTTGCCATCGCTGCGGGGGGCGGGAACTTCTTCCTCGTTGCGGATGGCTTCGGCCGCGTACTGGATCGCCTCAACGATCTTTTTGTAGCCGGTGCAGCGGCAGAGGTGGGGGGTCAAGGCTTTCTCGATGTCGGCCCGGCTAGGTTCGGGATTCTGATCAATCAGGGTGCTGGCCTGCATCACGATGCCAGGGATGCAGAAGCCGCACTGCACGCCGCCCTTCGCTACAAAGGCATTGGCAAAGACGCTGCGGCGATACTCACCCAGGCCTTCGGTGGTGGTGACCCGGGCCCCCGCTACTTTCTTCATGGGGGTGATACAGGACAGGACTGCCCGATCGTTAAGTTGGACGACGCAACAGCCACAAGCTGCCTGGGGCGAACAGCCGTCTTTGGGCGAGATAATGTTTTCATGCTCGCGCAGATACGTCAGCAGAGACAGATCAGGATCCCCTTCAAAAGTTTTAAACTGACCATTAAGCATAAATTCCATCGATAATTCACCTCCAGTTTTTTGGGAAGATAGGCGATCGCCGGAGAGAGAAGTCAGGCATCCAAACTCTCCTCAGATCTGATCTAAAAATTCAACGCTCCTTGAATGCTGGTGATTATAGCCTATTTCGAAAAATGTGAGGAGTCCCGGAATTTGCTTGAGTAGGTTGCTCTAAAACGATTTCATTGCTAAAGTTGAAGTAACTTGGGACGCTGGTAAAGATGTAGTCGGTAATTATAGTCATCAAAATGAGCAACCTATCCAACAAGTCCTTCCCTCAATCGGTTGTGCTGGTGGTACATAATCCTCCTTTGGATTTCCCCCTTGTGCTCAACGAACTCCGTGCTCGTGGCCTGGATGTTGTTTTGACGCAACCCAGTCAGGACTTTGAGCTGGGGGACGACCGGTCAGGTCGGTTTGCTAGCTCGGCGCTGCGCCAGGCCGAGCTGGCCTTACAAAAAAGCCAAGAGCGTTTGGATGCTTTCTTTTCTCAATCGCTGGACGGCTGCTTTTTTATGATGTTGGATAGCCCGGTGCAGTGGGACGACAGTGTTGATAAGGACCAAACCTTAGACTACATCTTTGCTCACCAACATCTCACCGAAATCAACGAGGCCATGTTAACCCTATATGGCGCCACCCAGGAGCAGTTTCTTGGCTTAACCCCCACAGACTTTTTTGAACACGATATTACTCACGGCAAACAACTTTGGCGCTCGTTGCTCGATCAGGGCCGAGTCCGGCTGGAGAGCAATGAGCGGAAATTGGATGGCACGCCCATTTGGGTAGAAGGCGAGTACGTCTGCCTCTATGATGATCAGGGGCGAATTACGGGTCATTTTGGGATCCAACGCGATATTACCGTCCGCAAACAAGCCGAAGAGAGTTCGCGCTACGCCGAGCAAAAATATCGGAGTTTGTTTGAGGAAGCACCGGTCATGTACCTGATTACCGTCGTTACCGACGCCGGTCCGCTTATTGCCGATTGTAACGAGCTTTTTTTGAGCACCTTAGGCTACCATCGGCAGGAGGTCATTGGCCGCCCGTTAGCCGATTTCTATACACCGGACTCACGTTACGAACTGCTCGATGCTAGTGGGTACCAAAAAGCGTTAAAAGGTGAGTTTGTTCAGCAAGAGCGCCGGTTCACGGCCAAAGATGGGCGGATTATCGATACATTGCTGCAGGCAACGCCTGAACGGGATGCCCACGGGCAAGTAATTGGGACACGGGCTATGTATGTCGACATGACCCAGCAAAGACGATTGGAGGAACAACTGCGCCAGGCTCAAAAATTGGAGGCAGTGGGTCAGTTGGCAGGCGGCGTGGCCCATAACTTTAACAATATGCTGACCGCGATTATGGGCTATACCGGTTTAGCGCTTGATAGTACGCCGTCAGATCATCCCCTTCATCGAGATCTACTTAACATCCAAGCCGCGGCCCGCCGCGCTGCCACCCTGACTCAGCAGTTACTCGCTTTCACCCGCCGCCAGACAACCCATCCGGTGGTGGTCAACCTCAATGACTTAACCCGTGATCTGTACAGTATGCTTCGCCACCTCATTACTGAAGCGATCGATCTGGAACTTGTCTTGACCCAGGAAGTAGGGCTGGTTCACATCGACCCTCATCAGTTGGAGCAAGTTTTGGTTAATCTGGTGCTCAACGCGCAAGACGCTATGCCTCACGGCGGCAGGCTGATTATCGAAACTGACAACATCATCTTTGATCAAACTTATTGCGATCGATACCTGGACGTTGCGTCCGGTCCTTATGTGATGCTGTCTGTCACCGACACCGGTCAAGGAATAGAAGGCAAACATCTAAAGCGTATTTTTGAGCCATTTTTTACGACCAAGGAGGTCGGGCGCGGCACCGGTTTGGGTCTGGCTACTTGTTACGGGATTATCAAGCAACACCATGGGCACATCGCGGTTTACAGTGAAGTTGATCGAGGCACCACTTTTAAGGTCTATCTGCCGCGTTACGAGCAACTCGTCTCGCTCGCTCAAAAACAACTCCCGCTCGATGTGCCGGAGACGCTGCCCACCGGAACTGAAACTATTCTCCTGGTAGAAGATGAACCGGCCATCCTCGAGCTTGCGGCCCGGACGCTGCGCGGGCTGGGCTACTCGATCCTGGAAGCTACCCAGGGTCATCAGGCCATCGATCTGGCTTTGAGTTCAGCCAAACCGCTTGATCTGTTGCTCACCGATGTCACGATGCCCCAAATGGGTGGCGACGCGCTGGCGATAGCGCTAAAGACCAGGTTACCCCATTTAAGAGTCTTATTTATTTCCGGCTACACGGCTGTGGGGCTCAAGGCTGAAATGTTGGGAGATCCAAAGATGTCCCTGCTGTCCAAACCGTTTACGCCCCTAATGCTGGCCCGTAAGGTCCGCGAAGTGTTAGACTCATAAAAAAAGCCCTCGCTAGAAAAGCAAGGGCCTGGCTAAGCTGTCAATCCACTATTCCGCCCTCTTTAACCTTAAGTTCATACTTCAGAGCCCCGATATCGTGGTTGTAGATCTTGACGTAATAGACGTGTTCGGCCATCAACTGGCCTGACCAAAGCACTTGCCGGCTGCGTTGATCGGCTAGTTGAGCAAAGGTGGCCGGCGCGCTGGCCCCGAGCGGCTTGAATTCATCGATGGTGCCGCGCGTCCAGAAATGAAGCTGGTTACCGGGATAGATCTCAAAATCGGCGTGCCGGGCGCGAACTTCGTCTAAGGGCGTACTGGTTAGATAAATGATAAAGTCTCGCTCTTCCAAAGACTTGGTTTTGAACTCGCTGGGGAAGGTGAATTTGTACCAGATCTCCTGACCGGCTTCCAGTTCCCCGTTGGTCAGGCCAACCGCCAGCGGCTTGGCTTCCGGCGGGCCGGAGCCAGGCTTCGGTGGCGGACCAGAGCGAGTGGGCGGGGCGACCGGGTAAGGAGCCGGCTGAGCCAAACCACGCGCCTTGTGCAGGGTCGGGTGGCCCAACTCCGCATTTTCGATGTCATTGGGGAACAGATAGTAATCCACCTCATCCGGCGTTCCATTCTTGACCTTGATCAGGTACCGGTCGCCGTCGACCAGCGAGCCGTTCCATAACCGTTCGCTGGTGTTCGGATCCTTGTCCCGCGACACCCACGTCCCGGCCCCGATATTTTCCATGTAGTCAGCGTCACCGCGCTGCCAGATGTGATACTGGCCGGCCGGGAAAATTTCAAAGTTGACCCGATTGCTGATAAAATCTTTACTGGGAGTGAAGAACATCGTCAGCTTCAGATCTTCGAACAAATCGTCATCCAGGTCGTCGCGGCTCACAGCGTACCAGTGTTCGCCGTAGGGACCTAACCGACCCGTGTTAGCCGCCTCAAAGTTGAAGGTCAAAGGATCATTCGGATAGACATTGACGGGCTGGTAACCATCATCGGGTGGAGCCGGCACCGAGGCCACCTCATCGGGTTCCACGCCACCGCCCTCTTCCCCGTCGTCTATCTCCGGTTGAATTGGATCGGTGTAAGGATTGTCCGGTACGGCCGGCGGGATCGAAAGCCAGCCGAGGGCGTCGGCTTGAATGAGCCACTGAGCAGCAGTGGCTGCCTCTTGGCCTTCCACCGCCTGGGCGGTCAGCCGCCATAATAACTGCGGGTCGGCCTCTTCCGGGTTGGGAATCAAGGCCGGGTCGGTGGCGGCGGTCACCAACCAGCCGACGGCTTGAGCTTCTTGCATCCAGCGCGCGGCCCGTGTGGCGTCCATATTTTCGACGGCCTGGGCGGTCAAGGTCCAGGCCAACTGGCGCGCCTCGGTCTTGGTCGCAGCCACGATAGCGGCGTTTTCGGCGGTGGGAGCGGCCGTGCCGGTGGCATTGGCCTCCAGGGAGTAGTTGAGGCTAAAAGGGGAGTGATTGAAGACGCGCACATAGTAATGCTCGTCTTCCTCAATCAGGCCGGTCCAAAACGTTTCAACAAGGTTGCGATCATGAGCGCGTATGAGGGAGGGTTGCCCTGTATCTAGCACCTGCTGGCCCGCCTCGGCTGCTTGAGCCCAAACATTTTCCTGAGCTTGGGCTACAATTTCGAAGTTGGCTTCTTGCGGGCTGATCACCGCCTCGCTTTCGTAGCGCAAGGCCAGCGAGATCCGATCAGCCGGAACCGGATCGAAGTTCTCCTGACTGTAAACGTACCAATTTTCCTCGCCAGGTTTGAGGTGGTTGACGTTTAGGCCTTTGGTTAGCGGACGCGCCGTTTCTAACGTACGACCACTGGGACCTCTAAAAGAGAAGTAGGACCCGGTGCTGCTGTTGTTGGCCAAGACCGGGACCGCGACCACCAGCAGCCCTACGGCCAAAACCCCGTACCAGGCCAAAGACTTAAAAGTCGCGTTGGACCATCTTTCCTTGAGATTCATGATCACCTCCACTTCATCCGGAACCGTGGAAACCTTCTTTACATAAGGTACCACAAAAGGGAGGTTTCGTCAATTATGTCAAATAGATGGCTCTATTTTGTGTTGAGAGGCGGGGCAATAACCAGATATAGTAGCGGATCTAGCCAGGGTCGATGATGGATTGAGACTGGTAAGCTAACCACTCTAGCCGAGGCTATACTTCAAGGTCGATAACCCAACCAGAATCTTATCCCCGTCTTTGAGATAGTAAGGTCCGCTAATCTGTTCTTCGTTGACGAAGGTACCGTTGAGGCTGTTTTGATCCTGGATCACATACTGACCTGACTCGTGGATAATGATGGCATGATGGCGGGAGATTTCTTTATCTTTGGAGAGGACGATGACGTTATCACTCGAGCGGCCCATGGTGGTGATCCCACTGCGCAGGGTAAACTCATCGCCGTTATGCGGCCCGGAGGTAACGAAGAGGGTAGCCGTCACTTCGGCCTCGCGCCCCGTTAGGGGGACTACCACCGTCGTGTCGGACTCATCCAAGCGAGGACCCGGCGTGAAGATATCGGTCGACTCGGGGTCTTCCTTGGTCGCCAGGACAAAAGTTTGATCGTCCTCTAATCCGGCGTCTAAGTCGAAAACCAGGGTGCCTTCTTCTTCTTCTTCGTTCACTTCAGGTTTGGGCTCTTCCTTGGTTCCTTCCGGCAAGGACAGGGCCTCTGGTCCCAAGATCACCGTCCCTTCGTCACTATCGAGAAAAAGATTACCGACCGGCGCGGCTATCGGCTCAAACATGGGCTCGGCCAACGGTGCAGTAAAGACCGCGTTGATGGACTCATCCGTCTTCTGCCGCTCTCGGACCATAGGCGGCTCTTCCGCTATAACGGGAGGAAGAACTTCCTCCGCCAAAATGGGAGGGACCACTTCTTCCGTCACAATGGGGGGGACTACTTCCTCCGCCACAACGGGGGCGACCATTTCCTCCGTCGCAACGGGAGGGAGGACTTCCTCCGTCACAATGGGGGGAACTATTTCAGCGACTTCTTCTAAATTTTCTTTAGCCGTCGTCTCGGCCGGGATAGCCGGTACCGCCTGAGGTTCGACCGGCGTCACGTCCGAGTCGGCTACCACCGTCTGGCCCGGTTGGCCCTGCAAATAACGAATTTGAGTCCGCGGAATCATCGTCGGGCTGCCGGCGACCGAGACAAAAATGTTAAAGGCATCCTGGGCAACAATATTTCCTTCCAAAACTTGCCCATCAAGCAGGTGAACCTTCACCGAACCGGCAATCGTGAACAGAGAAGCTGCGCCTGGGTTACCTGAGTTAGACATTTACCTTCCTCCACTCGAGTTTATGTTGCATCGAGATGCGCCTCTCATTGTATTATGTCTTCAGGGGAAGGTCAAGCATTTAAGTGACTCGAGGCCGGTCAAACTGCTGCATGATCTGATCCACGGTTTCTAAAGCGCTCTTGACGCAGTCGGGAATGCCAATACCACGGAAGGCGCTGCCGGTCAGATACAAGCCCGGGACCTGTTCGGCGAGAGCCTCCATTTGAGCCACCCGGTCGAGATGGCCCACATCGTACTGGGGATTGCCTTTCACCCAGCGAAAGATCTGCTGGACGACCGGCTCGGCCCGGAGGCCCATGATCTCGGCGAGTTCGGTTTGGGCTACTTGTAACAGCGCTTCGTCAGACAGGGTCTCAACCAGGTGTTCGTGCTCGTCGCCCCCGACAAAGACGCGGAGCAGGACATCGTCGCCGGTGGCTCGCTCGTCAAACTTGGTAGACGACCAGGTGCAGGCCAGGATGCGCCGGTGTTCGCTCTTAGGGATCATAAAGCCGAAGCCGTGAAAATCGTGCTGATCATTCACATCCGCTCGCCGGTAACCGAGCGACACGGTGGCGGTCGAGAGGTAACGGACCTGGCGCAAGAGCTGGCTTAACTCCGGGATAAACGGCATCACCAGGTCGGCGGCCGCATAGGCCGGGATAGCCAAAACTACGGCCTCGGCGGTGATCGGCTCGCTGTGGGGGTTGTCGAGTTTTATCTCAAAGCCGGTGGGCAGGCGCTTAAGGGCAGTGACGCGCTGCCCCAGGCACAGCTCCCCGTCGAGCCGGCTGACCAGGGCTTCGACGAGCCGGGTCATGCCGGGCTTTAAGCTGTTAAACATGGCTTTCGACCGGCCGTTACCGGGCCGGGGGGGCGCCTTCTTTTTGGCTTGCTGCATGGCTTTGATCAGGCTGCCGTGCTGCCGCTCCATCTCCACAAATTGGGGAAAGGTACTTTGAATGCTCAGCTTCTCGGGATCGGCCACATAGATGCCGGCCATCATCGGTCCGGCAATCTTATCCAGAGCTTCGGTGCCCAAGCGGCGCCGGATGAAACTGGCCAGGCTCTCATCGCTGCTCTCTTGGCGGGGGGGGATAACTACGTCCAACCCCATCCGCAGTTTACCCAGCGGGGAGATTAAGTTTGAGGTCGCAAACGGCACAAACTCGGTCGGGATGGTCAGACGCAGCCCGCCGGGGAAACGGACCAAGTTTCCACTCTTGAGGACGAAAATGTCCCGCTTGTGGTCGTTGGTGGGGATGATCTCATCATCCAGGTTTAAATCACGGCAAAGCTGGGAGCCGTGCGGCTTCATCGTCACAAACGAGTCCGGCCCGCCTTCGATGACAAAGCCATCGACCGCTTTGGTCACAATTTTGCCGCCAAAGCGGGCGTCACTCTCGATCAGGGTATAATCGATTGCCTGTCCGCTTTTCCGGCTCTTTTCTTGGAGATAAAAGGCGGTGGCCAGACCCGCAATGCCGCCGCCGATAATCGCTACATGGCTCATAGTTAAAGTTTGGGAACCCGAGTTCCCACCATTATAATTTTTCCTCGATGGCGTCGGCAATGGCCTTGATAAAAATCGGGTCGGTGTTCATCGACTCGATCCGCTGCAGATTGACCCCCCGCTCCGTAGCGATCTGCGTGGCCTCGACGTCGATGTCGAACAGAATCTCGACGTGGTCGCACACGAAACCGATGGGCGCCGCCAGAATGTGCTGGTAGCCCTCGTCGGCCAGATCAACCACCACCTCCTCGATCTGAGGCCCAAGCCAGGGCTCGCCGGTTTCCGCCGCGCTCTGATAAGAAAAGGTCCAGTCAACATTGCCCAGCCGCTCGGCCACAATGCGAGCGTTATCCTTTAGCTGGTCATCATAAGGGTCGCCCATTTTCTTGAGTCGCTCCGGCAGACTGTGGGCGGTAAAGACGAGCTTGACTTGAGCCTCCTCCGGAAACTTCTGGAGCGCTGTCCGGATGTGGTTTTCAACCGCCGTTAGAAAATTGGGTTGTTGGTACCAGGAATCGATAAACGAAAACTTGATATTGGTGCCGTGCATTTGCTGGGCTTCGTCGATTTTGCCCCAATACTTGGCAATGCTCATTTTGGAGTAGTGTGGCGCCATCACCATAGCCACCGCTTCTTCAATCCCGTGGAGATACATCTGGCCTATGGCATCTTTAATCCATGGCGACCAGTGCCGCATGCCGACATAAATCGGCAGATCGTGACCCCGGCGCTGTAACTCGTCTCCGGTGGCTTTGGCTTGCTCATACGTCAACTTAGTGAGCGGCGAGCCGCCAATAATCGAGTACCGGTGTTTGAATTCATCGACGAATGCTTCTGACATTGGCCGGCCCCCTCGAATGTCGGACAGATAGCAGCCCATCCGATCAACCGAGCCGGGAGTGCCGTAGGCCAAAATTAAAACAGCTTTCTTGGTCATAATATCCCTTTAGTTAGAATTGTGACGTATTTTCTCAATATTTCGGGATGAACCCGGCCTGAGCTTGTCGAAGCCCGTTGGTTGAGCCTGTCGAAACCAACGGCCCCTGATTTATTGAGAAGATACAACTGTGACTTAAAATAATGTGACTGACGAGCCAGGCAGGCAGCGCCCCTGAGGTTCGATCCTGCCGACGATGGGTATTACCAACCCCTTAGGCTTGCGCCGAATACTCATGGACAAAATCAACCAGCGCCGCGACGTGTTCGACCGGCGTCTGTTTGAAGATCCCATGACCCAAATTAAAAATGTGTCCTGGCCGGCCCTTGACCCTGTCCAGGACTTGAGCCGCCTGTTTCCGAATTTCGGACACCGGCGCCAATAGCACTGCCGGGTCAAGGTTGCCCTGAATCGCCACCTCACGGCCCAACATCTCACTCGCTACGTCCAGATCAATCCGCCAATCGACGCCGATGATGTCCCCGCCGGCCGCTTTGATAAGCGGCAAGATGCCGGCCGTCCCTGTGCCAAAATGGATCAACGGTACTGGCGGCCCACTCTGAGCGATTTCGATGGCTTGTCGGGAATAGGGCAAGACGTAAGTTCTGTAATCCGCCGGGCTGAGGGCTCCGACCCAACTATCAAACAGTTGCAGGGCATCGGCGCCGGCTTCGGCTTGGGCCCTCAAATAGGAACCGATCACGGTGGCCAACTTTTCCATCAGCTTCTGCCACGCGTCCGGCTGTTTATACATCAGAGCTTTAGCGGTGAGATAGTTCTTGGATGAGCCGCCCTCGATGGCGTAACTGGCCAGGGTAAACGGCGCGCCGGAAAAGCCGATCAGCGGTACCAGACCGTTGAGCTCGGCTTTGGTTTGCCGGATGGCCTCCAGCGTGAAACCGAGTGCTTCTTCGGGCGGTGGCGTCACCAGTTGGTCGATGTCGGCTTTGCTGCGCAGGGGATTGTCGATGACCGGACCATCTCCCTTGACAAAACGCAGGCCCAGTCCCATACCTTCTAAAATGGGTAGGATATCGGCAAAGATGATCGCCGCGTCTAGATTAAAAGCCCGGATCGGCTGCATGGTGACTTCGGTAGCCAGGTCCGGAGTCTTAATGAGCTCCAAAATGGAGTACTTCTCTCGGAGCGCTCGATAGTTGGCCATATAGCGGCCGGCCTGGCGCATCAACCAGACCGGCGTGGCGTCGACCGGCTCACGGCGGCAAGCCTTCAGAAAACGATCAGATCGAGACATAAAATCCTCGTATTTAACGACAGTATGGGCGTATTATAGCTAGATTTTCTACAGGGGCAATTGGTTAAAATCAGCAGTCAACGAGCGAGCCGGTAGATGACCAAGACAAAGAGCAGGAGGAGGCTCTCGCGGGCAATTTGCCGGGGATTGAAAAAGAGGCGGCCCTGGCCAAAATCGTAGCCGTGCATCGGAAAGAGCCAGGGCACCGAGCTGTAGTTGTCGACCAGCAGATGTCCCAAGTAGCCCAGGCCCCAGGCCAGACCAATTCTGCGCCCCCACAAACCCGCGACTAAGAGCGTTGTGCCCGCCAGGCTAAAGACATTGTGGGCATAGTGGCGACCATTGGGCATCAGGTGTAAGCCGTAACCAATTGTCTTGTCGACGAGATCGGGAAAGAGGCTGGCGACTAGGAGAGGAATAAGCGTGCGCTTACGGCGAGCCAGCGGGGGTAACTGGTGCTGGGCCAGGCCAATGGCTAGATGTCCGGGTATATTCATCGCTTTTGAATCATAACCGCTCGCTGAAATTGTGCAAGGTGTCACGAACTTTTTAAAGTGAACAAATTATTTGACATAACGTTACGTCATGCATATCATGGGCAGTTGAAAGTGCTCTTTGACCGGCCTTCACCGCCCTATCGATCCCAAAAAATCGAGCAAAAAATCAATTTGCTATGGGCTTTCCTTTATGCTATGATGGACTTTGACACTTTTATTTTAGAGGAATGAGGATTACCCCCGTGAAGGTGACCACCGAAGAGTTGGAACGACGTCAAGTTCTGGTAACTGTCGAACTTGATTCAAAAAAAGAGCAAGACCTGCTGGAAAAAGCAGCTAAACGAATTGCCAAAGAAGTGCGCATTCCGGGTTTTAGACCGGGGAAGGCGCCCTATAATGTCATCGTTCGCCGCTTTGGCCTGGAAGCCATTCAGCAAGAGGCCCTGGAAAACGCCGCCGACAACCTTATTCGCAAAGCATTGGAAGAGGCGGATGTTAAACCTTTTGCCAAGATGGATCTGGAGAGTGTCGAATGGGATCCGTTGACCCTCAAGGTCAAGGTCCCGATTGAGCCAAAAATAAATCTAGAGGATTATCACGCTATCCGCCTTGACTTTGAGCCGATCGAGGTCACCGAGGATGATATCGAAGAGGCCCTCGAAGAACTGCAAGAGCAGAATGCCACCTGGACACCGGTGGAGCGGGCCAGCCAATTGAGCGATAGGGTCACCATTTCCGTCCTAGAGAAAGATGAAGATACGGTCCTGGCCGAGCGCGAGTCGCTTGAGTATGAGTTGACCTTCCCAGATGAGGATTTGGACGAAGACGAGGACGAAACGGCCCTGGATGAGGCCGAAGAGTCTGAAGATATAGAAGATACAGACGATACAGGCGAAGATGAAGCGGCTGAGGCGCCGAAAAAGCCCAGTACCCCTTTCCGACCGGATTTGACCACGCCTTTGCTCAATCTGAAAACGGGTGATGAAAAGGCC
This sequence comes from uncultured Chloroflexota bacterium, assembly GCA_937864185.1. Lineage (GTDB taxonomy): Bacteria > Chloroflexota > Anaerolineae > 4572-78 > J111 > JAGRBY01. The sequence continues at coordinate 28,204 of CALMIS010000285.1, forward strand.
TTTATTATCCCCTATCCTGAAGATTTTGGCGATAAGCGTTACGCCGGTAAAGACATCACCTTTGAGGTTAAGCTGCTGGAGGTCAGTGAAAAGCAGTTGGCGCCTATCGATGATGATTTTGCTAAGCTCGTGAGCGATTTCGACACCTTAGACCAACTTCGCGAAGATATCGAGCAGAATATTCTGCGCCAGCGTGAAGCGCAGCAAAATCAAGAACTAGGCAATGAAGTTCTCAACAAGATTCTCGAAGGTGCTGAAATTGAGTGGCCCCAAGCCTTTGAAGAAGAAACGATCGAGTCCGAGATTGCTCACTATGAGCGCCAGTTGAATCAGTACGGGCTTAACCTGGAAAACTATCTGAGCCTGGAAAACAGAAGCCGTGACGATTTTCTCGAAGAACGTCGTGGTCAAGTTGTTGAGCGGCTTAAGCGCAGCCTGGTTCTCGGTGAGGTAGCTGAGCGTGAGCATCTGCAGATCACTGAGAGTGATATTCTGGCCCGGGCTAAACTTCTCGCCGATCTCTCTGGCCGAGGTGAACAATTCTGGCGCCAGATTATTAGTTCTCAGGTTCAGCAAAGCCTGATCGCGAATGACCTGTTGGTGGAAAAGGTGGTTAACTTCTTGGCCGCGATCGCCAAGGGTGAAGAACCCGCCAGCCAAACCGATACTGATGAAAGCGCTGTGTCGACCGAGGTTGTGTCGCCTGGGGTGGCCATCGAGACCTCATTAGAGGCTGCGGAACCCGACTTAGGCGATGAGAGGGCCGGTGAAACTCTTGCACCGGCCTCGGCAGAGGCCGAACCCGCCTCGGTGGATGATCAAGCCGATCAAAGTGGGGAGCCAGCCGCTGCTGAAGCCCAAAACTGAGTTATGCCGGATCGAGACCGACAGGTTGTATTGAAGGCTCGCTTCAGGTACAACATATTAGACTAGGTCCAGAACCTAGAATTAGACAATGTAACGTTTAAGGAGTTAGTTATGTTTTCAAGAGTTCCTGAAGCAATGGTGCCCATGGTCATTGAGACTACGGGCCGCAGCGAACGAGCCTACGATATTTTTTCACTGCTCCTGCGAGAGCGCATTATCTTTCTAGGGACGCCGATCAACGACCAGATCGCCAACCTGATTGTGGCTCAATTGTTGTACCTGAACCGGGAAGACCCCGAGCGCGAGATCCAGATGTACATCAACTCGCCGGGTGGGGTGATTTATGCCGGTTTAGCCATTTACGATACGATGCAGCAAATTTCGGCCCCGGTTAGCACCTTTGCGGTGGGCGTTACCGCCAGTATGGGCACGGTTCTGCTGGCCGCAGGTGCTAAAGGGCAGCGCTTTGCCTTGCCGCATGCCACTATCCATATGCATCAAGCCGGCGGCGGGGCCCAAGGTTATACCACTGACGTCGAAATCCAGTACCGCGAAATGAAACGCCAGCAAGATCTACTCTTTGGCATTATTAGCAAGCACACCGGCCAGTCGATCGAGCAGATCGCTGACGATTTTGAGCGCGATCGTTGGATGGATGCCCTGGCCGCTAAAGAGTACGGCATCGTCGATGAAATCCTGGGTGAGTTGCCCGAGTCGAGTGGAAAATCATCAAAATAACGCCTAACCAAGCCTCGCCGGTCACTGACCGGCGAGGCTTGAGCCTAGATTGGGCGTTAATCGGACGGGCCGGGCGATAGTTGGGCCCAGACAAGATCGATTGCCACTACGCTGTAAAAGAAGGCCTGCATGAGTAGATTTAGATCCAACATCCAAGTCTGTTCGTTTTGCAAACGCTCCCAGGAAGAGGTCAATCGGCTCATTGCCGGTCCGGACCAGGTGTACATCTGCGATGAGTGTGTCGATCTTTGTCGCGATATTTTGGAGGCGGATAACTCCAATCACGATGCGACCGATTTCAACCCCAAGCGCATTCCCTCGCCCAAAGAGATCTATGAGCAGCTTAACGAGTGGGTGGTAGGCCAAGATCAGGCTAAAAAAGTCTTGTCCGTGGCCGTTTACAATCATTACAAGCGTATCAACCGGCGCTTGTCCTCAAAAGATCATAACGCCGTTGAACTTCAAAAAAGCAATATTCTTTTAATTGGCCCGACCGGCTGCGGCAAGACCTTGTTGGCTCAAACCTTGGCCCGTATCCTGGATGTCCCCTTCTGCATTGCCGACGCCACTACCCTGACCGAGGCGGGCTACGTCGGTGAAGATGTCGAAAACATCATCCTGCGCCTGATTCAAGCCGCGGATTATGATGTCGAACGCGCCGAGCAGGGCATCATCTACATCGATGAAATAGACAAGGTGGCCCGCAAAACCGGGGACAATCCTTCTATCACGCGTGACGTATCCGGCGAGGGGGTGCAGCAAGCCCTCCTCAAAATTATTGAAGGGGTACAAGCTAACGTGCCGCCGCAGGGTGGTCGAAAGCACCCGCACCAGGACTTCATTCAAATCGATACCAGTAACGTTCTCTTCATCTGCGGCGGTGCTTTTGATGGCCTGGAAAAAGTTGTCGAAAACCGACTGGGGACCAAGGGGCGGCTCGGTTTTAGTCCTGGCTGGCGAAAAACGTCGCTTGCCCGCCAAGGGCGGTATCAGCCGGACTTAGGAAAGTCGTTAGGGCGTTTGCAGGAAGTTACCGGCGCGATCGGAGCCGCCGTCGAGGTTGATATTGCCAAGGAAGAGGCTGATATTGCCCGTATCTCAGATACGTTAACCCAGATTATGCCGGATGACTTGCATAGTTACGGCCTTATCCCGGAGTTTATTGGCCGGCTGCCGGTCGCCGTTACCGTAGAACCACTCGGTCACACGGCTTTGATGAAGATTTTAACCGAACCCCGCAACGCCATTATCAAGCAGTTCCAGCATCTATTCACCCTGGATGGGGTGGAATTGGTTTTTACTCAAGATGCCCTTTCGACGGCGGCGGCATTGGCTCTCAAACACAAGACCGGCGCTCGCGGCCTCCGTTCCATCATCGAAGAGGCCTTGCTTGACATTATGTACGAGATTCCCTCCAGCACAAACATCAAAAAGTGCATTGTTTCCGCCCCTGTTATCCGCGGCGAGACCGAGCCGGAGTTGTATGACGAACAAGGACGGCTGGTCGGTATCAGCTTGGATCGAGCCGCTTAGGTCATTGCTCCCATTGACGTTTAATCCTTAACTAAGTTATACTGCCAATTGTAACAATCTATTGCGACAAACTCGTTGATCTTTGTTGGCCGGAGGTCAGGTGGCTTAAACCTGACCGGCGTCCATAGTCTGCACCTTAAAACCGGAACAGATCGTAATTGACCGTGTAAATCATCGAAGCGTTGCGCGGTTCCAGGGCGCTGCACGGCGGCAAAGTATCTTAGTTGGGAGGATGACTCGTGACCAACGCAAGCAGTGTGCAGACCCCGCTCAAGTACGTTCTGATTTTGGTGGCTATCAGTTTCGCTTTAACTGTGGCCCTCCTGTCCATTTTCTTTGCCGGTGCTTCAACGGGCACAGGCAGCTCTCCCCAAACGGCAATTTCTCTCGTCAACCAGTTGAATACAGGCGTATTAGGCCCTAACCAACAGCGTTGGTTCCGACTCGCGGCGGGCACAACCGGGCAGCTCAAGCAGTCCTTCTCGCTGGTATTCACGCCGGTCAGCCTGCGACAGCAAATCTCGCTCCAGGTATATGATGAAGCTCAGGCATTGTCAGCCTCCTCGCCCACACCTGTGGGGGTGGGTCAGTGGACCGCCAGCGTTAATAGCCAACAGGCCAGTGGCATTCTGTGGGCGGGGGTCATCCAAGGCGAAGCGGTGTACTACGTGCAGGTGGTGAATAACAGCGATGCTCCCATCGATTATTGGCTCTTTGCGGAGAATGAACGTGAACCGGCCCCGCCGCCCGAGCCAGTTCAGCCCATGCCCACCCCGGAACCGCCTCCACCCCCTGTTCTTGGCGGAGGGCCATCCGCATGGGAGGCCAGAGTATTACAAACAGGGTTGACCCGCGGTCGTTTGCAGCCGAGCTCGACTCAGTGGTTTACCTTTTCACGGGCCGGCTTGGGGGGTGATGTCTTTCAAGATTTAGCATTTACGTTGTTCTTCACGCCCGGCGCCGGAAACGCCGACAACATTAATTTTCAACTGTTCACGCCCAGTGAAATCGCAGCCTGGGGCCGTGGCGAGCGCGCCCGGCCAAACAACTTTGGAGCCGGCGCCTTCGTCTCCCGGGATGGCGATGGCAATACCGGCGAGCGGCTGTGGCGCGGCGTTGTGCTGCGTGATGATCTGTACTATCTTGCGGTTGAGAACGGGACCGCGCTCGAGGTCGATTATTATCTGTATGATCAAGATATCGCCAATCCTCAGCTTGGGGCATCGCCCGAAGTAGCGTTGTCACTGGGGACGGGTGAGACGGTAGGGTTGGTGGCACCGGGCCAGGAAGTTTGGTATCAGCTGTCCGCGGCCGGCAGAGTGAATGAAGCTTTTGAGGCAGCCGGGGTGACAATGCAGATCGCCCAGAGTGACGCGGATGTCACGCTAGAGATTCTTACTACCGGTGAAACTGAAGGGGTTGGCTTAAATAGTGTGGGACTGGCTCAAGCGGCTGATTTGGATCAAAACCCCCAAACCAGTGAACGCTACTGGCGTGGCTGGTTGGTCGATAATGGTCAGTACTATGTCAAGGTGCGCAACAATGCCGGAATACCGGTGGATTATCGCTTGTTAACCGGTACGGCTCTCAGTGGGTGATTTAGCGAACATTAAATTCGCTATAGCTAACCGGATCATCGTAGCGAAAAAGAATGCTGCGAATCTGGCTGCTGTGCGGCTCTTGCTGAACCCACTCCAACAGCTTTTCCAGGTTGTCCTCATGGCCTTGGGCCTCTATTTCCACCCGGCCATCGGAAAGAGTTCGGACAAAGCCGACCAGGTCTAAGCCTTTAGCCGCTTGTTGGGTTTGCAGCCGAAAGTTCATGCCTTGCAGCCGGCCCTCAATGAGTATGCGGATGCGTTTCTGTTTCATAGTTCTAAACCTTACCAGAAGTAGTACCGCCAGATTTCTTCGCCCCAAATTAGCATAATCCAGCCGGTTGTTGTTAAAAATGGTCCGTAGGGAATAAAAGTCTTTAATGTCACCCGCCGGGTGACCAGTAGCGCAAAAGCGACAAATCCTCCCAGAAAAACCCCAAAGGTCAAACTCAAGATAATATGGGGAAAGCCCATAATAAAACCGAGAAACGTCGAGAGCGTGACATCACCCTCTCCCAGACCGCCTCTGGAAACGAGCACGGCAATATAAACCATAATGAAGGCGGCCACACCCCCAACCATACCCGCTCGCCAGGTCATCCCCGGTGTCACAAACGCGGCCCCAATGGCCAGCAAAATGGCTGGCAAGATGACGATGTTGAAAATAAGCCGGTGTTCTAAATCCGTAACCGTGACCAGGATTAAGACCGCCGTATAAATCAGCACCAACCCCAAATAGGGGGTAAGTCCGTACCACCAGCCGAGAAAGCCAAAGAGGAGTGGGGTGATAAGTTCGACGAGCAGAGCCCGGGTAAACTTGGAGGGCGAGGCACCGCAATTAGTGCAGCCCCGCCGGTTTGTGAGCAGGCTAACCAGGGCACTCCACTGGGACCGTCCTTGCGGGAGGCCACAGTTAAAACAGGATGGCTGCTGAAAAAGGGTTTGGCGGGTCGGCAAAATGTTAGCAGCGTGGTTAATACCGCTCCCGACCAGCCAGCCAAGTAAAGCGAGGATGATAATTAATGCGAACAAGCTTCTATCCTAGTTGGAATTTCTTGGTTTGGAAAATCTATCTCTCCAGAACGCTGACGACCGTAGAAAATGAAGCTCCTGATTGAGAGCCATTCATACTCATCGTTGCTTGGTTCGACGCAATAATATACCTAACATTATTAACCAGGCCCCCAGGCTTGTCCATAGGCCAAAAGTAAAGGTCTGCGGCCGGTAATCAAAAGTGATTTCCTGGGCACCGGCTTTCACCGGTACAGCTCGAAAGGCTACATTGGCCTGAAAAATTGGCGTCGGGACACCGTTTACCGTCGCTTGCCAGCCAGGATAAAAGGTATCGGTCAGGACCACAAAGCCGGCCTGAGGTGCCTCAAGCCGGAGGCGTAACGCTGTGGCCGATTTTTCCTCAACCACTACCGGCGTCTCCGCGATCGGCTTGGGCTTAGAAGCCGGTGCAGCGATTAAATCGTCATAAGGATTAATCATAACAATTTCCCGGCGAGGATCAAAATTTTCTGCCAATAGTCTCTGGAGTGCCTCGGCCGGATCTGGAGCAACTTGAGAGGTGGATACGTAGTAGGCGCGGGGCAGCGGATTCGGGACCTGTTGGATCACGATTTTGTCAGTGTTATACAGGACCGGTCCGGGCAGTTCGGCGGTCTCGTTGAGATAGTAACCCACGTTCATCAGAGCCAAGAGTTTCAGCCGTATCTCTGGCGCGGCCACCTCGAATTGATCGATTAAACTTAGCTGCCGGCCTACGACCAGCGGATCATTGTTGTTAGCCGAGGGGAGATCGGCGAGAACCCCCAGATTAGGTGCTAGCGTCTCTTTAAAAGATTGCAGATAAATGGGATCTGACGGGCCAAAAGTGCTGAACCGGAAATATTGATTAAACGTAGCGCTATGAGCAAATCCCTTGTCCGTGAGAAAGCGATAACTGGGCGGTTGGGCTTTCAGGACTTTCGCGCTGCTGCTGGCCGTCTGAAACACGCTGCTGGGGGCCATCGGCAGCAGCGGCCAGGCCACCAGCAGTAGATCGAAGGCGATGAAGAGCGCCACCCCACTTTGCCAGAGAGGAATAAGCGCCGGCCGGACTTCGCTGCGGCTGGGTTGGATCAGCAGCAGCGTGACCGAAGCGATGAGGAACAGGCCCAGATTGCGCGTCGCAGCCAGAAAGGTCAAGTCCCGACCGGCTAACAGCCAGGCCCCGCCGAGGCCGGCCAGAGTAATGGCCACGCAGGCGGCTAGAAAGCGCCGCCAATGAGGGCGATTGAAAGCAGTGGCGATGAATAGCTCGGCGCCGGCGCCGGCCAGCACGGCCATAGCCACGGTGTACCAGATCAGCAGCCGGGCCGGGGCTTGAAAAAAGCTAAAGCCGGGCACGTACTCGAAAACGAGAAGATAGATGGGACTGTTCCAGCCGAGAGCCAGCAGCAGAGACAGCAGGACCAACCCGGCAAAGAAGGGCACAGTCCGCAGCCGCGGGTCCAGTGGCCTGCCTTGGAAGCGATTCTTGAGCCAGTGCCAGACCGCCGTCAGACCAAAAATAAGGGGCAAAACGCCTAAGTAAGCGTGGTCCTCCCAGTAGTTGGCATAACCCCAGTAGTTGGCCTGAGCCGGGTTCCCAAAAAAATCCGGAGCGATTAACGTGATCAAGCGCCACGGCCAAAAGGAGTAGGTCAGAGCAAAGTAGCGCTCGGCGCCGGAGGCGCGTGGAGACTGGGTGACGTACTCGGTCGTGGGCAAGAGTTGCCCGGCGGCGAGCAGAAGCGACAGCCCCACAGCCAGCCCGACCAGACCGAGGGGTAGGGTTGGCCGGGGCCAGGTCCGAAAGAGCGTATAGGCGCCCACCAGCCACAGTCCGTAAAACCACAGTTGAGCGTGGCCGGCCAAAAACTGGAGGGCCAAAACCATCGCCAACCCCACAGCCTCGGGCCACTGGCGTCGACAGGCCAGCCGGTCGGTCAACAGCAGTAGCAGAGGATACCAGGCCGCCGAGTGGACCATCGCCGGAAACTGGGTGCGGCCGATCAAATACCCGCTGAACATAAAGGCCAGGGCTGAGACGGTCGCCCCAAAGGGCGTAAAGGCCAGCCGCCGAGAGTAGAAGTACATAGTTAAGCCCGCCAAAACCAGGTGGAGCACTATTGATAAGGTGAGGGCATGCTCGGTTGGGAGGGGGAGAAGGAGAAGATTAGGCGGATATAGGGCCGCCGACTGCATATTGGCCAGCAGCGGGGCTCCATTGCCTAAAAGAGGATTCCAAAGTGGCCACTGTCCGGCCAGCCAACTTTCTTTGACCAACTGGTGCCACGGCCAAAACTGGAGTAAAAGGGTGCCCCAGTAGAGCACTTCACCACGCCATAGCCAGCGCCAAAATAGGATGAAGGGCAGGCTACTGATCAACAGGATGGCTGGTCGACTTAGGAAGTGGCTGGTCACTACTGGGCGCATCGACAATGTACCTTATTAACCTTAGGTTACCATCATAGATCGAACTAACCGAGAGGTCAATTCTCTGAAAACTAAGAGAAATTGACAAACCTGGGCCGGCGATTAGAATCCGCTGCCATTATGATGCTTACTTATGAGCGCCTAAGCGGCGTTGTGAGCTTAACTTTAATCGGGCTATCGCTTTACTTTGTGCTAAACTTTCCTGGCCAGGTGACTACCTTTGATCTGCTGGGGTCGCCCCTGACGCTCGATGCCCCGCGCCGGTGGCTGATGGTGGTCTTGCTGGGCGGTTTGGTGATGGCCGGCACCGATGCGGTCATTCGGACGCATCCCTTGTTGAGTGTGCGCAACTTAAATTACCTGGCCACCTTTTGGGTCCTGCCGGGGCTGCTGGTTGTGCTCGCTACCCAGACACTCGGCCTGGCTCCTTCTCCTGTAATCTGGGCGATGGGCCTGATCAGTGTCGGCATTATCCTGTGGCTAACGATTATGGCCGAGTTTCTACAAGTAACCCACAAAATCGATCCCGGCTTCTGGCCGCGGGTGTGGCAACAATTGGTCGGCTATGGCATTGCTTTGCTTTTTTTTATCATTATTTATCAGAGCCGGAGCCGGAGTCTGGTCAGTGCCACCGGCGTGATGCTGGTCGGTGGGGTGACGGCGCTTTCACTCCTGCGTTTGGCACCCCAGCAGATCGATAAGACCTGGCTCTATGCGGCGATCATTGCCCTGAGCCTGGGTGAAATCACTTGGGCCCTCAACTATTGGCGCATCCACGCTTTGAATGCCGGTCTGCTGCTTTTCCTCGTTTTTTATATCGCGGTGGGGCTGGCTCAACAGCAACTGCTCGGCCGGCTCTCCCGCCGCACCTTGATTGAGTTTGGAGCGATCGGCTTGATCGCGCTCGCCGTTATCCTCAACCTCTGAGCTTGTTCCAAAAGATTCGACCCAAATAGGTTTTCAAAACCGCTCAGCTCTGTCTCAAATCTAGGACAGCCCTTACTTTGGCAAGACGTTGACAACCCTCCCCCTTCGGGCTACACTTGAATCTGGAGTTTGCACCCCGAAAGTCTCGACCCGGTTTGAGGAACATATGATTGAAGCAGTGGAATTGAGCAAGGAGTTCGGCGAGTTTACCGCGGTGAAGGATGTCTCGGTTTTTGTGCCGGAAGGGGAAGTGCTGGCCTTTTTGGGCCCCAACGGCGCGGGCAAAACCACTACCGTGCGGATGCTCGGCTCGATTCTCAAGCCGACTCGCGGCTATGCCCGGGTGGCCGGCTTCGATACCGTGACCCAGTCGATTGAAGTGCGGCAGGTCATCGGCCTGCTTACCGAGTTCCCCGGTCTCTACCAGCGGATGAAGGGCAGCGATTACTTACGCTTTTTTGGCGAACTGCAAGGGATGACCGCCAGCGCCATCGAGAGTCGGACTGAAGAGCTTCTCCACCGGTTTGAACTGTGGGAAGCGCGCAACAAGCAAGTAGGCACCTACTCCAAGGGGATGAAGCAGAAGTTGACCCTGGTGCGCTCAATGCTGCACGACCCGCAGGTCCTTTTCCTGGATGAGCCGACCTCGGCCATGGACCCGCACAGCGCCAAACTGGTCCGCGATGCGATCGCCAATTTGCGCCGCGAGCATCGCACCGTGGTGCTCTGCACTCACAACCTGGCCGAAGCCGAGCAGTTGGCCGACCGGATCGCGATCATCCGGCGGGGGCATATCATCGCTCAGGGTACGCCCGCTGAACTGAAGCAGCAGTTGCTGGGCGATCCTTTGATGGAACTGCGCCTGGCCAGCCCGATGAACGGCCTGGTTAAACATTTGAACGGCAAAGCTAACGTAGTCGCTTATGGTGAGGATTGGGTCCGCTATACCGTCAGCGATCCGGCTCAATTTAACCCTGTTCTGCTGTCTGAACTGGCCCGGCAGAATACCCCCGTCATTACCCTCAGCGAGATTCCCCGCAGCCTTGAAGAAGTTTATCTGCGTATCGTCGAAAGCGATCAGCACCTCGAAAAGGCGATCCAAGAGAATCGGGCGGCGGCTTAAGAATAAGGCCTGGTGACTTAGGTCTTGGCCTTCAGTCGCCGGTAGTAGCGTTTAGCCTTGGCTCGATTGCCGCAGTGTCCCATTTCACACCAGCGCCGGCTGCCATTTTTGGTGGTGTCTAAAAAAATCCAGCCGCAGCTTTCGCCTGCGCATTGCTTGACCCGGCCCCATTGATCCGAGGTCAACAACTCCGCCGTTGACCAAACGATAGGCCAGAGGACTCTCTCCAAGGCGTCTGGCTGACCCGACCACTGCCACCTGAAACCTTCTCCCTCGGCGGTCAGTTGCGACTGAGCCACGCTTTGTCCGATCCAGGCATTGAGCCGCCTCAAATCGATCATTTCCGGCCCCTTGCCTGCGGCAATCTCGGCCAGGCAGCGATGAACTTCGTCTCGTAATCTCAGTCCCTGCTCAAAGACAGTCGCGGCCCGGTCCGGTTGTTGGCGGCCCCGCTCGAACAGAGCTTGAGCGGCCTTGTCCGGCAGGAAACCGGCCTCGATATTCCACCAGACAAGATCGTCATACTGCTGAAAGCGTTCGTATTTGGCCTCGTGGCTGTCCCAATTCTTAGAATCGACAAAATCAAGGCAGGGCCAGCCGCCGATAAACTTAAAACGTTGGGGTGTAACAGGCATCGCTTTTTAACCGCTAAAAAGTTTTTGACAGGTTAGAATCGTCAACCTACAATTTAACCAGTAAAACAAGAATAGCAAGTTAAAATCGGATTGTCAAACGCGGTGAAAGGGGCAAACTTTATGAAAAAGCGGTTTGCTGCACTATCGATGGGGGTGCTCGGAGGCCTGATCTTGGCCTTGACCGGCTGCGCCGCCGGCCCACCGGCGGCTGAAACTAGAGCGTCCGCCAGTGAGGAGCTCTTACCGGCGGGTCGAACCACCGGCGCGCTCGCAGTGGAGACGGTCACGCCGCCGGGACAGGCTCGGCCTACTCGGACCTTGGTGGCGACAAGTTCAGTCCCAACTGCCGCCGCTCGGCTGCAACCCTATCCGTTTACCACCCCACTTCCACCCCCTACGGCGACCGTCCTGGATGGGCTTTACACTAAAACGGTGCGGTTCCCCGGTACGCCGGTGCCATGCCGGCGCTGCGCTCCGTACCGCGCCAACGGCGGCACCTGGACGATTGAACTCAAGCAGGGCGCGTATCGGATCTGGCACGAGAGCACCGATTTCACCGGGGTAGGCTCTTTTACCGTGCAGGCTGATCGTCTCACCCTTTTTAACGATCCAAATTGTCACCTAGACGTGGGCACCTACACTTGGGCCCGGCACGGGCGGGAGTTGGTTCTGCAAGCTCAGGCCGATTCTTGCGCCTGGGGCTTGCGAGCGGCCAATCTAAGCCGAGGAGCGTGGACCATGCAGGCAGATGCTACAGGGGTCTCAATCGACCCTTGCCAGCCGCCCTCGCTAGAAGCAGCGATTACCGGGCATTGGCCTGTTCCCGAAAATTGTGATCTTGTCCAGCCTTAGACTCAGCCCCGATTTGGTAAATTGACCGCCCTCGCCGCCGTGGAGTATACTCTCCTGGTTAAAATATCGGCTCTACGGAGATATCTTGATGGCCGTCACTTCCGCCTCAACTCGTAGCTTTACCCGAACGCAACTGACCTGGCTGGTCTACTTCATGCTCGCCTACTATTCTTTTATGATCAACGGCTTAGGGCCGGTCATGCCTTTTCTGCGGACAGAGTTACGGCTCTCTTTCACGTTATCCAGTCTACACTATAGTGCTTTCGCGCTAGGGATGGTCTTGGCCGGCCTGTTTGGCGATCGGGTGGTGAGGCGGCTCGGCCGGCGGCGAGGGCTGTGGGGGGGCGGCTTTGGCCTGGTGGCCGGCACGGTCCTGTTGACGGCAGGCAGCCATCCCCTGGTGACCGTGGCCGGGACGTTGATGATGGGGACGCTAGGCTCGCTGACCTTCTTTCTGGTCAACGCCACCCTGGCCGACTACTACGCCGATCAGCGGATTATCGCCCTGACCGAGGCCAACGTGATCGGTGGCTTGGCGGCCGCCGGCGCGCCGCTGGTGATCGGCCAGATGCAGCGGGCCGAACTGGGCTGGCGATTTGGCCTGCTCGTGGTCGGCGCCTTGTTTGGGCTGGCCTACTTCTGGCTGCGCCGGGTGCCGATTTTGGAGCCCAGACCGGCCAGCCAGGCCGAAACCACTGCCGGCGCCGGCCTTAAACTTGGGTTCTGGCTCAATTGGCTGCTGCTCTATCTGGTGGTCTCGATCGAGTTTTGCGTGTTGTACTGGGGCGCGGACTATTTGATGGCCGGCTTCGGTCTGCCAAAAACCGAGGCGGTGACCTCACTGAGTTTGTTTCTAGGGGCGATGCTCGTTGGTCGCTTTGGTGGTAGCCGGCTGGCCTACCGGGTCCGGGAGTCTTGGTTGCTGCTGGCTGGCTTAATCCTGGTCCTGGTCGGATTTCCGCTCTATGCTTTTTCTCCCTATGCCGGGCTTAGCCTGGCCGCCCTGGCCTTGACTGGCTTGGGAGTAGCCAATCTCTACCCGGTGTCGCTCTCGCTCTCGATTCAGGCGGCGGCGGGTAAAGAAGATTTGGCCAGCGCTCGAGCCGCGATGGGTTCGGGTTTAGCCATTTTGACGATGCCCCTGCTCCTCGGCTGGCTGGCCGATCAAACCAGTTTGGCCACAGCTTACATCGGGTTGATCGCGGTGCTGATTGGGGCCGCCTGGCTGGTCTATTTTGTCAATAGAGTTGTGGTGATTTCTTCGTAGACAAATCCTCGCACTCATGGTAAGCTAGGGAGGACTATTTCCTCTGCTTAAATTTTGTTCAACTCATTTTTTCTAGGCTTAACGGTATCTTCTCTACATTCCGGGGTGGACGTGGCCACGATTTATTGAGAAGATACGCTTAACGGAAAATTAACGGGCCCTGCGTAGGCTTCAGTTAAAGTTATAAAGTGTGTGTTATACCCCTCTGCCCTATTGGCTTGCGCCGAATGAGGTGCGCTGTTGGCTAAATTCTACATCCGTATCGCGTCAGGCATCTTTCCCTGTTTTGTCCTGACTCATCCATAGACCTTTCAATAACGAGTAAGGAGACAAAGCATGCAAACCTTTCGATTTAATGCAGTTCGATTTGGGCTGCTACTGGCTGTTTTAGCCACCCTGGCCTGTAGTCCGGGGGCAGCCTTGCGCGTCTTGCTGGGTGGCGACGAGGAACCAACTCCGGCCGCTCAAACTGGCAACCCCGAATTGTCGGCCTCCAGCCAGGTTTCGATCAGCAGTAGTTCGTCAACTCCGGCCGCCGAGCCCACGCCCACGGCTCTCCCCGAGCCAGAGCCGGTTGAACCGGAACCGACGGAAGCGTTGGTTGAAGTCGAACCGACGCCGGAGCCGGACAACGACCTAGCCGTTAAATCGTTACAAGATGTCAAACAAGCGACGATCCGAATCGTAGCCAAAGGTGAGTTTACCTATGTTGATGATGAGGGTAATCTCCAACCCTTTGATGAAAGTTCTGGCTCCGGTTTCATCATCGACGAGTCTGGGATTGCCGTCACCAATAGCCACGTGGTCATTGGCGGATCGATCTTTAACGCCTACATCGGCGGTGATGATCAGCCCTACCGGATGCGGGTTCTGGGCATCTCCGAGTGTTCAGACCTGGCCGTATTGCAACTGCTCGGCGGTGAGGAGTTTCCCTACTTAACCTGGTATGAGGGCAACGTCTCGCCTCCGCTCACGGTCCTGACCGCCGGCTTCCCCCTAGGCGACTCCGAATTCACCATGACGCGAGGGATTGTCTCCAAGGCGAAGACCAGTGGCCAAACTTCCTGGGCCTCGGTGGACTCGGTGCTTGAGCATGACGCGACCATCAACCCGGGTAACTCCGGCGGGCCGTTGGTTTCGGAAGAAGGGCAGATTGTGGGCGTCAACTATGCCAGCAACTCGGCCACCAACCAGTACTTTGCCATTGCCCGCGAAGAGGCGCTGGAAGTGATTGAGCAACTGCGGGCCGGTCGCAATGTTCATTCTCTCGGTATTAGCGCCGAGGCAGTCTCGATCCCCCTGGACGATGGCACGATCTTCTCCGGTATCTGGGTCTCGTCGGTCAATTCCGGTTCGCCGGCGGATGAGGCCGGCATTAAACCCGGCGATTTCATTACCCGGCTAGAAAATGTGGCCATGGCCGCCGATGGCAGTATGAACGATTACTGCGAAATTTTGCGAACGCGCAACCCGGAAGAGGAGACTATTACTTTTGAAGTGGTTCGCCTGCAAACCGAAGAGTGCTTGCGGGGCCAAGTCAACGGGCGCAAAATTGAAGTGGTCGATTGTGTTGAGGTTTTTAGCTCGGCCCTGGAAGTTGACCCCGAGCAATACGCCGAAGATAACCCAGATGGGCCAACCGGTTCCTTTGCGGGCGTGATTAATTCCAACAACGTCAATGTCCGGTCCGGACCGGGCACCGATTACGAGCGGGTGGCCAAACTCAACCAGGGCGACTCGGTGACGGTTTTGCAGCGCACCCAGAGTAAAGAGTGGGTCGAGGTTGCGATGGCTGATAAAAAAAAAGGCTGGACGTCAGCCCAGTTTATTAATATGGTAGAGGCTCGCCTGGATGATGTGCCCATCGCCGCCACGCTGCCGCCCAAACCCGAAGTGCCGAGCGGCGGTAGCGGCGGGGGGGGGGTGGGTTCGTTTACCTTGTGGGGCAACAATCTGGCCGGGGGCCTCGGTGCCGGAGGGGAGCAGTGGTACAGCTTTAACTCTAACCAGGAAAACCAGGCCACGCTGATCGCTTTTGTGCAAGGCACCGACCAGTTTGAGATGATTATCTACCATGGTAAAAATATCCCGGCTTGGCCCCCGAAAGACGTCAACTTGGTCCCCAACGTCGGCGTGGCCAGCAAGCAGGGCAACCGGGATCAAAATGATCGAACGGTAGAGTTTGTCTGGCAAGGTCCCGTCGAAAAGAACACCAAGTACTATGTCCGGCTGGTCAATCGCGGCGGTTCGGCCCAATACTGCATCGTCACCCGGCCGGATCGGTACAGTTGTTAGGGAGGATTAACCCTGAGCAAGAGGCGGGCGCTGGCCCGCTTTTTTGTTGCTCCGCCAGTTTGAACGATCGCCCTGACTTGGCTATAATCCACGGGCTGGCTGCCGCGAGACTGGCGCGGAGTTGGTGGATGCTATGCAGAAATTCTTCAGCGGCTCAAAAAAAGTCATCGTTTTTCTGATCTTCAACCTGTTGGCCGTGGCCGCAATTTTAGTCTTTCTCGAAGGACTGGCCAGCCTGGTCATCTTCTTCCGTTCGGTCAGTGCCCAACCCATCGCCGAGCGCTCTCATACTCAGTATGATCCGGAGTTGGGCTGGGTCAATCGACCCCAAGTTTACATCGAGGATATGTACGGCCCCGGCCTCGATTTGACCATCAATGCTCAGGGCTTTCGCAATCAGATCGATATTTCTCCAGCCGCTCCGGACGATCAACTACGCCTGATCTGCTCCGGCGATTCTTTTACGCTGGGATACGGCGTTAGCGACGAACAGACCTGGTGCCATCTCCTCGAGACGCTTGACGACCGGCTGCAAAGTGTCAATATGGGTCAAGGCGGCTACGGAGTCGATCAGGCTTTTCTGTGGTACAAACGTGAAGGCCTCAAGTTGGACCACGACATCCACCTCTTTACTTTTATCACGGCCGATTTTGATCGGATGCAGCAGGCCAGCTTTTTGGGTTATGGCAAACCGCTGCTAACTTTGGAAGCTGGGACGCTACAGGTTAACAACGTGCCCGTCCCCGAGCGGGCCTTTTATTTGCCTTGGTTAACCCAAAACAGTGAGTCGATCCGCCAGCTTAGACTCGTTCAGTTAGCCGCCGGCCTGGATCAGCCGACCGCCCAGGCTGCCGAGGTTGATGATGACGCTGCGGAGAGAAATTTAGGCTGGGGGCGAGTTGCTGCCCGGATGCTGGAAGATCTGGAAGAACTGAATGAAGAGCGGGGCAGTTTGCTCGTGCTGGTTTATCTTCCCACCCTGGCCGATCACGCCCAGCCTCTCCCCGCCGAAACCGCCTATTGGCGTGAGCAGGTCTTTCGAGCGGCCCAGGCCCAGCAGATTATTTTCATCGATCTATTGACCGAGTTTAGAGAGCTACCCATCGACCAGGTTCAGCCGCTCTTTCTGTCCCAGACGGAAGTGAGTTACCCGGGCGCCGCCGGTCACTATTCGGTGGCGGGCAATCGCTACATTGCCGATCGCCTCTACCGGGCCCTGCTGGCTCAGCCTCAAGTTCTCGAAAAACTGGACCAACTCGGCCGCTAGTCGCCCGCTGATGCATTGGCCTCGACCTGCTGTCTTCATTGCCGTGGCGTTTTTGGTGTTGGCCACCCTTTACAGCGTCATCACGCCTCTTTTTGAATCGCCGGACGAGTTGTGGCACTACCCTTTTGTCTGGCATTTGAGCCGGACTGGACAACTGCCCGTGCAAGACCCGGCGGCGCCGGAGCTTTGGTTTCAGGAGGGCAGCCAACCCCCTCTCTACTACGCGCTCGCGGCCCTGCTCACCCGGCCTATTCCCACGGACGATCTGCCCGGCCTGATCTATCGAAACCCCCACGCCGACCTTGGCCGGGTCACCACCGATGGCAACATCAACATTGCCGTCCACACCGGCCGGGAAAGCTGGCCCTGGCGTGGCGCCGTCCTGGCCATTCACGTTAGCCGGCTTTTTTCGGTTTTACTCGGGACGGGCACGGTGTTGACGATCTACGCTTTAGGCCGGCAGTTGTGGCCACAGCGCCGCTCGTTGGCCGGGTTGGCGATGGCTTTTGTGGCCTTTAACCCGATGTTTCTCTTTATTTCCGCTTCGGTCAATAACGACAATCTGATTACGCTGCTGGCAGCCCTGGTGATTTTGCTAACGGTGAAATGGTTTTTGCTTCCTACCTCGGCCGCTGGCGCAAAACTGATTTGGGTAAAACTGATTATTCTGGGTTTACTGGTGGGCTTGGCGGCCTTGACTAAGGTCAGCGGTTTGGGTCTGCTCGCGCTGGTCGGCTTGGCCCTGCTGAGCCTGGGCCTGGCCCGTCGAGATTGGGGGCTAGCCTTGGGAGGCAACGCCTTGGTCGTCGGGCTAGCCCTGGCAGTAGCCGGCTGGTGGTATTGGCGCAACCTCCAACTTTACGGCGATTGGACCGGCACGGAAGTCATGGTCCGTATGATGGGCGCCCGCCCAGTCGATCTCGGCTTAAGCCAGCTTTGGCGCGAGTTGCCGGGCTTGTTTCGCTCGTTCTGGGGCGTGTTTGGCTATTTCTCGCTGCCGTTGCCGGCGGAGATCTATCCCTGGCTAAACGCGCTACTGGCCTTCAGCGGGCTTGGCTTGCTGGTAGCCTGGGTGCGGCAGCCCGACGATCTGCTGACGCCGCAGTTTCGCCTGGCCTGGCCGATCTTGGTGGGCTGGCTGCTCATTCTAATTGTAGGTCTAATCCAGTGGACGCTCCGCACCCCAGCCACGCAGGGCCGGCTACTTTTTCCAGGGTTGATTGCCCTCGCCCCTTTATGGGCGGCCGGTTGGAGCGCTCTGGTGCCCCGCCCTCTCCAACCGTTGCCCCTGGTTGGGCTGCTGGCGGTGGCAATTTGGGTGCCGTGGGGTCTGATTGCACCTGCCTACCGCTTGCCACCGCTGCTGGCCGATCTGCCGACCTCGGCTGAGCGGTTGGATACCTTTTTTGGTGATGCGGTTGAATTGGTGGGGTATGAGGTGGAGGCGACCACGCTCCGGCCGGGCGA
This sequence comes from uncultured Chloroflexota bacterium, assembly GCA_937864185.1. Lineage (GTDB taxonomy): Bacteria > Chloroflexota > Anaerolineae > 4572-78 > J111 > JAGRBY01. Next base: position 46,238 of record CALMIS010000285.1, read on the forward strand.
CTCGCTGACGCTGACGCTTTATTGGCGCGGTGTCCGGCCCGTAACCACGGATTATTCCGTGTTTGTCCACTTGCTCGATGAGTATGACTTGGTCATCGCCCAGCGCAACGTTTTTCACGGTCTGGGCCTGTATCCGACCAGCCAGTGGCGGCCCGGCGATCTGTTGGCCGATACTTATGTGTTGGGCTTGCCTCGCACCGCCTACGCCCCGGCTCAAGCTCGATTCGAGGTGGGGCTGTACGACCACCAAACCGGTCTGCGCTTAACCACGCCGGCAGGGCAAGACAATGTCCGCTTTGGCCGGCTAGCGGTCGAGCCCTGGCCAGGGGAATGGCCTAATCCGCAGACGCTTGTCTTTGACGAGGGCATCATCCTGACCGGCTACCAACTCGACCGGCGGCAAGTTCGCGCCGGCGAGCAGGTGCGGCTCAGCCTCTACTGGCGGGCCGAGCAGAGGCCTACTCAAAACTATAAGGTCTTTGTTCACCTGGTCGGTCCGGGTGAATCCCGCGTCGCTCAGAGTGATAGTGAACCGCAAGGTGGAGCGGCTCCGACCGGGACCTGGTTTCCAAACCAGACTCTCCGCGACGACCACCTGCTTGATGTTGTTCCGGATGCACCGCCAGAGGCCTATCGCTTGGTAGTTGGCCTGTACCACCCCGACACAGGGCAAAGGCTACCCCTGAGGCAGGCCAATGGGGAGCCGGTTCAGGCCGACTCGGTGGCGCTAGCCGGAGTGAGGATTTATTCCGGCCCGTAACCGTGACGCTAATCATCTTCCATCAAATAGGTTCCTGTGCTATACTCGCTTATACCGGTTAGGCGCGTAGAGAGAGAAGAAGCATCAAAGGAGAATATCAGTCCACATGGGAGGCGCGATGTGCCTAAATCGGTGCATATGCATAATTTGAGCATTTTGATCGTTAGTACCCCCGAAAACCAGAAACAGCTTATTGAGGTCTTGATCAAGATCGATACCGGTCCTCTTAAGATCAGGCTCTCAACAGCGTTCAACCAAGCGCTGGCTGAAATGAAAAATAACCGCTATGCCGTTTGTTTGGTGGACCACCACCTGGGTGAACGAGACGGTTTGGCTCTTATTCGAGCAGCGGTTGCCGGCGGTTGCCGGATCCCGGTGATCTTGTTAGTGGCTCAGCCAAACAGCGAGCTAGAGTCCCAGGCCCGGCAGGCTGGGGTGGTCGGTTTGTTGGTCAAAGATCGGCTCACCGCTGTCGAGTTAGAGGAGGCCGTTCATTGCGCCATCACCCCGGCTCCTCAAACTGCCTTCTATCGACCAGGTCAGACGGCCCCCCTTCAGTGGCAAGACGAAGCCAGCCAACACCTGGCCCAAATGACCAAGCTTTATGAACTGAGTAACCAACTTGTCTCCGCGCTCACGGTTGAAGAAGTAGCGAGTCTGGTGATTGAAAAAGTGGTGCCCGCTCTGGAAGCCCATTCGGCTGTGATCAATTTGCTGGATGAAACGACCAGCCACTTTGAGCGATCCTTTGGTCCCTTGGAACCCGCCCCCCGCAGCGATGGGAATACTATGACCATCTGCCGTACCGGTCAACCGCTGATCATCAGAGATATGCGAGCTCAGCCGGGCCTGGTGCAGCGTTTTTTGCTGGAAACGGGGATTGGCGCCTCAATTGGTTTACCGTTGAGGGCCCGGCACCAGACTATTGGCGTCTTGTATGTGCGCTATGGTCAGGTGCATAACTTCTCTGAACGAGAGATCCAAACTTTGTTCACCTTCGCCAACCAGACCGCTATTGCTATCCAAAATGCCCGATTGTATGAAAAAGTAAATCGACAAAACCTCGATTTAGAAGCCAAAGTTGCCGAACGGACGATGGAACTGGAGACTCTATACGATCTCAGCCAGGCTTTGGGCCAGGCCACCCAGTTTAGCGATGTCATCCGCCTAATTCTGTTGCATCTTTACAAAGCGGTTCAATACGACGTGGCCGCCAGTCTGTTGACCACCGATACCGATAACACGTTGGTCCTGCAGAGCCAGCGCCCTCTCTCGCCAAAAGTTGAAACGCAACTAAGAATGAAACTCCTTAAGCTGCTGCCCGAGGCACAGAGTCGAGGGGCCAGTTGCCAGACCCTGCGCCTGCACACGCTCCAGCCAGAGGCGACGGAGCGGCCCCAACCCTTTATCGAGACGCTGGAGGCGGTGATTGAAGTGCCAATTATTATCGAGAACCGGCGTATTGGCATGCTGGTAGTTGGCACTGAACAAGCCCAGAAGTTGGGTTTAGAACAACGTCGGCTGATCCACATCGTCGCCGACCAGGCCTCGGAGGCGATCCGGCGCTTACAATCGCTTCTTGAGGCCGAGTATCTGCGCCTCGAACAGGTGGTAGCCCATCTTCCCAACGGTTTGATAGTGCTTGACGCAGCGGGCCGGGTCGTATTAACTAACCCCTCGGCCAAGAGCTATCTGCCCGGTCTAACTAAAGCGCAGACGGGCGAAAAACTGTTTAAACTGGGACCCTACCAGATCGAGGAAGTGATTAGCCGCGCCTCGGTCAGCAAGCCGGTTGAACTCAAAGTCGAGGACTCGTTGGACCGGACTTTGGAAGTGAGCCTCAAGCCGATCACCTCCGGTCCGGAAAAAGGGGGCTGGATCATAATTCTCCGGGATGTCACGGATGAGCGTGGCATCCAGAAGCGGGTTCAGCAGCAGGAGCGCATGGCCGCCATCGGCCAGCTAGCGGCCGGGATTGCCCACGACTTCAATAATATCTTGACCAGTATGATCGGCTATGCCGAATTAGTCCAGCTAGAGTCGACGCTCACCGAGGCGGTTCACGGTGACCTGCAGCGGATTACCCAACAGGGACAGCGCGCAGCCTATTTGATTCGCCAGATTCTGGACTTCAGCAGTCAGACCATCTCCGAAAAGAAACCCCTCGACCTGGCCTTGTTCCTCAAAGAAACGGTCAAACTCTTGGAGCGGACCATCCCCGAGTATATCGATATTTCGCTCGAGGCCGAGCCGGGTGAATACACCGTTACCGCGGATTTGACTCAAATCCAACAGGTTTTGACCAACTTGGCGGTCAATGCGCGCGATGCTATGCCCACGGGTGGCGCGATGCACTTCCATCTCTCCCGGTTAACCGCCGCGTCCAAATCTGGCCTGCCTTTCCCCGAGATGGCGCCTGGGGACTGGATTATCCTCACCGTGGCCGATACCGGCACCGGCATTCCGAGCGAGATTCAAGATCAGATTTTTGAACCGTTTTTTACCACCAAAGAAGTAGGTAAGGGCACCGGCTTGGGGCTGGCGCAAGTATATGGGATTGTCCAACAACATGGCGGGTATATCCAGGTGCAAAGCCGGTTGGGGGTTGGCACCACATTTAGCCTTTATTTTCCCGCTCATCACGCCGCCCCGTCAGGTCCAACGCTGGAGCCGTCTAACCGGATTCTACCTCGAGGCCAAGGCGAGACACTGCTCGTCGTGGAAGATGATCCCGCGGTCGTAAATGTGGCCCAGGCGATGCTGACGCATCTGGGCTACCGGGTGCTGACCGCGACCAACGGCTACGAAGCGCTGGAACTGTACCAGCAGCATCAGTCGAAGATTGCCCTGGTGTTGACCGATATCACCATGCCGCAAATGGGTGGGGTTGAATTGGCCATGACCTTGCGCCAGAAGGATCCCCTCCTCAAAATTGTGGCCCTCACCGGCTACCCGATGGAGATCGGTTCCAAGGAGTTTTTGGCGCAGGGGATTCTAGACTGGTTGCCAAAGCCGCTCAAGCTAAACGATCTGGCACAAAAGATCAACCGGCTGCTGCAATTGGAGACGCAGCTTCTGCCAGAATAAAAAAGCCCCGTGCGCGCACGGGGCTTTTTATATTTTGTTGTCTAACCTAGACTCGGCAGGCCGGCTAAGGCCATAGCAATCTCTTCCTCGGGATACTCGTAAGCGATCAACTTGCCGGCGTGGTAATCCATGTAAGCCTGAATATCGAAGTGACCGTGGCCGCAGAGGTTGAAGAAGATCGCTTCGCTCTTACCTTCTGCCTTGCAGCGCAGCGCTTCGTTGATGGCCCCGGCCACAGCGTGGTTGGCTTCCGGGGCGGGCAGAATGCCCTCGGCCCGGGCAAACTGGACGCCGGCGGCAAAGGTTTCGAGTTGATCCAGCGCAGTCGCTTCAATCTGGCCGATATCGAGTAGGTGACTGACCAACGGCCCCATCCCGTGGTAGCGCAATCCCCCGGCGTGGATACCGGCCGGGACAAAGGTGCTGCCCAGCGTGTGCATTTTTACCAGCGGGGTCAGGTGCCCCGTATCCCCGAAATCGTAAGCAAATCGGCCCTTGGTCAGGCTGGGGCAGGCCGCCGGCTCGACGGCCACAAAGCGAGGATTGGCTTCGCCCCGCAGCTTCTGCCCGGCAAACGGGAACGCCATCCCGGCAAAGTTAGAGCCGCCGCCGGTGCAGCCTACGATCACGTCGGGGTAATCATTGGCCAGTTCAAACTGCTCTAATGCCTCCAAACCGATCACGGTCTGGTGCAGAAAGACGTGGTTGAGCACGCTCCCCAGACTATACTTGGTGTTTGGGTCCTGAGCGGCTACCTCGACCGCTTCGGAGATGGCGATACCGAGCGAGCCGGTCGAATTGGGATGCTCGGCCAGAATAGCCCGGCCGGCCTGAGTCTCCTGGCTGGGGCTGGGAGTGACCTGGGCGCCAAAAGCTTCCATCAAGCCGCGCCGGTAAGGCTTTTGTTCGTAGCTAACCCTGACCATAAAGACCTTACACTCCAGGCCAAAGATGGCGCAGGCCATCGACAGCGCCGAGCCCCACTGACCGGCTCCGGTTTCGGTGGTTAGTCGTTTAACCCCTTCTTCTTTATTATAAAAGGCTTGGGCTACGGCTGTGTTCGGCTTGTGAGAGCCGGCCGGGCTAACCCCTTCGTATTTGTAGTAGATCCGGGCCGGCGTATCGAGCGCCTGCTCCAGGCGACGAGCCCGGAACAGCGGCGAGGGTCGCCATTGGCGGTAGATATCCCGAACCGGCTCCGGGATTTCGATCTCGCGGTCCTGGCTGACTTCCTGCATAATCAGGGCCATCGGAAATAGGGGCGCTAAATCGTCCGGGCCAATGGGTTGATGGGTGCCGGGATGCAGAACCGGGGCGGCCGGTTTTGGTAAATCGGCCTGAATGTTGTACCAGGCTTTGGGAATGCGATCTTCAGGCAGCAGATACTTGACGGTATCCATAAATCCTCCTCCAGTTTCAATTGGGCATAAATGGCGCAGAGTATAGCACGAGCTTGGTCTCTAAGCAATCGTATCGATGCGGCCCATAGGCCAACGTCAAATAGATGAGACGTCAGTTCTCATGGGGACGTGGGATGTTTCTGTTACGTTTCACGCCACCTACCACGAATTGATAAATTTGAGTCCTGAAACCGCTCAACTTAGGCCAGTTCGGCAGTGGCGGTCATCGCCGTCTTGCCATCGGGGCTTTGCGCTTCTAACTCGATGAGATTACCAGCGGGCAAGCCGACCAGACGAAAGGGCGCCAGGTCAAACAGGGGGGCCTGCCCGCGAAAGTTAAAGCCGACAAGGGGGCGCGAGGTATGCTGCCGCACCAACTCGACCAGCAGAATGGCTGTCAGCGGCCCGTGGACGACCAGGCCGGGATAGCCCTCTTCGTTTAGGGCATAGGGCCGGTCATAATGGATGCGGTGCGCGTTGAAGGTCAGCGCTGAAAAGCGGAACAGCAGCCGTGGATCGGGCGTAATCAGGCGCGACCAGGCTCCAGCCGGTACGGCCGGCAGGTCCATAGGTTGGGGGGCCGGCACAGGCGGACCAGGTTCCCGATAGACGATGTCTTGCTCCTCTTCCAGGCAAAGTTGGTCCTGCTGGTGGTAGCTGTAGCCCACCGTGACAAAGGCGAGCGAGCCGCTGCGGCCCGATTTCTGGGTGACGTTGCGAATGACGCCCTCCCGGCGAGCCGCCTGACCTGTGACCAACGGCCGGTGAAAACGCAGGCGGGCGCCGGCAAACATCCGCCGGGGATAGGGAATCGGCGGCATGAAGCCACCGCGTTGGGGATGCCCATCGCTGCCGAGCTTAGCCTGGGGCGCCTTGGGCAAAAAGTAAAACCAGTGCCAGAGGGGCGGCAAGGGGTTACCCTGGCTTAGGGGCGTGGTTGTGTCGTCTAAGGTCGCGGCCGCCGCCAGCGCGGCCGCCGGACTGAGATCATCCTCAACAACTTCAGTGCGGCCAATCCATTGAGTGTAATCTTCGGTTGTAGTTGTCATCGATCAATAATAAGCTCAATAATTTAGGCAAACTGTCACTCTAAGCGCAGTATATGTGACGACAAACGTTTTGACAAACCAAAGGCGCTTGCTATATACTGCAAACCCTGTCTTAAATTGAGTCCTCGAGGGGAGGGATTACTTTGGCAAAGGGATCGCGTTCAGCAGCAGCTGCAGAGCAACAAGTAGAAGACTCAGGCGTGGTGACTCACGCCTCGACCAGCGCCGACGTTCAACCCGAAGCTCAAGTTCCTCTTCAGGATCCGGTGCCTCTGCCGGAGGGCGAGAAACAAGCCCTGAGCGGCGTGCGGGTCATCGATGTTGGTAATTTTCTGGCCGGCCCCTATGCAGCTTCAATTTTGGGCGAGTTTGGGGCCGAGGTGCTGAAGGTTGAGCACCCCATCGCCGGCGACCCGATGCGCCGTTTCGGCACCCCCACCAAGCGCCACGACGCCACTCTGGCCTGGCTCAGCGAAGCCCGCAACCGAAAATCGGTCACCATCGATTTGCGTCAAAAAGAAGGGGTGCAGCTTTTCCTCAAGCTGGTAGCCAAATCCGATGTTTTAATCGAAAATTTCCGACCGGGTACGATGGAAGAGTGGGGCTTGGGTTGGCCGGAATTGAGCGCGGCGAACCCCCGCCTGGTTATGCTTCGGGTGTCGGGGTATGGGCAAACCGGCCCCTATCGCCGCCGCTCAGGCTTCGCTCACATTGCCCACGCCTTTGGCGGTCTGTCCTACTTGGCCGGCTTCCCCGGCGAGACGCCTGTCTTGCCCGGCACGGCTCCCCTGGCCGACTATATGGCCAGTCTCTATGGCGCCATCGGCATTATGCTTGCCTTGCGCCACCGGGAACAGACCGGCTGTGGCCAGGTAGTGGATATCGGGATCTACGAGGCCGTCTTCCGGCAGTTGGACGAGATTGCTGCCGCCTACGGCTTATTCGGTAAGATCCGGGAACGGGAAGGCTCCGGTAGTTTCGTCGCCGTGCCGCACGGCCATTTTCGCACCAGCGATGATAAGTGGGTCGCTATCGCCTGCACCACGGACAAGATGTTTGAGCGCCTGGCCGAAGCGATGGAGCAGCCCGAACTGGCCTCCACCGGCCTCTACGGCGAGCAAAGCAAGCGGCTGGCTGCCCGCGATGTCGTTAACGAGATCGTTATCGATTGGGTTGGCTCGTTGACCCGTGATGAAGTGTTGGGGCGTTGTCTCGAAAAAGAGGTCCCCGTCGGCAAGGTAAACAGTATCGCCGACATTTTTGAAGACGAGCAGTTCCAGGCCCGGGGCAACTTGGCCAGAATCGAAGAGGACGGCCTGGGTGAAGTAGTGGTCCCCGGCGTGGTCCCGCGCTTGTCTGAAACTCCGGGCCGCATTACTAATCTCGGCCCGTCCTTGGGCGACGCTACCTACGAGATCATGCGTGAGTTGTTAGACATCTCGGCCGATGAGATCAAGCGTCTCCGGAGCCATAAGATCATTTAACCCGCCGGCCCAGAATTGCAGCAAGTGACAATAAGGATAAGCCAATGAAGGATGAGACAGAAGTAAAATTGCCGCTAGCGGGTATCCGCGTCATCGATGTGGCCACAGTTATTGCCGCTCCGTATTGCGCCACTATTCTGGGCGAATTCGGGGCTGAGGTTCTGAAAGTTGAACATCCGGTTGGCGGAGACGCCCTGCGCCGCTTTGGCACGCCTACGCAGCGCGGGGACACGCTAACCTGGCTGAGCGAAGCGCGTAACAAGAAGTCGGTCACCATCGACTTGCGCCGCCTTGAGGGGGTTCAGCTTTTCAAGAAGCTGATCGAAAAGACGGATATCTTGTGCGAAAATTTTCGGCCGGGAACCCTGGAAAAGTGGGGTTTGGGTTGGGAAGTCTTGCATGAGATTAATCCGAAGCTGATTATGCTGCGCGTGACCGGTTATGGCCAGAACGGTCCTTACAAAGATCGGCCCGGTTTTGCCCGGGTGGCGCATGCCGTCGGCGGGATCGTTTATCTGGCCGGGATGCCCAAAGGTACCCCGGTGACCCCGGGTTCCACCACGCTGGGCGATTATATGACCGGCCTTTACGGTTGCATCGGCGTGCTGATGGCTTTGCACTACCGTGAGCGTACCGGTCGAGGCCAATTCATCGATGCGGCCTTGTACGAGTCGGTCTTCCGTTGCACCGATGAACTGGCCCCAGCCTATGGGATGTACGGCGTCGTCCGCGAGCGGCATGGCCCTTCGTTTAATGACTTTGCCTGCCCCTATGGCCACTTCCCGACCAAAGACGGCAAGTGGGTAGCCATTGCCTGTGCTACCGATAAGTTGTTCGGGCGGCTGGCCAAGGCGATGGGCCGGCCTGAACTGGCTTCGTCCAGTACCTACGGTGAGCAGAAGACCCGGCTGGAACACCGGTACGACGTTAACGAAATCGTGCGCGACTGGTGCGGTTCCTTGACCCGCGAGGAAGTTTTGGCTCGCTGCAATGCCGCTCGCGCCCCGGCCGGTCCGCTCAACAACATCGCCGATATCTTTGGCAACCGGCAATTTCACGCTCGCCGCAATCTGGTGGCGATCGATGAACCGGAGACCGCCGAGACCGTGATTGTGCCTTCGGTGATCCCCAAATTGTCAAAAACACCCGGCCAAATTAAATCCCTGGGCCCCAAGCTTGGCGAGCACACCACTGAAGTGCTCACGGAAATTTTGGGCCTGGATGATCAGCAGATCGCCGAACTGCGGGCCAAGCGGGTCATCTAAGTTAAGGGAAGGATAGAGCGTGGACGGAATCCTAAGCGGCTTGCGCCTGGTTGAAGGTACGGCTTTTGTGGCTGCGCCGCTCGGCGGCATGACTCTGGCTCAATTGGGTGCCGATGTGATCCGTTTCGACCTGATTGGCGGCGGGTTAGACTACGGCCGTTGGCCGGTGACGTTGGACGGGCAACACAGCCTCTGCTGGGCCGGCCTCAACAAGGGCAAGCGCTCGATTGCGGTCGATTTCCGCCAGCCGCGGGGCCAGGAGTTGCTGACCCAACTGATCTGCGCGCCCGGCGATAACGCCGGCCTCTTCAGCACCAACTTCCCGGCCCGGGGTTGGTTGAGCTATGACGCTCTCAAGACTCATCGAGCCGATCTTATTATGGTCAATCTCACCGGCCGGCGCGACGGCGGCTCGGAAGTGGATTATACGGTCAATCCACAGCTCGGCATCCCTTCGATGACCGGCCCGACTACGACCCCGGAACCGGTCAACCACGTCTTCCCCGCCTGGGACTTTATCACCGGCCATCTCATCGCTGTTGGCCTCCTGGCCGCCGAGCGCCATCGCCGGCTGACCGGCCAGGGTCAACTGATTCAGTTGGCTTTGAAAGATGTTGGGCTGGCCATGCTGGGCAACTTCGGCATGCTGGCCGAGGTGATGGTCAATGACTCCGACCGGCCCAAACAAGGCAACTATCTCTACGGCGCCTTTGGCCGCGATTTCGAGACGCTGGACGGCAAGCGGTTGATGGTCGTTGGCCTGACCGATCTCCAGTGGCGTTCCCTCTGCCGGGCGACCGGCTTAACCGAAGCCTTTAACGTTTTGGGCACCGGGTTAGGTCTCGATCTGCAAGATGAGGGCAATCGCTTCCGGGCGCGCCGGGAAATCGCCAGACTTCTGGAACCCTGGTTCCACGCCCGGACCCTGGCCGAAGTCGCGGACATCTTTGAAGAACATCGAGTCACCTGGGGGCCATACCGGACCGTGCGGGAGACTATCACCACGGATGCTGACTGCTCCACCGACAACCCGATGTTCAGCCTGGTCGACCAGCCGGGCATCGGCCGTTACCTGATGCCGGCCACGCCCCTCGATTTCAGCCAGGCCGAGCGGCTGCCGGCCAAACCCGCGCCCCGCCTGGGCGAACACACGGACGAAATATTACTGGATATTTTAGGTCTGACCGCCGCCCAAGTCGGTCAACTGCACGACGACGGCATTGTCGCCGGACCGGAATAAGGGAGAGTAAATTATGAAACCGCCAGTTCATTTCTATAAACCTTTAGCCATCGGTGCGCCGCAGCCGCTGCGCGAGCTGCCGGTCCGGCCGGAACGGGTGATCCATTTCTTCCCACCCCATATCGAGAAGATCCGGTCCAGGATTCCCGAAACGGCCAAACAGGTGGACGTCCTGTGCGGTAACTTAGAAGACGCCATTCCTATCGACGCCAAAGAGGCGGCCCGGGCCGGCTTCATCGAGGCCGCTCGCGGCACCGATTTTGGCGATACCGGCCTCTGGGTCCGAGTCAACGCCCTGAACAGCCCCTGGTTCCTCGACGATATGGCCGAGATCGTCAAGGCGGCGGGTAACAAGCTCGATGTGATTATGATCCCCAAGGTCGAAGGGGCCTGGGATATTCACTTTGTGGATCAGTACCTGGCTCTGCTTGAAGCGAAGTACGAGGTTAAGAAACCGATTCTGCTGCACGCCCTGTTGGAGACCGCCCAGGGGGTGATGAACGTGGAGGCCATTGCCGGAGCCAGCCCGCGTATGCAGGGGTTAAGTCTGGGGCCGGCCGATCTGGCCGCTTCGCGCGGGATGAAGACCACCCGTGTCGGCGGTGGTCACCCCTTCTACGGCGTTCTAGCCGATGCCGCCGAAGGCCAGGCGGAAAGAGCTTTCTTCCAGCAAGATCTGTGGCACTACACCATCGCCAAAATGGTCGATGCCTGCGCCGCGTATGGCATTCGGGCGTTTTACGGCCCCTTTGGTGATCTCAAGGACGAAGCAGCCTGTGAATCTCAGTTTCGAAACGCCTTCCTGATGGGCTGTACCGGCGCCTGGTCGCTGGCGCCCAACCAGATCGCCATTGCCAAGCGGGTCTTCAGTCCGGACGTCAATGAGGTTCTGTTTGCCAAACGGATTCTGGAAGCGATGCCGGACGGGGCCGGCGTTGCTACCATTGATGGTAAGATGCAAGACGATGCCACCTGGAAACAGGCCAAGGTTATCGTCGATCTGGCCCGGCTGGTCGCTAAGAAAGACCCTGACCTGGCCCAGGCTTACGGCTTCTAAGCAGATAGGAACGACGCCCATGAGCACCAAAACAAAGCCGGGTAACTACTTTGAGGATTTTCGGCTCGGTCAAGAGATTATTCACGCCACACCGCGGACCGTGACCGAAGGCGACGTCGCCCTCTATACAGCCTTGTTTGGTTCTCGCTTTGCGATTAATTCCTCCGCTCCGTTCGCCGCTACTCTGGGGTTGGAGCGGGCGCCGCTCGATAGCCTGCTGGTTTTTCACCTTGTCTTTGGCAAAACGGTACCCGATATCTCCCTGAACGCCATCGCCAATCTGGGCTACGCCGGCGGTCGCTTTGGCCAGCCGGTCTATCCGGGTGATACCCTGTCGACCACCTCGACCGTGATCGGGTTGCGGCAAAATCGGGACGGCCAGAGTGGCGTCGTCTACGTCCACTCGACCGGGGTGAATCAACGGGGGGAAATGGTGGTCGATTACCGGCGCTGGGTGATGGTCCGCAAGCGCGATCAAAACGCGCCTGCGCCCGAGTCGGTCGTACCCGAGCTGCCTGAGGCAGTTGAGGTCAGTGAACTGGTGGTACCTTACACCTTGGCCTCCGGTGGTTATGACTTGGCCCTGGCCGGAAGTTCCCACTTGTGGGAAGACTATGAGGTGGGCGAGCGCATCGATCACGTCGATGGCATGACCATCGAAGAAGCCGAGCATATGCTGGCCACCCGCCTGTACCAAAACACAGCCCGGGTCCATTTTAATCAGCATGTGGAGAAGGAGGGGCGCTTTGGCCGCCGGATTATTTACGGAGGGCATATTATTAGCCTGGCCCGTTCGCTCTCCTTCAACGGCCTGGCCAACGCGCTGAGTGTGGTGGCCATCAACGGCGGACGCCATACTAATCCGACCTTTGCCGGCGACACGATCTACGCCTGGTCGGAGATTCTGGGCAAGATGGCCTTGCCCGGCCGCACCGATTTCGGGACCTTACGCATCCGCACCGTGGCGACCAAGGATCGGCCTTGCCACGACTTCCCCTCTCAGTCTGCTGACGGCAAATACGACCCGTTCGTGGTCTTGGATTTTGACTACACCGTCTTAATGCCAAGGCAGGCGTAGGCCGGAAGAAGATTGCTCATCGAGCTGAAGCGGCTATAATGCTAACCTCAATTTAACGACCCCCGTTTTCTAAAAACCTGGTGATAGCTTCCGCGTTTGGTTTCGTCCTCATGGTATTGAGGAAAGAGTTGTTGTTAAGGAAAGGTGACTCATGCTAAAACCCTCACTCATTACTCCCCAAGATCTAGGCGACGAATTGGCGGCGCTGATTCCCGGCCAGGACCCCGAGCTCTCGATCACGATCCACCGTATCCCGGTGCTGGAACAGGACATCGCCAGCAAGATTATTCCCGTCTGCGAGCCCACCCTGGGCGGCAACGAGCAGAAGTACGTCCTGGACTGCCTGCAATCGAACTGGATTTCCTCGGCCGGCAAATATATTCCGGTCTTTGAAGAAAAATTCGCGGCCGAATGCGGCTGCCGGTATGGCATTTCCTGCTGCAATGGCACCATTGCCTTGCACTTGGCTCTGGCGGCGTTGGGCCTTGGTCCCGGCGATGAGGTCATTCTGCCCACTTTTACCATGATCGCCACTATCAACGCCGTCACCTACGTCGGCGCTACGCCGGTGCTGGTCGACTCGGAGCCTTGCACCTGGAATATGGATGTCGATCAGGTAGCCGCTAAGATCACACCGCGGACCAAAGCGATCATACCGGTCCATACCTATGGTCACCCGGTCGATATGGATCCGCTGCTGGAACTGGCCGAACCCAACGGTATTTTTGTGCTGGAAGATGCTGCGGAAGCCCACGGCGCGGAATACAAGGGCCGGCGGGCCGGCAGTTTGGGGCAGGCGGGCTGCTTCAGCTTTTACGCCAACAAGATCATCACCACCGGCGAGGGCGGGATGATCACCACCAACGACCCGCAGTTGGCCGAGTTAACCCAGAAATTACGGGATCACGCTTTTTCCAGCGAGCGCCATTTCTGGCACAAATACGTCGGTTTCAATTACCGGATGACCAATCTCCAGGCTGCGGTCGGGGTAGCGCAGGTGGAGCAGATGCCGGGCTTCATCGAAAATCGGCGGCGCAATGCGGCTCTCTACACCAGTCTCTTAAAGGAGATTCCAGGTATCGTCACCCCGCCGGAGGCGGGAAACTGCCGGAATGTGTTCTGGATGTACTCGATTTTGGTGGAGGACAAGTTTGGCATGACCCGGGACGAACTGCGGGGCTACCTGGCCAAAAACGGCATCGAGACCCGGACCTTCTTCATCCCAATGCATCTCCAGCCCGTCTACTATGAACAGTTCAAAGGCCAGCGTTACCCGGTCGCCGAAATGCTGTGTCGACGGGGCTTCTATCTGCCTTCAGCCTCCTCGCTGACCGAAGCCCAGATCCGCCACGTGGTGGACGTCGTGCGCCGGGCCTATGTTGAGGCGAATCGGTAGAGTTGGCTTCCGACAGATATGAGGAGAGGAGCCTGCTTAAAGCCGCTGAGTTAAGAGCAGGATTTGCACTCAGCATCTTTACTGTGGTCTTTGCAGCCTTATTTTTGCGAGAATACCCTATCAAAGTTAAGATAATTCTTGTTACTAACAAAATTCTAACCCTCTCTAAACTTTTCTCACATCCTATACCGACCCTTTTCTTGTAAAGTATCTGGCGAATAATCTAATTTCCCTTTTGGTTTAAACATATATGAAACGAGTAAATCTGATCCGCGGACTGTTCATCCTGGTGATAGCCGGTTTTTTCGGTTATCGCCTGTTCGAGGGGGGGGGACTGGTCTATCCAGTGCTCACTGTTGGGCTTGGTTTGTTGGGGTTGCTCAGTCTCCTTGACCGGCTATCGGCGCGCTGGCAGACCTTGGGGCTAAACTTAGGCATTAGCCTCTTTTTTCTAGATCTTGTCTTTGCCGAAATCGATCTTTCCCAGGTGTGGCAAGCGATCGTTAATGCGGACTACGTTTTGTTGGCGCTCTCGATGGCAATCATGGTCCTCCATATTTACTTCCGGACTCTGCGCTGGCAGTGGCTGCTTAAACCCTTGGGCGAAGTCTCGTTTTGGCCGGCCTGGCGAGCCCTGTTGATCGGCATAACGGGCAATACCTTTCTGCCGGCCCGCGCCGGCGAATTTCTGCGGGCCTATGTCTTGGGTCGTTCAACCGGTCTTTCCAAGACCGGTGTTTTCGCTACTCTCGTTGTGGAACGAATCTTTGATGGACTGACCATTTTATTTGTCCTACTGGCGGTAATTGTCCTGGGAGTGCGCGATCCGCAGTTGCAAACGGTTGGCCTAATTGGCGGAGTCTTTTATCTGGGCGTGATGGTTGGCCTGTTTCTGTTTATGACGAAGCGGCACTGGGTTGATCTTCTTATCCACAAATTCTTACCAACTCATCTAGCGGACAAGGTTTTGGATCTCCTCGATAACTTTGCCAATGGACTGGCCGTCTTAAAAAACCCAAAACAGTTGGCAATGGTTACTCTATGGAATATGTTGACCTGGGTCTTCGTTCCCATTTCGATGTGGTTGACGTTATTGGCCCTGGATTTTGGCTCGCCGGTGCCGTGGCAGGCTCCGGTGTTGATGCTGCCGGTTATGGCCCTTGGTCTGACGGTCCCCGCCGCGCCCGGTGGGGTCGGTTTAGTCCAGGCCGCGGTCAAACTAACACTCGATATCACCCTGCCGGCGGCGGCCTCGTTCAAGGAAAGCATTGCTGCCGCCAGTCTGCTCATCCATTTCACCCAGTTCGCGCCAGAAGTCATCCCCGGCGTATTCTGTTTCCTTTATGAGGGCCTTTCGACCAGTGACCTCAAGGCCGGTCAGTTAAGTAACGAGCCAAGTCCGGTGCTGGCAAAATCGTTGGAGTAGAGCTGTAAAGCTGAAGACAGGTAAAAAAACTAAGCGAAGGGACAGCCGCCGATCAGAAGATCGGCGGCTTTTTTGTTTGTGAGATGGATTAGCTAGCTGGAGGAAAGCTAAGTGGCGGCGAGTCTTCTGTTTCTCCGGTTGGACTACAGTCCAGGTGGCAGAACATCTGTAAACGATCGGCTAAACCCGGTAGAGCCGGTTTATTGGGTTGATTGATAAGCAAATTCCAGTTTACCGACCCGGACCCTGGTTGACTCTCGGGTGATGAGGAAATGGGAACCCTTGAGGTCCGTTCAAGGACTATAAAGTGATGTTTCTTCGGCGCTTTTTTGTCTGCGCGAGGTTGGATCTCGTCGAAGAGAGGATGGTTGGCGGGAAGGGAGGTTTGAAAAGAAGAATAGATAGCCTGTTCAGCCGAGTCGAGGTGAGACCACATTTGATTTAGCTCGTCTTGGCTAGCCGGGAGCAGTGCCCCAACTACTAGGTACAGGTTGTTCGTAATCCGAGAGATACATAGACCTAGCCGATTAATCCCGGCGGGTTGTCGGGCCAAAATGGCTTCGATGTAGGCTGCCCGGTCTTCCAGGTGAAAATCGGTGATGGCTTGATCAAGCACGACCATAGTTAGTAAGTCTAACGAGTCGAGATCCATGTCGCCGAGACAGGCAATAACTTGGCCGGCTCCATCCATCAAAAAGGTATAGCGCACCAATTTTTGAGCCAGGATTTCGGTTAGAGTTTGATCGAGTTGGCGAACCAAGCCCCGATACCGTTCCAGGTGCTGGTGGAGCAACTTATCAATTGATCGTAAGAAGGTTAACGGCTTGAAAGGGCGGGGAATAAATTCAACCTCAAGCTGCCGGGCCGAGCCTGCTAGTTGGTAATGCGGAGGATTGGCCATAAGCATCGTCGGGACTTCGGGGTCTAGGTAATGAACGGCTTCAACCAACTCCAGGCTGTCGATATCATTGATCAGGGAGTCGATGATAACCAAGTTGAAGGCTTTGGTTTTGAGTTCATTGAGAGCCTGGTAACCACTTGGGATCACTTCAATCTGACAGGATTTGGTCAAGAGGGCCAGACTGCGCCGCAATGACTTATCCATTGCTTTTTGAGTACAGATCAGCAGAATTGATTTCATGGAATGCCCGCTAGTTTCTGCCCGTCAAGACTTGGTGAGGCGGTTTGTTAAAGAACTCTAAGTCTTCATTATAAGAAGGCATGCCTAATTCTGCCGTAAAGATAGCGTAAATTTGTTCGAAATCGGTTAGGAAATTAGGGCTACTTCTTCTTCCGTTCCCCTATATCCTCAGTTCTAATTTTTTCAAAAGTTTACCTGAAAAAATTGGACAAAGATCTTTTGATTAGTATAATACTTCACAAATTGCTTCGGAACTTCAACGCGAACGATTTTGCCCCCAGGTAGAGTGACGAAGAGGCCCCAGATTGATTTGACGTAAGCTGTTTGGCTAATGGTAGGGAAGCGTGGTATAATCGCAGCCGCCACTCAAGAGGAGACCTTGGGAAAGATTTCTCAGCAAACTAACCTCCTAACTGTTAGGTTCTGCCAAGCCCATAGTTTTACAAAACAATTCGCTAGGCTCGGTGAAGAGTCGTTGCAGATGACTTTGTGCGCTCAATGGCAGATCCTTGGCGCCTGTGTATAAGCTTAAAATACTGAGAGTTGAATAAAAACAAGCGCCCCGTTGAATCGTTTGCCGAAGGCTATAGTCTGGGGATCAAATTCGTTTTTATTTTGGCGTGCCCTATCATTAGCGGCACTTTGTGTGGAGCTTGGCTTGACCGTCAACTCCAAACAACGCCTCTAATTATGTTGGTTCTGTTGGTGTTAGGATTTGCTTTTGGAATGTATGCTGTCTACCGCATTGCTATGCGGATGCAAGAAGAGTCGAAACAAAGGAGCAAGAAGATCGAATGAAAAAAGCATTGCCATTCATTGTCATCGGTTTGGTTCTTGCTGTCGCTAGTGCCTTTATTCCCGTAGAGAAACCACCAACCTCGCTAAGTGCGGAGACTTTACTCCATCTTGGCCCTTTTAATCTGACCAATGCCGTATTAACGGCCTGGATTTCAACTATTCTCATCGCCATTTTCTGTATTATGGCTACCAGCAATATGCAGCTCCGGCCTGGTGGACTACAAAACTTTTTAGAGTTTGTGGTGGAAGGTATCTACAATCTGACCGAGAACGTGGCCGGTCCCAGAGATGCGGTTAAGTTCTTCGCTATTCCGGCCACCATCTTTATTTTTGTCCTGGTCTCTAATTTTTTTGGGCTACTTGTTGGCATCCCGCTGGTGAACTTAGGGGTTTGCGAGGGTGGTCACGCTGAAGAAGTTGCTGCTGAGGTAGAAGGTGAGCCGCCTGCCGAAGGTGAAGTTCACGAGGAAGCAGCCGGTGGCTTCAGTACTTGTGCCATCGGTCAGCATATCGTGCCGTTTTTCCGGGCTCCGGCGGCTGACCTTAACTTTACTTTGTCACTGGCCTTGATTACCCAAATTGCGGCCCAATTTTTTGGGATTTCGGCCTTGGGCGTGGGCGGCTACTTGAGCAAGTTCTTTATTACCGAAGGGATCACCAAGGCCAAAAGTGCTGGCGAGTTCGCCATGGGTGTGATCGAGTTCTTGGTCGGTCTCATTGAGTTGTTAAGTGAGTTTGTCAAGGTTGTGGCTTATACCTTCCGGCTTTTCGGCAACATCTTTGCCGGTGAGGTCATGTTGGTCGTCATTATGTTCCTGGTCCCGTTAGTGGTGGTCATGCCCCTGATTGGGTTCGAGATCTTCGTGAATTTTATTCAAGCATTTGTGTTTTTCATCCTGTCGGTGGCCTTTTACACCATTGCGGTCAAACCGCACGGGGGTCACGAGGAATCACACTAAATTAAATAAAGTGCTGGTAGGCTGGGCAGTTTAAGGTGCCCCTCTGTTTCTTCCCGCACTTGAACGGTGCGTCAAGGCCGTCAAACACTCAGAGACACACAAAAAACCTTAGGAGGAAAAGTACATAATGGATGTCGAAGCTGCAAAACTGTTAGCTGCCGGTTTGTCGGTAGGTTTGGGCGCCATTGGTCCGGGCGTCGGGATTGGCGTGGTCGCCAGTGGAGCCCTGCAGTCTATGGCTCGCAACCCCGAAATGTCGGGTCAGGTAGTAACCTACATGTTCGTCGGCATCGCCTTCTCCGAGGCGTTGGCCATCTTTGGTCTTGTGTTCGGCTTGATATTCTTGTTTGTGCTGTGAGGTTGTCGCATAAATTACGTAAAGGAGGCTAGAGTGTGGAAGCCTTAGGCATTGACCTAATTAATATCATTATCTACACCCTCAACTTCTTCGTCGTGTTGTTCCTTTTGCAACGGTTTGCTTTTACGCCGGTGCGAAACATGTTGGAACGACGCCGTCAAGAGATTGAGAGTGGCCTATCCGCCGCGGAAAAGGCTCAGCAAGAGGCGGCCTCGCAGCGCGCTCAGTTTGAAAAAGAGTTAGCTAATGCTCGCCAAGCCTCGATGGCCGAAGCTAAGAAAGCGGCGGAAGCCACCGAGAAAATGCGCCAGGAAATTTTAGCCGCTGCTCAAAAAGAAGCGGATCAGATCAAGGCCAAAGCCAGAGAAGACGCGGAACAGGAACGCCAGCAAGTGATGACTGATATCCGCAAACAAACGGCTGAGTTGGCGATGCAGATGACGCGCAAAGTAGTAGGTGACGCCGTTGATCGAGATGCGCAGAAACGGCTTGTCACCAAGTTCTTAGCTGATCTAGGAGACGTATAGTGAAAGCACAAGAGCTTTCGCGCAAGTACGCCACCGCTGTCTTTAGTCTGGCTCTGGAGAAGTGGCGGACTGCCCTCGAGACGACCTGGGGTAAGATTTCGGAAGATCCGAAGTTATTAGCCAAACTCCAGGATCCCACCGCTTCTTTTGGTGAAAGGCAAAAGGCCTTAGACACCGTCATTCCCTCTGAGGCCGATCGCCACGTCCACAATTTTCTCTATACTATGCTCAAAGATGGAAACATCGGTCTTTTGGGTGAGGTACTGGGGGACCTGGGGCGTCTTGGCGAAGGTGGTCCGCAGGTGCAGGTGGCCCGGGTCACGACAGCCGTAGAGATGGACAGTGCTGATAAAGATCAGTTTCGGCAAACGTTGCGGAAAAAGTATGGGCAGGGTCTCGAGTTTGACTTTAGCGTCGATCCGAAGATTATCGGGGGCGCTATTGTCCAGATTGGCGATAAGATTATCGATGGCAGTGTTGCTTCTCGGCTCAACGCGTTGGGCAACCGGCTTGGCGTGCGTACGGCCGATTAGCTAAATCTGTAAAACGTAAAGTTCTTTTGTTTATGTTTTAGGATGTCCCAGTTACATGAGATCCTGTTGGGCCAATAAACCTTTTGTTGGTAGAGTTGCCTAAATAGATTGGAGGCAAGGATGGCTTTACGATTAGACGATATTACCGCGCAAATCCTCGAACAGATCGAGTCTTTTGAAGCGCCGGTTGAAACCGCCGATGTTGGCAGCGTGCTTAGCGTTGGCGATGGGATCGCTCGGGTGAGTGGTTTGGCCAACGTGATGGCCACTGAACTATTGGAGTTCCCCGGTGGTGTCTTAGGGATGGCGTTGAACCTGGAAGAAGATGAGGTCGGCGCCGTAATCCTGGGCGATTATGAGCATATCGAGGAAGGCAATACCGTTAAGAGCACCGGGCGTATCGCTTCCGTGCCGGTTGGCGAGGCCTTAATTGGTCGGGTAGTCAACGCTATCGGTGATCCGATTGACGGTAAGGGGCCAATTCAGCACGACAAATTTTATGCAGTTGAAAAAATTGCGCCGGGTGTGATCGAGCGGGCTAACGTCGATACGCCGGTCCAGACCGGGATTATGGCTATCGATGCTATGATCCCGATTGGCCGGGGCCAGCGCGAGTTGATCATCGGGGACCGGCAGACCGGCAAAACTGCGATCGCCCTGGACACCATTATCAATCAAAAGGGCAAAGACCTGGTGTGTATCTACGTGGCTATTGGCCAGCGGCAAGGTCAGGTCGCTCAGGTCGTGGGGATATTGGAACAGTATGGCGCAATGGACCACACGATTGTGGTTGTCGCTGGCGCCTCGGACCCCGCGCCGATGCAGTACATTGCCCCCTACGCCGGCTGTTCAATGGGCGAGTACTTTATGGATAGCGGCCGCGATGCCCTGATTATCTACGACGACCTCAGCAAACACGCCTGGGCGTATCGTCAGATCTCGCTGCTGCTGCGCCGCCCCCCCGGCCGCGAGGCCTACCCCGGCGACCTGTTCTACCTCCACTCTCGCTTGTTGGAACGGGCCGCGCGTCTGTCTCAGGCTAACGGCGGCGGTTCGCTGACCGCGTTGCCCATCATCGAGACCCTGGCCGGCGACGTTAGTGCCTACGTGCCCACCAATGTCATCTCGATCACCGATGGCCAGATCTTCTTGGAAAGTGACCTGTTCTATGCCGGTCAACGGCCGGCCATTAACGCGGGTATTTCCGTTTCACGGGTGGGTGGTGACGCTCAGACCAAGGCGATGAAGAAAGTGGCTGGCCGGATGCGTTTGGAACTGGCCCAGTTCCGCGAGTTGGCGGCGTTTGCTCAGTTCGGCTCTGACTTGGATAGATCAACCCGAGACCAATTGGAACGCGGCCTGCGCTTAACCGAGCTGCTCAAGCAGCCTCAGTACCAGCCCATTCCGCTAGATGAGCAAGTCATCTCCATCTATGCCTTGACAAACGGCTTTGCCCGGGAAGTGCCGGTGGAAAAGATCAGGGAGTATGTCGATGGTTTGATCAGCTACTTGAAGTCGAACCATCCGGGTGTGGGCCAGGCTTTGTCAGACCAAAAGAATCTAACTGACGACATTGAGGCAGCATTGCGCGCCGGGCTGACTGAGTATAATCAGTCCCATGGCTATGCCGTACCCCAATCTAAGTAAAGTCGAGGTGAGTAGTGGCCTCCGTTCGCGAACTTAAACGCCGGATTAAGAGTGTAAAGAATATTTCCCAGGTAACCCGGGCTATGCAGATGATTGCGGCCTCGCGGATGCGCCGGGCCCAAGAACAGGCCTTGGCCTCGCGGCCCTATGCGGCCAAAGCTTGGGAGCTTCTAACCCACTTTGCGTCCCAAGGAAACGGTAATGTTGGGCAGTTGCACCCGCTCTTGGCTAAGCGCGATGTCGTCAAAAATGTTGGAATTATCTTGATCACGGCCGACAAAGGGCTGGCCGGTGGTTACAATGGCAACGTCATCCGGACCGTGACGCGTTATATGCGCGAAAACAATCATGAGGATGCCGGTCTGATTACGGTTGGGCGCAAAGGTCGCGACTTTATGATCCGTTTTGGACGTAAGGTTGTTGCCGAATTTACGGATTTGCCCCCGCGACCTTCCTCTCTCGATATTGCGCCGATTGCGCGCATCGCCTTGGACAGCTTTCTGTCCGGCGAGTATGACGAGGTTCAGTTGGCTTACACCGAGTTTATCAATACCCTGACGCAGACGCCCACCATCCGGCCCTTGCTGCCGATCCAGCCAGGTAAGTTTCAGAGCAGGGTTATGAGTGAGTATATGTCTGGCACCCAGCCGATGATGAATGCGCCCTATATCTACGAACCATCCGATCCGTCGGTTTTGCTTGACTCAATTTTGCCCAACTTAACCGAACTGCAAATCTATCAGGCTTATCTGGAGGCGCGAGCCAGCGAAGAGTCCGCTCGTATGGTGGCCATGCGCAATGCTACCGAAAACGCTAAAGAGTTGATCGGTGACCTGACCCTCACTTACAACAAGCTGCGGCAAGATGCAATCACCAAGGAAATGCTTGACATCGCCGGTGGGGCCGAAGCGCTGGCGAAAGCGAAGTAGAGACGTAGAAAGGAAGAATTAAATGGCACAGAATTCTGTCGGATATGTTTCACAGGTGTTAGGCGCGGTTGTAGACGTAAAGTATCAATCTGAAGATGATTTGCCCGAAATTTACGACGCGATTGAAGTGCCGCGTGAAGGTCAAGACTCGTTGGTGTTAGAAGTCCAGCAACACCTCGGTAACGACGTCGTGCGGACTATCGCGATGGATACTACGGATGGACTGCGACGCGGTGAAAAGGCGATCTCGACCGGGGCGCCGATTTCAGTGCCGGTCGGTCCTTCCAGTCTGGGGCGCATTTTCAACGTGCTGGGCCGTCCGGTCGATAATCTCGGCGGGGTTGAAGCCGAAACTCGCTACCCAATTCACCGCCGGGCACCCGAATTCAAAGACCAGGTGACCAAAGCCGAAATCTTTGAGACGGGGATCAAGGTCATCGATTTGGTCGCGCCGTTCACCAAAGGGGGTAAAACCGGTATCTTTGGTGGGGCCGGCGTAGGTAAAACGGTCGTTATTCTAGAGTTGATCGCCTCGATTGCCCGAGAACACGGGGGGTACTCCGTCTTTGCAGGCGTGGGTGAGCGCACCCGCGAAGGGACCCAGCTCTACCAGGAAATGCAGGAAGCTGGCGTGCTCGACAAGCTCTGTATGGTCTTTGGTCAGATGAACGAGCCTTCCGGGGTACGGTTGCGCGTCGCTTTGACCGGCCTAACCATGGCCGAGTATTTCCGCGATGAAGGCCGGGACGTGCTGCTCTTTATCGACAACATCTTCCGCTTCGTCATGAGCGGTTCGGAAGTGTCCGCGCTTTTGGGCCGGATGCCGAGCGCAGTCGGTTACCAACCCACCCTGGCCTCTGAGATGGGTGAGCTGCAAGAGCGGATCACTTCCACCACCAAAGGCTCCATCACCAGTATGCAGGCCGTTTATGTGCCCGCCGACGACTATACGGACCCGGCCCCGGTGACTACCTTTGCCCACCTGGACGCCACGATCTCGCTGGAACGCTCGATTGCTGCTTTAGGCATTTATCCGGCGGTCGATCCGCTGGCCTCCACCAGCCGGATCCTCGATCCGAACATTGTCGGCGAGGATCACTACGAAGTGGCCCGGGGGGTTCAACGTATCCTGCAACGGTATAAGGATTTGCAGGACATTATCGCTATTTTGGGTATCGACGAACTTTCTGAAGATGACAAAATGGCGGTGGCTCGCGCTCGCAAAATTCAGCGCTTTTTCTCGCAGCCCTTTAGCGTGGCCGAACAGTTCACCGGTCGCCC
Organism: uncultured Chloroflexota bacterium; assembly: GCA_937864185.1. GTDB lineage: Bacteria > Chloroflexota > Anaerolineae > 4572-78 > J111 > JAGRBY01. The sequence continues at coordinate 69,653 of CALMIS010000285.1, forward strand.
GGGCCGCTATGTGCCAATCCAAGAGACGGTGGCCGGCTTTAGGCGTATTCTGGATGGCGAGTTGGACGATGTGGCGGAGCCGCACTTCTATATGGCCGGCAACATCGAAGAGGTGTTGGAGCGCCAACGAGAAAGCGCTTAAACTATGGCCGATCTTCATCTAGAAATCGTGACTATCGAGGGTAAAGTTTTTGACGACCACGTTAATATGGTCGTGGCCCCCGGTGTTGAAGGTGTGATGGGGATTTTGCCCCGGCACGCACCGCTATTGACTCGGCTGAATTTTGGCGAGCTTCAGATCAGAAAATCGGGTCAAGAAGATATCTTTTTTGCCATCGGCGGTGGCGTGATGGAAGTTCAACCCAACCACGTGATCGTGCTGGCCGACTCGGCCGAGCAGGCTGAGGAGATCGACCTGGCTCGGGCCGAAGCCGCTCGCCAGCGGGCTCAAGAACGGCTCGCCCAGGCTAAGAGTGGAGAGATTGACTTCAGCCAGGCTGAAAGCTCTCTACGGCGCTCCGTGGCCCGGATCAAGGTGGCTCAGCGCCGCCGCAAGGGCGGTGGTTACGGCACACCCGGGGCACCCGATCGTATTTAGTTAGCGCTTAAGTGTTTTCGTCTTAATCTCAGGCCAGGTGTTGCCCGCAACACCTGGCCTTTTTGTACTAATTGCAAATTTGACTTACAATCTGGCGGTTTCCGCCTCAAAGAAACAAACGTTCAGAGCGTATAATCGGGTAGAAAAACATCCCCGCTAGATTTGGAGTGACTGCATGTTTGCCAAGAAAATAGGCATCGATTTGGGTACGTACAGCATCTTGGTCTACGTTAAGGGCCGAGGGATTGTCTTACAAGAGCCCTCTGTGGTGGCTATCTCCCTCAAAGATGAGCGGATTGTCTCCATCGGTCAGGAAGCGTTGGCCATGCTGGGCCGAGTGCCGGACGCCATTGAAACGGTGCGCCCGTTACGCAGCGGCGTCATCGCTGACTACTACGTGACCGAAAAAATGCTGGATTTCTATATTGAACGACTGGTCGGGCGCTTTCGCCTCTTTCCGCCGGAAGTGATGATCAGCACCCCGGTCGGCATCACCAGCGTCGAACGCCGGGCCGTGGAAGACGCGGCTCGAAAGGCAGCCCGGCGGGAAGCCTACACCATCCCCGAACCTTTGGCCGCCGCAATCGGAGCCGGTATGCCCATCGATACGCCCACCGGCAATATGGTGCTTGATGTGGGCGGTGGGACTAGTGAAGCGGCTGTCATCGCTATGAATGGTATTGTCACCAGCGACTCGATCCGGGTGGCCGGGATGAAGCTCGATGAAGCCATTATCAACTACATCCGGCGCAAATATAATCTGGTCATCGGGGAACATACGGCCGAGGAAGTCAAAATTAAAATCGGCAGCGCTTTACCGTTGGATGAACCGCTCAGGATGGAAGTCAAAGGCCGAGATCAGGTAGCCGGTCTGCCCAAATCTATCACCATTAATTCTGATGAAGTGACCGAAGCCCTCAGCGAGCCGTTGCTGACCATCGCCGGGGTGGTTAAAAGCGTTTTGGAGAAAACACCGCCCGAACTGGCTTCCGATATTATCGATCGGGGGATTATTATGACCGGCGGTACCTCTCAACTGCGTAATCTCGATACAATGCTTACCCAAGAGATCGGTGTGCCTTGCTATGTCGCCGACAATCCGGAGGCTTGTGTTGCCCTCGGGGCCGGTTGGGGGTTAGAGATGCGTGAAGCCCTCGAGCGGGCGACGCTGCCGGCGTATTATTAAGCCGAGGGGGGCGGTTGAGCGTCGACGAACTCACGTCGAGTCTTGTCTAAGGTCCTTAGTTTCGACAGGCTCAACCAACGTTACCACCAGCTTTTAGGACAAAAATTTTCCCCAACAAAAAAGCCCTGCTACTTGGCAAGGCTTTTTGATTTTGGCACAAAATGAACAGCTTAAGCTAAATAGTATGTCATCTTTTGAAGGTGAGCCACGGGATCGATATACTGCACGTGGACACTTTTGGGGACATTTAGAGTAATGGGCGCATAATTCAAGATGGCGCGGACGTTGGCTTTAATCAGCGTGTCGGCAACGTGTTGCGCCGCGGAAGCGGGCACGGCGATAATGGCCATTCTGATGTTTTGACTGCGGATGCAGATCTCAAGTTCATCGACGTGCTTCACCGTAATGTCGTTGACTATTGATCCAACATGCTCGGGGTCATTGTCAAAAATAGCCTTGATGTGAAATCCTTTCGTAGCGAAGCCACCATAGTGAGCAATAGCCTGTCCCAAATCCCCAAAACCGACAAGAGCCATAGACCAATCGCGATCGACATGGAGGATCTTAGAGATTTGGTCTCGTAAATAGCTGACTTCATACCCCGTCCCTTGCTTACCGAACTCGCCAAAATGCGATAGGTCTTTGCGAATCTGGGCCGAACCTATCCCCAGAATTTGTCCCAGTTCTTGCGAAGAGGTGAATTCTTGTCCCGACTCCGAAAGGTGCGTCAAGGCCCTCAAGTAGATCGGCAGCCGTCCGATAACGATATCAGGAACGTCGACCCCGGCCATAGTTATGGGATCTCCTTCTCTTTAATGAGATTAATTTTGTGAGGGATTTCACCAATTGAATTAAACTATCTTACCATAAAGAGTGCTAATCGGCAACATAAAACCGGATAGCCTGACTTGAGCGATGAGTCAAAAACCTTCTTGAGCCCACTCGGGCGTTTATATCCTTCTTAAAAAGTTACCAAAAAGAAAGAAATACATTAAAATTGAGTTCTGTTTGTCTCTGGGCGAGATTGGCTCAATTTTCAAAAGTGAACCAATCTGGAAACTCAAAAAGTAGCGTTCAAGGTTTCTAAGACAATGTCTGCTACTATTCTTAACGTAGAAGACACACCAGAAAATCGAGACCTCGTTCGACGGATTTTAGAGAGCGAAGGTTATCAGGTCATCGATGCTGTTAATGCCTTGGACGGCATTGAAAAGGCCATCAAGGTTCAACCCGATCTTATTTTAATGGATATCAACTTGCCCGACCTGGATGGCTTCTCTGCCGTGACACGGATTCGTGGCTATGATCAACTCCGCAGTGTGCCAATTCTGGCCATCACTGCCCGCAACATTAGCGATGATCGCGAGCGAGCCAGGGCTATTGGCTGCGATGGCTACCTGAGTAAGCCGGTCGATTTTGATGAGTTAATCGAGACGGTAGCCCGTCATCTGCACGCCAAACACCTGGAACCGGAACAGTTAACCGAGCGGGAATATTACCTCAAAGAGCAGAACGTTAATCTAATTGAAGAGCTGGAGCACAAACTGGCTGAATTAACTCAAGCTTATGATCGGCTGCGCCATTTTGAACAGGCCAAAAGCAACTTCATTTCTGTGGCCTCGCACGAGTTGCGCACCCCGCTGACGGTTATCCACAGCTACGCTCAAATGCTGCAGATGTTGCCGGCCGTGCAAAATGATAGTAGTGCCAAAGAGCTCCTGGATGGCATTTACACCGGGGTTAAACGTCTCCAAGAAGTAATGAACGATATGGTCAGCGTCATCCGAGTTGAGCTGGCTGGCCAGACGGCCAATTTTAGCCCGGTCTCGGTCCGTAGCGTTATCAACGCCGTCGAAGCCGACCAAAAAAGCGCCCTACAGCATCGCCAACTCGATATCTCCAGCCTGATCCCTAGCGACCTGCCGATGGTTGTCGGCGATTTCAAACAGCTAACCTCTGCCCTCAGCCGCATCGTCGGCAATGCGGTTAAATATACGCCCGACGGCGGACGGATCACCCTTAGTGCTCGCCTCCTCAAAGATGTTGATCACCCTGACACCTCGTTTATCGAAGTGACCGTTGCGGATACCGGCGTTGGCATTGCTCGCGAGAAGCAGAAAATGATCTTTGAAAAATTCGGTACCGCAGCCGATGTGGCCTTGCATAGCACTAGTAAGAGCGGCTTCATGGGCAGTGGTGCGGGGTTAGGGTTGACTATTGCCAAAGGAATCATTGAAGCCCACAACGGCCGTATCTGGGTCGAAAGTGAAGGTTTCGATAAAGAGAAGCTTCCCGGTAGTAAGTTCTTTATCCTGCTCCCCACGCAGTAACAAAAGGCGGGTAATTGCTTGTCCTGTTAGATCGGCGTTATAATGCATCTCCGTTAAAAATTTAAACGAGATGCACAAACGCATGAACCGGAACCGATTATCTGCTGTGAGATTACGCTCTGGAGCAGCAGCGCTGCTGTTGGCCTCGCTACTGATTCTGCTGAGTGGTTGCACACAAGGCCTGCCAGCGAACGGGGCCTCAGGTGGCAGTGCTGGCCAGGCGACACTGGAACTGCCCACCCCCAGGCCAACCGTAGCCCCCTCACCCGTTAGCACGCGCGTTATGCCGGTCGAGGTTCTGACCCCGCCGCCGACGGCCACCATCACCCCTATTCCGGCTGAAACACTCGGTCTGGTCGTTGAGGTCCTCAGCGGCGACACCATCGCCGTAGTGATGGACGGTGACCCCCCTGACCTGGCCTATCAAGTTCGCTATCTGGGCATTGCGGTGCCGGACCCAACCGAGCCGTGGGGAACCGTAGCGCTGGAAACGAACAAGCGCCTGGCAAATCTCAAAGTGGTTCGGCTGGTGCGCGACCAGACCGAAATGGATGACGAGGGCTACCTTCTCCGCTATGTCTATGCTGATGGCGAAATGTTGAACGTCGAGTTGGTTGAGCAGGGTTTGGCTCAGGCGGATGTGCAAAGTCCCGATACGGAGTTCCAATCCCAGATCGAAGCTGCCGAACAGCGGGCTCAGTCAAACGAGGTTGGTCTGTGGAGCGGTGCCACCCCTACCCCCACTCCGGTTTTGGTGACTCCCACCGTTCAGCCCACCGAAGAGCCTACGGCCGAAACTGAAGCCACCACCGAGCCGGACAGTTCGCCTGAGCCCACGGCTACCCGCCCGCTCTCTCGCGTGACCAGGACTCCAACGCCTACCGCTGAAACCACCGTTGAGCCTACCGGCGAGTCAACTGCTGAGCCGTAAAAAAAACGGAGTGAAAAAGTTCACTTTTTCACTCCGGTGCTTGTATTTTTTCAATATTCTGGTGGATAAAGCCTTAGCCTATTCGAGGCCGTTGGTTGAGCCTGTCGAAACCAGCGGTACGCGATTTTTTGAGCACCTACCGCCGCGTCGGCAGCAGCCCGGTGACGGTCCGCCCCATCTGCTGCTCCATATCCTGAGCCATCAAACGCATCGCTTCAGATAGGTTGCGCAGTTCGTTGGCTAGCCGGCGCGCTTCCTTATGATATTTGGCTGTTTGGGTTTTTTGAGCGGTCAAGGCCTCTTCCAATGCACTGGCCCGGCTCTCGGTACGAGTGTAAGCCACTTTAGCTTGAGCCAACATGCGGTTAAGACGGAGATTCTCTTGCTCCCACTTGGTCACGTCTTCACTCTCACCTGTACCGTTGCCGTCGTCGGCTTGGCGGAGTTGGGCCAAGGTGTGATCGCGTTGGCGCAGCAGCTCTTTCATCTGATCTAGCTGCTCTTCCAGGGATTTAATCTTGGCCTGGGCTTTGAGCGCCTCCATATCCCCGCCGGCGGCCGGCGAAACCTGGAACGCACGTTCCAAAGCTGCTTCCATCTCCTCAAACGTAAACGGCTTAATCAGATAATCTCGAGCACCCAGCCGGAGGGCTCTGACCGCAGTCTCTTCCGTGCCGTGAAATGTCATGACAATGGCCGGCGTCCAAATGCCCTTCTCTCGCAGCTTTTCGAGGACGTCCAGGCCGTTCATCTTCGGCAACTTCAAATCGGTGATGATCAGGTCTGGCGACTCTCGTTCGACTTTCTCCAAGCCGGTCCGGCCGTCCATCGCGGTGATGACATCGTACCCCTTGGGCTTGAGAATGTTGTTCACAATGAAGACGATGTTTTCCCGCCTATCTTCAATAATTAGAATTTTGGGCATCGACAGATCTCCTAATATGGCAGCGTCAGAGCCAAGCGAAAACAGCTTTAGATGTTTAAAGAAATTTGGGATGTAAGGACTGACTCCAGTACCATTGTATCACAAATCCTCCAGAAACCAATGGGATAATAGTAAGAACTTTATTAGGTTCCGCCCGGCTGATTTACATAAGAAAATTTACGAAAAGCCTCTTGTATGATATATTATTAAGTATGAGCCAAATGCTTGTCAGTCCAACCCATCCTATTCAGCCTCGAGCCAGCTTTATCGGCCGGGTGCAGGAACAAAGGCAGTTTATGGTTGTGTTGACCGGCCTGCTCGATCACCATCGCCGTTGGCAGCGAGCCGCGCAGGATTTGGGTCCTACCTTTGATCCGTTCCAGGGCCCGCGGGACGAGTCGTATGCCTCGATCTTTTTGCTGCACGGCATCGGCGGGATGGGCAAGAGCTGGCTGACTCGCCACTGCCTTAGTTTGGCCCGGGAGATGCCGCACGATCCGCCCATTTTGACCCTGTATGACGATGTCTCCTTGGGCGCGCCGGTGCTGGAACCGATCCACTTGCTGGAGCGGCTGCACGCTCAGTTGGCCGACGCCGGCTACGAGGCCGAATTGAAGGCTTACCAACAGACTAAAGCGGACTTGCCGCTGCTGGTGGAGCGGGTGGCGCGCTACCAATTTGAGCACCGGGATGCGTGGGACAAGCTGCTTGATTTGGCGGCGGGGTTGGTCGCCAGAGACGAGCCGGAGGTTGGCTACCGCTCCTTCGCGGAGAGCTCGCTGGCTCATACGCACGCGGTCGGCGCGGAGGTACAGGGCCGAGGAGCGGCTACGCTCGACCGGGCTTACGACCTGCTGCTGGAGAAGATGCAGAGCGACGGCCAAATCACGCCCGTCGAAACGGCCCTCTTCCGCAACCCGCCCGCCGCCCTGGCTGAACCCCTGATCGGCGCTCTTTATCGCCTGGTCAGCCAACGACCGATCGTGATCGGGTTGGACAATCTGGAGATCATCGTTCCCCTTGAACCGTTCATCCGGGACTGCCTGGTTTTGCCTAGCGATCGTGCCCCGATCATCTGGCTGCTGACCGGGCGCTATAATCTGGCTGATGAGCGCGTGGTCGAGATTAATGGGCAGGAGCGGATTTACAAAGGTTATCGCGATCTGCTCAACGAGAATCCGCCGATTGTGTGGGATTTAAGCGTCTTTGGGGACGCGGATCTGCGCGATTATATTGAAGTTGAGGCTGAGCGCCGCTACCTTGAGGTGAGCGTCGATGGGGAGTTGATTGAAGCGGTTAAGGCTACCTCCAGCGGGGTGCCGCTTGTGGTCGAGATGGTGGTCGATGCGCTCTTCTCGCTGGGGCGCGAGGCTTTTCTCCGCGAGTTCGCCCTGGAAGAGCGGGGCATCATCGCCAGCGAGCGCCTCGATCAGATCACCGAGCGCTTCCTACGCTACTGCTTGACCAATCCGGCCGATCTGGAGCAAGTCCAGGCGATGGCCTTGCTCCGCAAAGGGGCTGACGAAGCCGCGCTGAGCACTCTCTGGGCTTTGCCCGCCGGGCAGACCGCCCGCGCTCAAATTGGGAACCTGCGCAGCCGTTATGCTTTTGTCTTGCCGGACGGACTGCACGATGCCGTCTACGATTTTGTCCGCCACCAGCTTCGCACCACCGGTTACGAGACCGAAACGCGGCGCCAGTTGGCCGGGCGGGCCGTTGGCCACTATCGACCCCGGTGGGAGAGCTTGGATCAGCAGCTTGAAGATCCCCTCCGGCGGGTGCGCAGCAGCGTCTGGCAGCGGGCCACCCGCGATCTGCTGAACGCGCTGCTGTGGGCTAACCCCGATGAAGCCGTGCTTTTCCTGCTGCCTCGCTTTATCGAAGGCTTGGGTTTTGATCGGGCCTTTGCCAGCGGTCTGCTGCTGCAGACCGGCGAATTTCTGGCCGACCGGGCTTCCGTTTTCAGCCGCACCTACGCCGATCTCTTGCGGCGCATGCAGGTGGGCATGCAGGATGTCGATTGGAGCCGTGATGAACCGGGCCGGGCGGTTGGGGCGATGCTGCAAAGCTTGCTCGAGGTGCCGGATCTAGAGCCGCTGCACCTGAGCATTCTCAATTTGATGCATGGCAACTGGCTGGTCGAGCGCGGTCAGCACGAGGCCGGTCTGGCGGCGTACCTCAAGGCCGACGAAAGTCGGCCGGTCGGTGCCGAAGCGCTCCGGCGCCAACTGGCAACCGCTTTCTATGAGGTCAGCAGCCGTCTGCTCTGGCCGGAATCGTTTACCGAGACGGTCCCGTCCGAGGCCGGCTGGCAGGCTGCCGAGCGCGCGGTCGACCTCGACCCGGCCAACGGTTCGGCCTGGTTCAATTTGGGGACAGCCCTTGATTTTCTGGGGCGCGAGGCCGAGGCGCTGCCGGCTTACGAGCGGGCGGTCGCGCTCGAGCCGCGGGCGCGGCATTACAACAGCCTGGGCGATCTCTACAACGTCCTCGACCGGGCTGACGAGGCCGTGGTCGCTTACCAGCGCGCCGTCCAACTTGACCCGACTTATGCCTGGCCCTACCACAGCTTGGGCCAGATCTACGCTGAACGAGGCCAGTATGCTCAGGCCGCCGAAGCCTACCAGCAAGCGATTGACCATCACCAGACCGATGCCGACCGGGCCAGCTCTTGGGACGGCTTTGGCGATGTCCAGGCTGCGCTCGGCGAGCCGGACGAAGCCATCTCAGCTTACCGCTGGGCCACGGTGCTCAACCCCACCTACGCCCCGCCCTGGTACGGTCTGGGCAATGTCCTGACCGGCCTGGAGCGGTTCGATGAAGCTGCCGCCGCCTACCAAAGCCACATTCGTCTGGCCCCGGCCGAGCCGTGGGCCTACCACAAACTCGGCGCCATTTACGCCCGCCAGCGCCGCTACGGCGAAGCCATCGCTCAATACCGGCAGGCCATCGATCGCCACGCCCTCGAGCCCGACCAGGCCACGGCCTGGGAAGCCATCGGCGATATTTATCGGGCTCAGGAGCGCTGGCCGGAGGCGCTCGATGCCTACAGCCGGGCGACTGCCCGCCATCCGCGGTTGGCCACGGCCTGGAACAGCATCGGCGAGATTCACCTGCTCCGCAACCACACCGAGCCGGCCCAGCGCGCCTTCCTGCAGGCGGTTGAGGCCGATCCTGCTCTGGCCGAGGCCTGGGAAAGCCTGGGCGATATCTACACGCGCCGCCGGGAATATAATGAAGCGATTGAGGCTTACCGCCGCGTTATCGCGCTGGAGCCGCAAGCGCCGTGGGCTTACAATCAACTCGGCCTGATTTACGGGCGGCAGGCCGAGTATGAGACCGCGCTCGATTTTTACCGGCAAGCCGCCGAGCGCTACGTCGATCCCCAACCGGCCGCCGTCGCCTGGAACAATATGGGCGATATCTATCTCAAGCTGGGCGATTATGGCCAGGCCAGCCAGGTTTACGAGCGAGCCACCCAGCTTGATCCCGATTACGCCTGGGCTTACCACAATTTAGGCACGGCTTATTTTCGGTTGGGAGACGACAGCCAGGCGGCTGCCAACTACCGCCTGGCCCTGGAGCGCCATCGCCGGGACGAGGATGCCGCCGTCACCTGGCAGGCCCTGGCCGACACCCAGCGCCGGCTGGGGGACGCCGCCGCGGCGCTAAAGGCTTATCAAGAAGCGGCCGCTCGCGGGGCGGATAATCCGGAGCTGTGGATCTTCACCGGCGAGATGCAGTTTCAACTCGAGCGCTTTGCCGACGCCAGCACCGCTTACCAACAGGCCATTAAGCTGGCCCCTAACGACGCCCGCCCCTACGATGGTCTGGGTCAGATCGCAGCCGGGCGCCAGCGGTTTGAGGTGGCGGCCGATTGGTTTGAGCAGGCCATCGAGCGCTACACTTACGACCAACCCAAGAGCCGGGCCTACAACCGGCTCGGCGAAGCCCGCTTAGCCTTGGATCAACTCAGTGAGGCCGCCCTGGCCTTCCGCCAGGCGATTGCCCTGGACCCGCAGCCGGCGGAGCCTTACGCCAGCCTGGGCGGGATCCACGCCCGCCGAGCCGAGTACGACACCGCCGCGACCTACTATCGCCAGGCCATCAAGCGGCTGGCCGACCCCGATGCGCTGGGGCGGGCCTGGACGGGCTTAGGTCAAGCCCTGCACGCGCTCAACCGGTTGGAGCCGGCGGCGGAAGCCTACCAGCAGGCCGGGCGCTTTGATCCAACCCTGGTCGCTCCGTGGATCGGGTTGGGTGACATTCTTAGGGTTCAAGACAAAGCGACGGAGGCCAAGGCGGCCTACCAGCAGGCGATCGATCTCGATGACAGTGACCCTCGGCCTTTCTCCGGTCGAGGCCTGATTCTTGAGGCGGAGGGTGATCCGGCGGCGGCGATCGGCGCGTACCAGCAGGCCCTGGAGCGCTATCCGGACGACATCGAAGCCCAGTATGGCCGGCTCTCGCCTTTTGTCCGGGCCGGGCTGGAGGTGGAGGCCAAAGCCCGGGCCTACTTCCACCGGGCGCGCTGCCAGCAGGCCCTGTCTTATAATGAAGCGGCCATTCAATCCTACGGGCAGGCGATCGAGCTGTGGCCGGCCTTTGTCGAGGCCTGGCACAACCTGGGCGAACTTCAGGCGGCTCAGGAAAACTATCGAGAAGCGCTGACGGCTTTTCGCCGGGCGGTGGCGCTCGAGCCGGAGCGGACTGAAGCCTGGCGCGGCCTCGGCAACGCCTACCTGGCCTTGGGCCGCTACGATGAGGCGACCGAGGCCTATGAGCGAACGGTGGCTCTCAACCCGGCCGATGCCGCGGCTTACTACAGCCTGGGCTTGATCAATGAGACCCTCGATCGGCCCCAGCCGGCCATCGTCCTCTACCAACAGGCCATTCGGCATTATCCGCCTGAGGAGAAGCACAAGCTGTCGCTGGCCTGGAGCGGCCTGGGCAACAGCTACCGGGCGGTCAAGCAGTGGCCCCAGGCGATTGCGGCTTACCGGCAGGCGATCGAGTTTGACCGGGCCGAACCGTGGGCCTACAGCGGCTTGGGCGTGATCTACAGTGGTCAAGGCCAGTACGAGCCGGCCGAAACCGCGTTCAAGCAGGCCCTCGAGCGTTACCCGCGCCAGAAAGAGTTTAGCCACGATCAAGCCGTCGATTGGAACCGGTTGGGCGACGTCTATCGCGCGACCGAGCGCTGGGATGAGGCCATTCCGGCTTACCAGCAGGCCACCGAACTGGACGCGGAGTACGCCCTGCCCTGGTACAATCTCGGCGGCGTCTATCGGGGGTTGGGCCGGTACGAGGGGGCCAAGTTGGCCTACCAACAAGCTATCCGGCTCGATCCTGACCAGCCCGCTGCCTACCGCGAACTCGGGCTCGTTTTTGAGGCGCTGGATGACAGCGAGTCGGCCCTGGAGCAGATCCAGCAGGCGATTGGCCAGTATCGAGACAAGCCGGCGCTGGCTCTGGCCTGGAACGATCTTGGCCGCCTCCACTACGGTCGCCGGGAATACGACGAGGCGATTGCGGCGTACCGGCAGGCCATCGATCTGGACCCGACCTTCGGTCGCCCCTGGAACGGCCTGGGCGATGTTTATCAAGCCCAGGGCCGGACGGAGGGTCTGGCCGAAGCGTACCGGCGCTCGGTTGAGCTGGAGCCGGACTATGCCTGGCCGTATCACAAGCTGGGCGTGATCGCTCAGAACCAGGGCGATTTTGAACAGGCGGTCACTTATTACCGGCAGGCGCTCGAGCGCTATCCGGCCGGACCGACCTTTGATTCCGACCGGGCCGCCTCCTGGCTGAATCTGGGTCACATTTACCGCGACCGGCAGCAGTTTGAGCGGGCGCTGCATGCTTATGACCAGGCGATCCAATTTGAGCCGGGCCAGCCGTGGCCGTACCATAACCTGGGCTTTATCTACCGGCAGCAGGGCCGGTTGGCTCAGGCCGAGGCCATGCTGCGCCGGTCCATCGAGCGTTACACGCCGGCCGACTCTGCCGCGCAGGCCGTCTCCTGGAACAATCTGGGCAATATCCTGGCCCTGCTTGATCGGCCGGCTGAGGCCATCGAAGCTTACCGGCGGGCCATCAAGCTGAATCAGGCCTATGCCTTACCCTGGCACAGCCTAGGTGAAGCGCAACTCAAACTCAACCAGCCGGCTGAGGCGGCGGCGGCTTTCCGCGAGGCCGTCCGGTACGATCCCCAATACGTGGTGGCCTGGAGCCACCTGGGCGATGCTTATCGCCGGCTCGAGCAGCCGGGCGAGGCAATTCAGGCTTACCGGCGTGCGATTCAGCTCGATCCAAATTATGCCTGGCCGTATCACAATCTGGGTCTACTGTATGAAGAGCGGGCCGATTATGAGCTGGCTGTGCAAGCCTACGCTCAGGCTATCGAGCGCCATGCCGAGGCCGGGCAGCAGGCCACTTTGTGGGATCGGTTGGGCGGGGTTTATCGCTTGACCAGCCAGCCCGAGCGAGCCCTGGAGGCTTACCGGCAGGCGGCGGCGCTAGACCCGACTTACGCCGCGCCCTGGTACAGTATGGCCAATATCCTGGCCGGTCTGGGACGCGACGACGAGGCCATCGACGCTTTTCGCCGGGCGATTGCGCTCAACCCCGGCGATGCCTGGCCTTACCACCACCTGGCCTTGCTGCTGGAGCGTCGCCAGGCCTTCGATCAGGCTATTAGCCTCTACCGGCAGGCCATCCAAAATCATCGGATCGAGGCCGACCGGGCTATCTCGCTGGATAGCCTGGGGAATTTGTACCAAGACCTGGCTCGCTACCCCGAAGCGGTCCAGGCCTTCCGGCAAGCGGTCCAAGCCAATCCTCAGTTTGCTCTGCCCTGGAACAGCCTGGGCGATATTCATAGTCTGTTGGGTGAGTACAATCAGGCGGTTGAGGCTTATCAACAGGCCATCGCCCTCGATCCGGATTATGCCTGGCCCTACAACAACCTGGGTCTGGTCTACGAACAGTTGCGGGAGTACGAGCAGGCCATTGAGACTTACCGAATGGTCATGGATCGCCACACCAATGACCAAGATCGGGCCGTCTCCTGGAACAATCTGGGGGATGTCTATGTGACCTTGGGCCGGGAGCAAGAGGCTATTGCTGCCTACGAGCAAGCCATCGCCCTTGATCCTGATTATATGTGGCCGTACAACAGCTTAGGAAATTTATATGAACAGCGAGGCCAAACCGATTATGCCTACGCCCTCTACCGGCAGGCCTCGCTACGCCAGCGCCGGCGGTCGCCGGTGACGGTGTGAGGTAAGTATAAGTTAACAAGCGTGAAGAATAGAACGGAGGGGCATCATGACATTTGCAGTAGGCCTGGTAATTGGCTTAATCATCGGTTGGGTGATCGAATGGGTGATCGATATCTTCTTTTGGCGGACCGGCAGAAACCCGTTGGAAGAGCCGCTGGCCGAGGCCGAGGCTCGTATTGCCGACTTGGAAGCAGAACTGGCTGAGACTCGCACGGTGGTGGCGGAATAAAGCCTTGACAAGGAGAAACAAGCGATGATACGTCACCGCACCGAAGGGCAGGTCAAACGGTACGATATTGGCAAGTTAGCCGTGCTGTTTATCCTGCTGGTAATTTTGTTCGTGGCGTTGTACACCGGCAGCCAGCCAACGCGAGATTTTGATGTGGCCCAGACCGGTGAGCGAGGCGCTACGGCGGAGATCCAGGCCGCGCCGATTGAAGCGACGGCTGAGCAAAGCGCTCCGACCGGCTTTAGCGCGCCGACGGTGGACGTCTTTAATTTATCTCCGGATGGACAACTTCTGTTGGCGGGTCGAGCCCAGCCGGGTGGAAACCTGCAAGTGGCCGTGGATGGTGAAACCGTCGGGGAGACTCAAGCGGACGCGACCGGCACCTGGGCTTTTGAAGTGGCGGTCGAGCCGGGTGAGCACGAAGTGACCGCCACCGCGCTCGGTGAAACGGGCACGATCCTGGGCGTCTCCGAGTCGGTCCAGGTGGCGCCCCTGCCGGTCACCTCGGCCATTGAGGAGACCGAGACTTTGAGCGCGACCGAAGCGACAACTGTCACTACTGAGACACCAGCCGCGACTGAACCGACGGTCGAAGCAGTGGTGGTAGCGACGAGCGAGGTAACGGAGACCCAGACCGAGAGCGGTTCCTTAGCGCTTAACCCGCCGAGCCAGGTCACCAACGGGACCGGGCTGACCCTATCCGGTACCAGCCAGCCCGGTACCATCGTCGAGATCGCTGTCGACCAGGAGGTCATCGGCACGACGCCGGTCGATAACGAAGGACGCTGGTCGTATACCGCGCCCATCACCGAGGCGGGTGAGTATGAGGTCACCCTGCGCGGTTTGAACGATCTAGGTGAGATCATTACCGCTGAATATCCGGTCACCTTGTCTTTTAGTGAAGATAATAAGCGAGTGATGCTGCCGTTTGTGGGGCAAGGAACAGCGGACCAGCCGGCCGAACTGGCTCTGGACAGCTTCTCTCTGTCCGGCTCCGGTGACCCGGGCCAGCAGGTGGAGATTGTGTTGGACGGTCAGGTTTTGACCAGCACCACCATCACGGCCGATGGTCAGTGGTCATTAACCGGGACGTTGCCGGCCACCCTTCCGGCTGATAGTGAGGAGGCGGAGAGCCCCACAGCGGAAACTTCCGAGATCGTGACCGAGCGCTTGATCGCCGGCCAGCCACTGGTCTTTCGTGGGCGCGGCATGCCCGGCAGTGAACTCGAGATTGTGGTTGACAACCAATCGCTGGGGACCACGACGGTTGACGAAAATGGTCGCTGGGAGTTCATTGGGACGGTGATGCTGCCCGGTGAGCATGAGTTGGTGGTCAATAAGTTGAACGAGGCCGGCGGCGTAACTGTCTCATCGGTGCCTTTGACATTGGTGTTAGAGGCGGAGTAACAGTAGTTTGGTTGGTTCGTAACATTTTACAGGGCCGCCGGTTGAACTTGTCGAAACCAGCGGCCTTCACTTCTTACCGGGCCGTCGGTTTAGCTTGTCGAAACCAGTGGTCTTCGCTTCAGGGTGAGGTTATTCGAACAACTGGGTTCATCGTTGGGCTTCTGAACTTTTTTAAATAACTTCTAAGACTGCGTCACTCTAGAATATTGTAAGGGGATACGTTGACTCAAAAAAGAGCCGGGGCATTGGGCCCCGGCTCTTTTGATTTACCGATAAAAATTAAAGGGTGGGTGCGGTCGCCACCAGGGCGGGCGGATAAAGCAGTTACAGCGTGGGATGTAGCGATGGTGGGGGGTCCAGTAGTAGCGCGGCGGGAAGTAAGGCCGGTAGAAGCGCGGCGCGGCCGGGCCGTGATATCTGAAGACAGGGACAGGCGGTTGCGGCCTAAAGATAAACGGCGGTTGAGGCGCGGGTTCGCTGGTCGGCTCGACCGTGGGTTCGGCGGTGGGTTCGCTGGTCGGCTCGACCGTGGGTTCGGCGGTGGGTTCGGCGGTTGGCTCGACCGTGGGTTCGCCGGTGGCCTCAACGGTGGGTTCAGCCGTGGGCTCGACGGTTGGTTCAACAGTCGGTTCCTGGGTTGGTTCGGTCGTGGGTTCCGCTGTCGGTTCTTGCGTCGGTTCGGCCGTAGCTTCGACGGTTGGCTCGACCGTCGCTTCTTGCGTCGGTTCGACGGTCGGTTCTGTCGTGGCTTCGACGGTAGGTTCAGCAGCGGCTTCTTCAGTGGCTTCGACTGTGACTTCAGCCGTGGCTTCGACCGTGGTTTCGACGGTTGGCTCCACGGTGGCTTCTTCGGTTACCTCAACCGTGGCTTCAATCGTGGCTTCAATCGTGGCTTCAACCGTGGCTTCGGTGGTTGCTTCACCGGTGGGTTCGGTCGTCGCCTGAGCAATAGCGATGCCTTCTTCGCTCACGGTGATGGCTTCATTGTTGGAGGTTAAACCGGCAGTCAAGCCAGAGGCAGCCACCACGACAAATTCATAATCGCCAACCGGCAGTTGGGTGGTATAGGTCCAGGCTCCGGCCGAGTCGGTTGTCGCCGTGTCGAGCACCTGACCGTTGGCTACAATTTGCACCTCGGAGTCGGGTTCAGCCTGGCCACTGAGCACGAGATCGCCCGGCACGTCCGGACTTTCGGCCACGATCAGGGTTGGCGCCGGCAGTTCACTGGGTTCTTCCAAACTGGCCTGATCAACGTCGACATCGGAGACGGCGGCCTCACGGATGATCAGTTCGCGGTTGACCTCGGCTACGGTCTGGCCTTCGGCATCAAGTTCGCGCATTTGAACATTGTAGGTGCCTGGGCTGAGGGCCAACTCTTGGCTGAATGACCAGGTGCCGTCTTCGGCCACGGGGGCCTGACCGAGCAAGGTGCTGTCTTGGTAGACCTCAACGGTGTTCCCGGCGGTACCGGTGCCATTCAAACTCAGGGTGTTGGCAGCCAAATCGGCCGTACTGAGATCGATCGGCCCTTCGGCCATAGCTTCATCCGTGGCCATAGCACCGGCTTCTTCGGTCGCGGCCGCGTCTGCTGCGGCGGTCTCTTCGGTTGCGGCGGCTTCGGCACTTTCGCCGGTCGGCTCAGCGCCGGTCAGCGTTTCTTCGGTGGCTGCCGTAGTCTCGTCGGTGGCTGCCACCTCTGCGGCGGTCTCTTCAGTCGCAGCCGCCGCCTGTTCGCCCTCCGCCGGGGCTGCCAGCGTGTCAGTGGCTTGCGCGGCCTCAATGGTGCCGGACTCTTCCAACGCGATCGCCGCTGAGCGGCTGGTATCATCGGCTACGGGTTCTCGCCCGGCGCCGACTCCACAGCTACGCCCAATGAGTGGGAGTAGCACCAAAATCACTACCGTGATCAAGACCATAATCTCGATCCGAAGATAGAGAATGGTGCCCCCGCTACCCTTTCGATTATTTTGTTCGTCAGATTGGCTCATAACTTCCCCTCCATTAAACTAAATTTTTATAATTTCTGCCAAATGGATTGAAAAAGCGAGGCAGCTCGGTGCAGGATCAATTTACTTTATTATCTGTCCGAGATGCCTCGCCTCTATGCTGGCCATAAGTCACGTGAATTACACCTAAATTTTAAGGTTACCCACTTTTTCCATTATAACAGGAGTCTTAGATTATGCCAAGCTGGTTTATGTAATGTCAGCAAAATGGAGAAAGTATGGTCGCTGAGATTTGACCAGAGGAACATTTGTTCGTAAAATATCCGGTATGGACCTGGAGCAGAAGGTTAAAACCCTGGGGCAGGCGGCGGCCCTGGAATGTGACGGCGCGCCATTGTTAACACGCGAGGCGCGGCGGGCTGAATTTATCGAACACAGCCGCTATTTTGTAACCCATCCTCAGTGGGGCAAAATTCCGGTCATGCGGACGATGCTGACCAATGCCTGCGAGCGGAACTGCCACTACTGTCCCTTCCAGGCCGGCCGCAATTTTCAGCGAGTCTGGTTTAAGCCGGAAGAGTTGGCTTCGGCCTTTGACCAGATGCAGCGGAAAAAGTTGGTCGATGGACTGTTTTTGAGCAATGGCATAATCGGCGGTGGGGTTAAGTCGATGGACCGCATGCTCGAGACGGTGGAACTGGTGCGCCGAAAATATGAGTACAGCGGCTATGTCCATCTCAAAATTATGCCCGGTGCGGAAACCGCGCAAATCGAGCGGGCCATGCGCCTGGCCGACCGGCTGTCGATCAATCTGGAAGGCGCCAACGAGCAGCGGCTGCCGTTGCTGGCTCCCAAGAAAAGCTTTGCCAAAGAGCTCCTCCCGCCGATTTACTGGGTCCACCGGCAGCGCCAGCGATTAGGGCCGTGGGTCAAGCCGCCCAGCGTGGTCACCCAATTCGTCGTCGGCCCGGCCGGCGAAACCGACCGGGAGCTGTTGACCACCACCGGGACGCTTTATCGTCAGGCCGGTTTGGCGCGCGCTTACTACTCAGCCTTCAGCCCGATCCGCGGTACTACTTTTGAGAACATGCCCAAGACCGACTCGCTGCGGGAGCATCGCCTCTACCAGGCCGATTGGCTGCTGCGCTTTTACGGGTTTGAAATCCAGGAGTTACCCTTTGATGCGCAGGGCTACCTCCCGGCCGATCGCGACCCCAAGTTGATCTGGGCCGAAGCCCATCTGCGCCAACGCCCGTTGGAGATCAACCGCGCCAGCCGGGCCGAGCTGCTGCGCGTGCCCGGGATCGGCCCCAAATCGGCCGAGGCCATTATCGCGGCCCGACGGAGCGGCCAGTTGCGTGACCTGGCCCAACTCAAGGCCTTGGGCGCCGTCGCCAACCGGGCCGCCCCGTTTGTGTTACTCGGCGGCCGCCGGCCGGAGTTTCAGTTGGCTCTGCCGGGGATTTAAGATGTGACCAGATTGCTTCTGTTTGTCGAGTCAGGAGCTTAACGCAAGGACGCAAAGGGGCAAAGTCGCAAGAAAGTGATGGAAAAACCTTGGGTCTTTGGGTCTTAGCGCCTTGGCGTTGGAAATATGTCTGGTTTTAGCTCGTCCGGTTAGGGAAAAATTTCTAAAACCGGCCGGCCATCCCAAATCTCGGGCAGCGGCAGGTTGAGGGCGTAGGCGGCGGTGGCGGCCGTATCGTAGGTGTAGATTTGGCGCTCGAGCGTCAGGCCGGCCGGCACGCCGGGCCCAATGGCCAGCCAGGGAATAGTTCGATCCAAGGGCGAGTCATCGCCGTGATCAAAGCCGTGGCCGCCGTGGTCCGAGGTGATGATCAGTAATGTCTGGTCCAGGTAACCTCGCTGGGCCAACTCAGCCACAATCTCCCCAATTAAGCCATCGACATAAGCGATGGCGTAGAGCTGGTTGTCCGACATCCAGCCATATTTGTGCCCCACACGATCCACATCGGGAAAGTGAATAAACAGCACGTTCGGCAAACCGGCCCGGATAATGCCGAGGGCCTGATCTCTAATTTCGGGATCGTGTACATCGTCCCGGCCAAAGATCTGATCGACCGAATTGGGAATGGCGATGTAGTTTAGCTTGTCCTTGCCAAAGATCATGGCCGTGCTTAGGCCGGCATCGTGAGCGACACTAAACACCGTTGGACCGTTCATGCCGGGCCAGCCGATGTAGGGCAGGCCCCAAATGATGCCATGCTTCTCGGGCGGCATGCCGCTCAGCATCGAGGCGTGGCTGGGCAGCGTTACGCTGATCGAGATAGTCTGTGCTTCCGGGCTGTAAGCGCCCCGGGCGATGAGGTCGTCCAATTGAGGTGCGTCCGCCAGAAAAAGGGCATCCGGGCGCAGGCCGTCGATGCTGATGATAATGACGTGCTCGATTTTCGGCGCAGGGGCGACCGGCGCGGCCGGCAGGGAGGTGGCGGTCGGTAGGCTGACGGCGGCGGGCAGCGGCTCAAGCGGCGAGGGCGGTGGCGGCGTTGGCGAGGCCGGATTGCCTGGCGTCGGTGAGGCGGTCGGGGTAAAGGTAGGGGTCGCATTCACCACGCGGGTCGGTAGGGCCGTGGGCGCGGGCGTGGAAGTGGCTTGTGGCAGGAGAAAACTGATCCGGCCCAGTTCGGTGGGGGAGTAGCTGCCTTGAGTAAAGCTTAACAACGCCCCCAGCGCCACCAGGTTGGCACAGCCCAACAGCACAATGGTCGAAATCAGGGTCAGCTTGAGCGTTTTGGAAACTCGCGGCTTCTGTCGCCGTCGAGGCTTACGCCGGTTTGAGCCCGGTGGTGGAGATGGTTTTACCATAAAGTCTGCCCCGCGAGGAGGTGACCGTTTTGCGACCTTATGCAGCGATCTACTGCATCTTGTAGTACTTTGGTATATACCCACTAAATGTAGGATTAAGCTTAGTCTATAATAGACTCAAACTGGTAATCAGGCAAGTTAAGTGATAACTATGTTATGTCATGTTATTAATAAACCTCTTAGCAAGACGCAGCGAGGTTTTCTCAACAACAGTAAAGATCGGGCTAACTTGGCCGAAAATATAAGAAGATACTGCTTAAACCTGAGCTACTTCCCTGCCATGGCGGGAAGCTTTGAATTGTACACTTTTCTCACAGAGTTCATACGAAACTCATACACAATTCGACTTTTGGTCTTATAGACCGGCGCCGAAAATTAGAATACTTTAAATACACCGGGAGTGTAGTCCTCAAGCCCAGGCAGCGTTACAAACTCAACTCAAAATCAAATGCGCATTCTTATGAACGGAGATCGCCCATGAATTTCACAAAAACATTCTCGACCACAACCCCCCAAGGGGACTCAAAAATTCTTGAGACGAATATCTTTTTAAGACTGTTTTATTATTTTGTCTCTGCTGTCTTGGGCATTATTGGAGGAGGACTCAGTGTCGCCTTGGTGCTTGGCTTCTTGCTTGCCTTAGAGTTGGGCAATTCTGCGGGCCAACCCTTCGACCCCGGCCTGATCCTGACTGGCACGATCAGCAGCGGTTTAGGCATCGGCCTGGCTTGGATGATTTTCGACACGTTGCACCGGCTCCCTTTGGTCACGACCTTCCAACGCCTAGACCGAAGCTGCTTGCAAGTTACCTTAGTTTTTAGTGCGTTAACCGTTTTATTAGAAATCTTTTTGTATCTTCATAACGTGTCCATATAGGAAGCAACTCTCCGTTCATCATTGGTAGGATCTCTATAAGGAGAATCAACTGTGAAAAAATTTACCACTAGGATAACCCGGAGGCTCAAGCGAGAGCGTTCAGCTACAAGCAAGGGGCAGAGTTTGGTTGAAATTATGATCTTCGCTCCCCTCTTGATCTTTATGTTACTGGGTGTTTTCGAGGTAGGGTATGCCTTGAGAAATCACTTGACTCTATCCAATATAAACCGGGAAATTACGCGCTTCGCCGTGCGACCCGGTTATATGGATTTTTCGGCCGACAAAAATGAGGAAAGTTTTCAAAGAGTCCATGAGTGGGTCGATACCACCAATAGTGGTCAGCTAAATCTGGATTTTGATAATACCGATGGTAATACCACTTTAATCGTTTCACACCTGGTGGTGGATACCGGCTACCCCTGCCGAGAATCTAACGGCGATGCCGATATAGATTGCAGCACCGTAAGCGATTGTAGCACTTTCCTCAATGCGGCCACGGCCACCTTTTCCAAAGATGATCTTATTATTCATCCCGGCCGAGCCATTAGCCAGACGGCCAGCTACGGTCCGGCCAGCACGGTGACCGGTCCAAAAACCACCCGGCTAGACTATGATGCCATCACCGCCGACTTGGCCCAAAAAAACAATCAGTTTAACTGCGAAATCCTAAAAAAGGGCGGAGTGCCTTCGTCCAACAACGCTATCGCCACCGAACTGTTCCACGATGAACCGCAACTGTTTGGCTTTCCCTTGATCTCCAATCCGTTTTCCGATCCTGTTCCTTTATATACCCACACTGTCATGCGTATGATCGGAGCAGCTCGGAGCACCGGGGCGGTAGATGGCAACCTAACCAGCGGCGTCAATACCACCGGGCCCGTCTGTTTGGCTTATCCCTTGATCCTCCATGAAGATGTGGTCAATGCCACGAGTGAGGGAGGGATTATGGACATTCTCGGCGGGCCGGGTTCGCCGCCTTATACCGATGATCGGGGTTTTCTGGCCTGGAATCCTGAAGAAAATAGTGTCGATTATCTTGCCGATGAGTTGACCTATCCCCAAATGTCTCTGAACGATTTCCGAAACCCCAGCGAGCCAAGCGATACTCAGCTTAGTCTTGGTGACTGGGTAGCCTCGCTGGAAGGTAACAACGGCGGGGTTAACGATGGGACCTCTTACGGTCATAAGTTAGATGAACTGGCCGGCCGAGCGATTATCATTCCGGTGTACGACTCGATCACCAGCCTGGGTAGTGGTCCGGATCGGGTGAGCGCTTATCACATTGTTGATTTTATCTCGGTCACAATTTTGAGCGGGAGCAGCAACATTAATCTGACCAGCAACAATCCGGTCGTAAACGCCACTTATAACGGCCTGGCCGAAGATTGTCGAGTCTCGACCTCGGCCTTGCCGGGGCCGACCCCGACTCCTGGCGGGCCAACGCCAACCAACACCTCCACGTCGACGCCGACCAATACGCCCGAGGCGACGGCGACCAGCACACCCACGTCAACGCCGACCCATACGCCTACAGCGACGGCCACTCATACGCCCACGTCAACGCCAACCCATACCCCCACCTCGACGCCGACCAACACGCCCACGGCGACATCCACCCATACGCCCACGTCGACGCCGACCAATACCCCCACGGCGACGGCGACCAACACGCCTACCCCAACGCCGGTCATGCAGGTGACGGACTTGGAGGCAACGAAAACCTCTGTTTCAGGTGGCAGATGGAAAGCAACGGTGACGATTACCGTCCGGAGGACGGATCAGACTGCCGTCAAGAGTGCAACGGTGTATGCTACATGGAGCGATGGTAAATCACATAGCTGCACTACCGGTAACAGCGGCACGTGCAGTCTGACCAGCAACAATGTCAGCAGGACGGGTGTTCCTTCCCTTACCTTTACCGTGACCAATATAACTCACAGTACCTTGCCTTATAATTCGGCCGGTAATAGCGATGCGGATGGGGACAGCAACGGAACGAGTATCACAATTAACTGGTAGTAACAGTTTTAACAGACCTATTTAGATAGCATCAGAGAGCCTACCCCAACCGGGTAGGCTCTTGTCCTTCTTTAGCCGCGTGGCGTTGGTTGAGCCTGTCGAAACCAACCGCCTTCGGCAAGCTTAGGCCGCGTGGCGTTGGTTGAGCCTGCCGAAACCAACGGCCTTCGAAACCAACAGCCTTCGACAAGTTCAGCCCTTCTACAAGCTCAGGCCGCGCTTGATTACGAAATTTCCTTCTTGTCCTTCTCAACCGGCTTCGATACAATCCAGGAAGGCTTTAAAATTTTTCAAGAGGAGAATGCTCAATGAAACGCTCGGAAGTGAACGCTATTATGCAAGAAGCCGATGCCTTTATGAAGGCCCATGGCTTCTACTTGCCGCCCTTTGCCTACTGGACGCCGGAGGAGTGGCGTCGCCGGGGGCCTGAAGTGCGCGAGATCGTGGAGAATAAGCTCGGCTGGGACATCACCGATTTTGGCCAGGGCGATTACCGGAATTTTGGCCTGTTTCTCTTTACCATTCGCAACGGCAGCCCCGAGAATTTGCGCACCGGCCAGGGCAAGACTTATGCGGAGAAAGTGCTGATCGTTGACGTCGATCAGGTGACGCCCATGCACTTCCACTGGCACAAAACCGAGGACATCATCAATCGCGGCGGCGGGCGGCTGGCCCTTCAGCTCTATAACTCCACGGCCGATGAAAAGTTGGCCGAGACCGACATCACCGTCAGCCTCGATGGCGTGCAGCGGACGCTCAAGGCCGGGGCTACGGTGCTGCTCGAGACCGGCGAGAGCATCACCTTGCCGACCGGGCTGTATCACAAGTTCTGGGGCGTTGACAGCCGGGTGCTGGTCGGCGAGGTCTCCAAGGTCAACGATGATGCGAACGATAACTGTTTCCTGGACCCCATCGGCCGCTTCCCCCAGATCGAAGAGGATGAGCCGCCGCTATATCTGCTGATTGGCGATTACGAGCGTTACTATCAGGCTCAATAGCCTTTTGGTCACGTTGACCCGGTGGGTGAGTCGCCTCTATACTTTTCATAAAGTCGTATAAGCGGGATTTTCAAGGGGCTGGTCTAATCGACCCGTAACCTTTTTGACCGGTTTCAGACTAGATACATGAAACAACATAGCGATAAGCGTTAAGGGTTTAACGCCTGGCCATCACTCCGTTTGGACGCGCTGCTCTGTTCAAACCGCGGGAGTTGATCCTTAGCGAAAGCTGTACAAGGAGTTCTGCTGTGAGACGAAAACAAAAAGGTCAAGGTCTTACTGAATTCGCCCTCGTTCTTCCCCTGCTGCTCTTGTTACTGCTGGGCATCATCGAGGGGGCGCGGGTCATTTGGGCCTACATCACCGTCCAAACCGCGGCGCGCGAGGCTACGCGCTACGCCGTTACCGGCCGGCCCTTTATTGACAGCAACACCCCCTTTCAGAACGATGACGGCACGCCCAACATGGATGTCATCGAAATCTGTGAAGGCTTGCCCGGCATCGTCGAACCCGACCCGATCAGCACCGGGGTCCAGCCCTGGCTGTGTGATCCGGAGGATCGGGTTGATGCTATCAAACAGGTGGCCCTCCGCCGGGGTAATACCCTTGTTCCCACCGAAGAATGCTTGCTAGACACCAACTATGTTAACTGCCGCAACACTACGCCCGGTGCCTTTGGGGTCCTGGTGGTTGGCCAGCGGCGCGACGAGGTAGATAACAGCATTGATGTAGTCCAGAACTACCCCGGTGACCAGGGCTTGAACGTTCAAGTGCAAACCTTCTACAACGTCCAGATGCTTACCCCCGTTTTTGATTTATTGATGGGCGGCAACTTCTTGACCTTACAGGGCGCTTCGCAGCTACAGAACGAAGGCCTGGACGCTAGCATCGGCATCGAGCCGCCTCCGCCTATTCCCTCCAACGTCGGCGGTGGTGATGTTGATCCCGGTGGCGAGCTGCCCGGTAGTACCGGCGTCATTGCCTCGGTGTCCGGCTATACCCAAATCGAACAGATTATGCCTGACTTTACGGTCCGGCTGGAACGCCACAGTGGTGGCCCTTTTGACATCTACCTGGGCGGTGACGGTGGGGTCAAGTTTAAGATCTGTGCCAACAAGGCCGTGGATGGTAACGGTTTTGCCGAATTTGCTTGCGATTTGGCCTTAGCCAAAGACTCCCTTGGGGCCACCGCCTTGATCCCCCCCGGTGAATACGAGCTTTATTCTCAGAAAGTTAGTACCGGCGAAGAGGTAGCTAGCGCCGAGAACCTGGTTGAGATCATCTCCAGCAATAATCCCGCGCTGCAGTTTGTCGACGGAGGCGGCCGTTACCCGGTCGGCGCGCCGGTTGAAATCCGGCTGATTGCCCACCAGACACCGGATCAACCGTTTGAATTGGCCCTCTATGACAGCAATGGCAGCAAGATTAAAACCATTGCTACCGGTGTGTCGGCTACCTCAGGACCGGTGGCCTGGACTGTTAACGACGATGGCGCCGGCAACTGTTCCATCAAGAGCGGCAACAAGTGTTTTATTCGCTCTCTTAAGAGTGATGGAACGCTTTATTCCCAGCCTTTGGATATAATGATTAACCAACCGGCGCTCGAGGTTGTCGGCGCAACGCCGCCCTTCCGCCAGGGGACGGAGCTGAAAGTTAATCTACTGGCTCACGCTCCCGGAGTCTTCTATGATGTTTATATCAAAGGCGGTAACCTGGTCAATCCCCTCCGGTTAGGCCAGACGGTGGCCACGAACGATTTTGGGGACACTCCTTATCCGGTTTCGTGGCGGATTCCCACCAGTTGTGGCTCGGCCCAGGGTTGGGAGGACGGCTTCTACGATATTATTTCGGTGCCGGCCGGTGCCACTACCCCAACCCTTGCTCAACAGCAAAACCTTGAGTTTGTGGCGCCGACGGCCCCTTATGTGGCCGTCAACGGCGGTAATCGCTGGCCGGCCGGCTCGCTGGTCAATATCGAGGTTCACTTGCATCCGCTGGAACAGGCCCACTACTTGAACTTCCAGGGCCCGTTGAGTCAAAGCCCCCGGCCAATCAACGAGCAAGTCTCCACCAGTAATCCCGGTAACACCTTTAACACCAACGATTGTGGTTTTGCCACGGTGCCCTACCGTATCTCTAAAACGGCGAATAATGGCACCTACCTGATAGAGTCTTTCCTGGATAGCACGGATGCTGAACAGGCCGAGTTGGAAATTTCCGTGGCCAGTGTGCCTTATATCCAAGTTCTGGAAGGCGAAACTGTTTTGCCCAACCAAACCATCACCATCGAGCTAGGCAACCATCGCCCCAGCACCGGCTATCGCATTAAACTGGAAAATAACACTCTCATTGAACTGGTTACGGACAGCGACGGTAAGGCCCGTTTTACCTACAACCTGGCCAATTTGCCGGCCGATTTTAATGTTCCGGCCAACTACGGGGTGCTTCTGGATCTCTTCTCTGAGACGCTGGATGCTTCTCCGGACAAAGTAGCTTCCACCGGGCTAACCTTGCGCGGCGCCGACCTGCAGGTTACGACTGTCGATGTTCCTGCGGCTGACAATGTGGCCATAAATAGCTACATGCCGGTCACCATTACCGTGCAAAACGTCAATACCGTGCCGATCCAGGGCTGGTTCGATACCGACCTGTACTTCAACCCGACCCCCATTGATCCCTCTTACTACAAAGGCTTTAACTTCCCCGGCGATGTCAAGCACTGGGAGAGTTCCCTGGCCCCCTACGGCCAGGCCGGTGACAGCTTCAGCTTTACCATTACGGATACTTTTTTTGCCGGAGAGTATGGCCCGCAGAAAGTTCACGGCTTTGCCGATACCAGCAACTATGTCCTGGAAGGCGAATTGTCCAATCAGGTCGCTAACCCCAACAACGTCCTGACCAACACCACCGAAGTGCGCTGTTCGACTCCGCCTCGGGTTGAGCCGTTTAACAGCCTGCCTATCGGTTGGCAGACCAAGCGTTACGGCGACGCTACAGGCGGCAGTGGTGTGTCGATCGTGAGCAACCGGCTGCAGTTGCAAAACAATGGGACTAATAACTGGCAGAGCAATGACACTAGCGGTGGCGAACTATATCACTATCTAACCTCTACAATCCAAACCAGCCAGGACTTTAACGTGGCTGTGCAGATCATTAGCATCGATCGGAACGGTAGTAATTCCAAAGCTGGGATTGAACTTCGAAACTCGATTGACTCAACCACCAGCCCACGGGTTGCTTTTAGTCTAGCCCGCGACGGAAGTGGCAGTACCAAGTACCGGGTCCAGCCGGCTTATCGAGATGGCGGTGGGATGACTTTTGCCAATCCGGTTAACCCTAGTGACCCCAGTGACTTTAATGGCGGTATCTACGACGATTTTACCCTGGGTACGTCGGTTTGGCTCCGGATCGAGCGGGTGTCTGGGACTAATCAATTCAACTTCTACTTTAAAGAAAGCAATGAGTTGCCTCCAACCACAAACCGGCAGGCTTGGAAAGATTGGTGGCCGGCTCAGCCTTTTGCCGAAGCTACGGTTGACGGTATGAGCAACCAACTTTTTGTGGGGTTGTTCCATTCTCCCTATAGCAGCGATAGCAACAGCAAGGCTCAATTGGATAACTTTACCTTGGTAGATGCCTCCGGTTGCGCCGAAGGCCAGGGCCCACCGACCAGTGATGACTTGCCACCCGGCCTGACTCTGTGCTCCGATCCAATCCAGAACCAGAGCTTTGAACAGATCAACCGGAACTGGCAGCTCAACCGGGGTGACGGCGTCACCTTTACTAGCGGCAACGCTCAGACCGGTGACAACCAATTGCTGGCCCCCACTTTCCTGGTTAATGCCGGTAATCCCTGGTTCTACCAATCTTTTATCATGCCTGATTGGGTTATTTCTACCACCACCAGCTTTAACCTCAGTTACGCCCGGCGTGTCGAGACGACGGCCCTGGGTAACCAACCCGCCGACCAGTTCTACGCCGTTGTGACGACCAATCCCAGCAGCATCAACAACGCTATTGCCAGCCGTGTCACCACGCCTACTCTGGTGGCTCAAGGCACCAGTACTGACCCGTTGCGGTGGGATAAGTTTAGCCTGCCCCTGCCCATTATCGATCGCAGCACCCTTGAAGATTTGGCCGAGCAGACTCTGTACCTCTACTTCTACAACAACAGCAACAGTCAGGGCGCTTGTAGTCCCTGGTGCGGCAACAAGTTCTACTTCGATGACGTGTCGCTCTCGCCCTGTACCACCCAGCCGCGGCCGGATCCCATCACCAGCCGGATCAAGGGTGATCTGACCCTGAACTTTAGCGATGGTTCAACCAATAAACTGCCCTATGTCAAAATTTGGGCTTACACGCCTAACAACGCCACCGTCTATGAGACGATGACTTTACAGGACGGCACCTTTAACTTCTACAACCTGCCGGCCAGTGTGTCCGGTACACCTTACCTGATCTTTGCCCAATACAACCTGGTTGACGCGTTCGCGCCCGATCAGATCGAAACCCTGTTCGACGATACATCAACTATTCTGCGGCAAAATGTCCATACAGACAGCACGCCGCAGCAAGTCTCCTTGAGTCTGTTTACGGTAACCAGTCCGTAGGAGTGGTAGCCAGAGCGGTGAGTTTTCAAAAAACTCATCGCTCTCAAACTTCCTTCTTAAAGAACTGGAGGTGGCTTTAGGGACTTAAGGGCAACACCTCCGGTACTTTTGGCCCTTAAGTTTGGTGACTTTTGTCCCTACTACAGAACCTTGATATATGTTATCCTAATCCTGACAACAACGACTGTAGTGAAACACCTGGGTGTTTACCCAAGATCCGGAGACAAGCGTGACGACAAGAATCCTTACCAAACTAACCCTAATCCTGACTGGCTTGCTGTTGGGGTTGGCCTGGCTGCCAACCGCCGTAGCTCTGGCTCAAGACCCTGATCCGGTAGATGTTCAGCTTTCGCCTCTGACCGGTCGCGCCCCCCAGTTGGCTCAGAGCAGCCAGTATTTGGCCTTGGTTTATCAGCAGGGTAGCTATATTTTCTTGC
>CALMIS010000286.1 GCA_937864185.1 uncultured Chloroflexota bacterium
CAGCAGTTGACAACATAGATTAGGAATCAATTTCAATTTTCATCAGTTTAGGAGGTCATAATGCCAGAATATTTGTCACCAGGGGTCTATGTTGAAGAAGTAGACCGCGGCCCCAAACCGATTGAAGGGGTCGGGACCGCGATGCCGGTCTTCGTCGGCTTCAGCGAAAAGGCCGAATTGAGCCAACTTATCGATGGTGAAGTCATCACCACGTCGATCTTGGGTCAAGCCCAATTGGTCACTAACTGGACCCAGTATTTAGAAAGCTTCGGCGGCTTTGTCGAAGGAGCCTACTTGCCACACGCGGTTTACGGCTACTTTATGAACGGTGGCTCGCGCTGCTACGTGATGAGCGTCAAAACCATCCCTCGAGCCCAAGCCCCGCTCCTTGGCAGCGACGGCAAACCGCACCTGCTGGTTCAAGCCAAGCAAGCCGGCTTCGACGGCTTGCGCTTGCGGGTTAAGGTCGAGGGTCCGGCTCTGCTCGCGCCCGTGAACGGCTCGGGATCGAATGGCGTGCCGGCCAAGGAGACCAAGGCCGAGGACAAAAAAGAGGACGGGGGCGAGGCCAAGAAAGAGCCGGCGCCTGAACCGCCGGCGCCCAAGGCTTCCCAAAATGGCGGCACCCCGTTTTTCTCCGTCACCGTCGAGCGGCAAGGCCCCTCTGGCGCCTGGCAAACCAAGGAAGTGCTGCGGGATGTGACCCTGACCGAAGTTCAGACCGACAAAGGCGCTGAGGTGCGGGTCACCTACAAAAACAACAAAGCCTCTCAGTTTATCGATCTCCTGGTGCCGGAGAGCAACGGCAGCCTGGCTAAACTGTGGCCAAAAACCCAAGAGCAATCCTTGAACATCGAGACCAAGTTGATCCCGCCGGCCAACTACACCGATTTCCAGGGCGACTCCCTCGAGCGCAAAGGCATCGAAGGGTTGGAAGCGCTGGAAGATGTGACCATGGTCTGCATCCCCGATTTGATGACGCCCATGCCCGGCCAAAAGCTAGATCTGGAGCTGGTCAAAGCCGTCCAGACCTTGATGATTGCGCACTGCGAACGGGCCGGCGATCGGGTGGCGATTCTGGATACCCCGCCCAACATGAACCCGCAGCAGGTCAACAAGTGGCGGGTCGATACGGCAGGCTACGACTCCAGCTACGCCACGCTCTACTATCCCTGGATCAAGGTCATGGACCCGGCCACCAACCCCTCCAAGTTTGTCCCGCCGTGCGGCCACATGGCCGGCATCTGGGCCAGAAACGACAACACCCGCGGCGTCCACAAAGCGCCGGCCAATGAAGTGGTTAACGGGGCCACTGGCCTGTACTACAATGTCAGCAAGGGCGAGCACGACGTCCTTAACCCCAACGGCATCAACGTCATCCGCGCCTTCCCCGGTCGCGGGGTGCGGGTCTGGGGCGCGCGGACGCTGACCAGCGATCCGGCCTGGCGCTACCTGAACGTGCGGCGCTTGTTCAACTACGTTGAAAAATCGATCGAGCGGGGCACTCAGTGGATCGTCTTTGAACCCAACGAACCGATGCTTTGGGGCCGCATCCGGCGCGATGTGGGCGCCTTCTTGAGCACGGTTTGGGCCCAAGGCGCCCTGTTCGGCACCACGCCGGACCAGGCCTTCTATGTCCGCTGCGACGCCGAGCTGAACCCGCCGGCCACCCGCGATCTGGGCCAACTGTTCATCGAAATCGGTATGTGCCCGGTCAAACCGGCTGAATTCGTGATCTTCCGGATCAGCCAATGGGCCGGCCCCGGTTGATCGAGTTTTTAGATTGGTTCAATTTTGAAGATTGAACCAATCTTGCCAGGTAAAAGTTTAAATCAATCAATTTGAAATACTAGGAGGTAATTATGCCAACTGCACTAGATACCGAACGAGAAGATCCCCTTGTTGGTTTTTTATTTGCCCTTGATGTCCAGGGCGTGATCACCGGCTACTTCACCGAATGTACCGGGATCGGCTCCGAGACCGATGTTTCAGAACAGAAAGTGGTCAATGAAAAAGGCGTCCAGGTTGTCTTGAAGGTACCGGGCCGGCTCAAGTGGGGTGATATCACCCTGAAGCGAGGCCTAACCTCGAATACCGAGCTGTGGGACTGGCGTAAAATGGTGGAGGATGGCGACGTGAAAAGCGCCCGCAAAAATGGCACCATCACGATGTTCGACCAAAGCCTGACGCCCAAAGCTCAGTGGGAATTTAAAAACGCCTGGCCGTCCAAGGTCAGCGGGCCATCGCCCAAATCAGACGGCAACGATATCCAGGTCGAAGAGCTAACCATCGTCCATGAGTACATCACCCGGATTAAGGTCTAATGAACGGTCTTCAAACAGTGTTTACATTTACGTTACCGCGCGGCTATGTTGACCCGGCCGGCAACGTCCATCGTGAAGGCGCAATGCGCCTGGCAACGGCTATGGACGAAATTGCCCCGCTGCAAGATCAGCGAGTCCAGGCCAACCCGGCTTATCTCTCGATCTTGCTGCTGGCCCGGGTCATCACCCAGCTCGGTACCGTACCCGAGATCAATACCTCGGTGATTGAAAACCTGTTTGCGGCCGATCTGGCTTATCTCCAAGCGCTTTACCGGCAGTTGAATGAAGAAGGCACCTCTCGCATTCACGTGACCTGCGCCCAATGCCAGCACCAGAACGAGGTGGACTTAACCCAATTGGGGGAGTGGTAGGCTACCCCCTCGATCACCTCTACGAGGAGGTAGCCTACATCGCTTATCATTTTCACTGGCCGCAGCAAGAGATCTTGCAGATGGAACACCGGTACCGGCGGCGCTGGGTGGACGAAATCGCCAAAATCAATCGCCGCTTTAATGAAGCCCGAGGCTAACTGATGCCTGTCACCGTGTCAAACCCATTCTTCCGCAGCGATCCGATCACCAGCCACAGCTTTGTGGTGCTGATGGACGAATACGTCGGCGGCTGGTTCACCGAATGTGGCAGCATCACCGTCGAGCGCCAGGTGCTGGCCCATAAGGAAGGGGGCGTCAATCACTATGAGCACCAACTGCCGGGTGGCATCCGCCGCGCCAATATCACCTTGAAGCATGGTCTGGCCAGCAGCGCGTTATGGAAGTGGTTTGAGAAGGGGCAAATGACCGGCCAGGTGGAGCGTCGCCATGTCGCGATTGT
Organism: uncultured Chloroflexota bacterium; assembly: GCA_937864185.1. Taxonomy (GTDB): domain Bacteria; phylum Chloroflexota; class Anaerolineae; order 4572-78; family J111; genus JAGRBY01. The sequence goes on from CALMIS010000286.1 coordinate 3,156, forward strand.
GATTGTTGAGTTTTTGGGCGTCACGCTGATCCCGATCAAATGGTGGCACTTGCCCAACGCTTACCCGGTCAAATGGTCCGGCCCCGGCCTGAAGACCAACGGGCAAGAGGCCGCGATTGAAGAAGTGGAGTTTGCCTACGGGGGCAGCGGCGGGAGCATCATAAGCTCCATCCAACGCTCCGCCAACCCCACTCCAGATGCATCGGAGGAGGCTGCTTCGGATATCGATTTACCCGCGCTGGCGAAAAAGGTCTACGCCCTGATGAAAAGTGAATTGCAAGTCGAAAGAGAACGGCTGGGGCGAAGCATTTAGCCGGCGAGCGTGGTTCGATCTTAGAGATTGAACCACTCTGTCAGACCCAACAGGAATAACTGTTTATGCCAACAACAATCGTACGACCAAAGTTCCGCACCGATCCTCTGCCGACGTTTGGCTTTGCCATTCTGATGTCCGATTGGGTGGAAGGGTGGTTTACGGAATGCAGCGGTCTGGAAGTAAAACGAGACGTCCTTGAACACGCCGAAGGCGGCGTTAACCACTACGTTCACCAACTCCCGGGCCGGGTTAAGCAACATACGATCACCCTAAAACACGGTCTGGCCGGCAAAGCGTTATGGAACTGGTTTTCGCAGGGCTTGTACAACGGGCATGTCGAGTATCGCAACATTTCCATAGTGCTTTACGGGTTAACCTTGCTGCCTAATAAATGGTGGAATGTGACCCGCGCCTATCCGGTCAAATGGAGCGGTCCGTCGCTCAATGCCGGCGGCGGCGAGGTGAGTGTGGAAACCGTGGAACTTGTTCACCACGGCTTAAGTATGTATGACCTATCGATGGCTGAATACGCCGCCGCGCTCGGCGATTAAGTGACAAGTGTAGCGAATGACGATGAACCGGCGCAAGCAAGACGTTACTCCCAACTCAGCAGCGATAACGCCCCCAACCGATCCCCTGGCGGACTCGGTGCGGCAACGCGGGCAGTGGGGGCAGCGGCATCTTCAAAAATTCACCGCACTGACCGGCATGGTGCAGCGAAGACCGCTCGCGCTGACCGGTCCGGCGATCAAATCGCTGGTTCAACGGTTTGCCAGCAGCGGCTTCAGCCCCAAAGCTGCCGACGGCCAACCCGTCCAGCGCTCCGAGGCAGCCTGGCGCCAGCGACCGGCAAACCTTGTCTGGGATGGCCTCGAAGCCACGCCGGACCCGGCCCAGACCGCCGCCGAAGAAGCGGCCGAGTACGCCCGCACCTTTCCCTACTCGGTGACCCAGATCCGCGAAGCTCTGGATCGACACCAGGCCGGCCTGCCGCCGGTCACCCCACCGCGCCGTAGCGAGTCGCCGGCCATTCAACGCCAACCGGCAGCCGACTCCGGCCCGGCGAATAAACCGGCCTTGCCCTTTACCGTCGCCCAGGTCCGCGACGCCCTGGACCGGATGAAGCGTGGCGAACCGGCCGCGCCAGACCAGCCCTCACCGGCTCCGCCGGTTCAACGCCGGCCGGCTGAGTCGAGCCCAACGGCCAGCCCTCCCCAACCCCGCACCCTGGCCGAGATCCAGCGCGCCCTGGATGAAGCGCAGCGCAACCTGGCCGCGCAGCAGTCGGCCGCCCTTTCGAGTCAACAGCAGCCGGGACGCGGGCAGGAGAACATTCCCACGATTGCACCCCGCCGGCCCCGGCAGTGGGTCGAGCAAATGGCCCGCCGCGAGGCCACAGTGCCGCCGGTTACGCCGCCCGGTAAAACTGTTCAACGCGCGCCAAGTGAGCCGCGATCAAGGGAAGTAGAACCCAGCAAGCCGCAGCCCCCGGCGAAGGATCGTTCCGACCAAGCGCCGGGAGACTTAGCAAACCCGTTAGCGCCGCCAGACGGCTGGCCCGAAATGGACAACCTCCCTTCAGCCCCCGCTCAAAGCGCTCCCGAAGCGGGGTCCAAACCACAACCCGCTAAGGCCAGTCCGGTCGAGTCGACGCCGCCCTCTCCTGCGCCGGTGACCGGTCAGGTCCAGCGAGCGGCCGAGACCCAACGCCCGGTACCGCCAAACGAGCCGAAACCGGTCGAGAGCCGGCCCGCTGAAGCTAAAATTCAACGAGCCAGCGAAACGCCGCCAGCCCCGGTTCAGCAGACTGACGACGCCCCAGTGCGGCCGGCTCACGCTGGGCCGGACTTCGCGGTCGATAGAGACCTGACAAATTTTGAAAACCTGTCAGGTCTGTCAGAAACTTTGGAGACGCGCTCCGCGCCCGCTGAAACTGGCCCGCAGGCTCTAACCGGAGCAAAGGATTTCGAGCCGGAAGCGGCCAAAGTTGAGGCGATCGCGCCCCGGCCCAGGCCGGTTGAAACCAATACTCAACGCCCGGTTGAAGCGCCAGCCGCGCCGGTCCAGCGAGCTCATGATAAGCCGGTTCAGCAGGCTCACGACGGGCCAGTTCGATCGGCGCCCGAGGCCCCGGCCTCTATGCTCGACGATTCCGGCCCGGATGCCTTCGACGCGCCAAAAAAAATTGAACCGGTTGAAACTGAAGTTCAGCGAGCCCCTGACGCGCCGGTTCGGCAGGCTCACGAGGCTTCGGTCACCGGGTCCGACGATACTGGCCCGGAGACGCTGCCCGGGCCGAAAAAGATTGAGTTGCCGGTGGCAGCTAAGCCGGTCATCCAGCCGCCCGCGCCCGCTGACCCCGAAATTCAGCGAGCGGTTGATGCGCCGGTTCGGCCAGCGCCCGAGCCCCCAGTTCGACAGGCTCACGACACGCCGGTTCAACAGGCGCCCGACACGCCGGTTCAACAGATGCCCAAGTCACCGGACACCGTGCCTGACGAAACCGTTCCGGAGACTGCGGCCCGACCCCAAAGTTTTGAACCGGTGGCAGCTAAGCCGATTGAGGCGGAAGTTCAACGAGCGGTTGATGCTCCGGTTCGACCAGCGCCCGAGCCCCCAGTTCGACAGGCTCACGACACGCCGGTTCAACAGGCGCCCGAGGCTCCGGTTCAGCAGACTTACGAGACACCGGCCTCCCTGCCTGACGAAACCGTTCCGGAGACTGCGGCCCGACCCCGAGGTATTGACCCAGGGGCAGCTAAGCCGGTTGAGGCGGAAGTTCAACGAGCGGTTGACCCTCTGGTTCGACCAGCGCCCGATGCCCCGGTTCGGCCGGCGCCCCAGGCCCCAGTTCAGCAGGCTCACGACACCCCGGCCGAGAGTCATATCCAACGCCGGGTTGAAGACACGACTTTCCCGTTACGTCAACCCGTGATCGAACGTGAGGCAGGCGATCAGGCGCCGGCGCCCGTCGAGGGCCAACCGGAGGCAACCCGTAGTAACTCGATAGCGGTACTGCCCCAGGTGCGGCGGCAGAGCGAGCCCAAGCGTGAGCAGACGGACCATAATGATGAGGCGGAGCGCCCGGCGGCGCGGCTGCCGCTGGTCTGGCCCAAGGAGCGAGCCGAGACTCGCGGCCAGAAAGAAAGCGCGACGCCGGTCTACTCATCGCCGGCCGTGCAGCGCGCGGTGGAAGCGCCCTCGCCCGCGACCGCGCCGGAGCCGGTGAGCGACCCAACCCCGTCATTGGGCACTATCCAACGCTTTGAAGAAACAGCGCCTGTGCCTTCGGCCTCGGAGGCCAAGCCAGAGGCAGCCAATCTGGACCGGCTCGCCCGGCAGGTTTATCCATTGGTCAAACAGATGCTCGCCGTTGAACGCGAGCGGCGACCCTTTCGATAATTAAGCGGTGTAAATCATGCGAATTCCTAGATTTCAAAGACAACCGAGCGTTAAAAAAGCCAAGATCATCAACCTCAGCACCAAAAAAGAGCTGGTTTGCCATTTCAACCCCGACCATTTTGAGATCGGGCAATCTCTCAACTGGTCGGAAGATAGGACCATTGGCAGTGATACACCCAAGTTGATTTTTGGCGGGGGTCAGGCTCAGGATATGACCATCACCTTTTTGTTCGACACCACCGGTTATAACGGTCGTCGCGATGTCCGGAGCGAGTATAAAGTCTTGACCCAAATGGCTAAGGTCGACAGCAAGAAAAAGAACGCTAAAACCGGCCTCAGCGAGCCGCCGATGTGCCGCTTCCAGTGGGGGAAGTTTTTAACTTTCGACGCGGTCATTACCAATCTGAAGCAGAAGTTCACCTTTTTCACCGCCGACGGCACTCCTTTACGGGCCGAGGTAACGGTTACCTTCAAGCAGGTCGGCAAAAAACTCAAACCGCAAAACCCCACCTCGCGCAGTGAAGCCCGCAAGGTCTGGGTGGTGGAAGAGGCTCAGACGCTCGATTGGATTGCTTATCAAGAGTATGGCGACTCGGCCCACTGGCGTCATATCGCCGAAACCAACAACCTGGATGATCCGGAGCAACTGCAACCGGGTCAAATTCTTAAACTGACGCCCTTAACGGATTAGGTTGGATAACCGTGGCCAAATCTGAGTTTCTTTCGCACTTCTTAATCAAAATCGGCGGGGCGGATGCTCCCAAGGAGTTCATGGACGACTTGATGGAGGTCGTCGTTGACAGCAGCCTGTACCTGCCGGAAATGTTTACCATCCTGCTGCAGGACAGCGACTTAAAGTGGGTTGACGACAATAAGTTAAAGTTGGGCAGCCCGGTCGAGATTACGGCCAAGGGCAGCGAAGAGGTTGGCGGTGGCCAGGGGTTGCTAATGAAGGGTGAAATCGCGGCGCTGGAGCCAAACTTCTCCGCCGAAGGCCGGACCACGCTGTTGGTGCGGGGCTACAACAAAGCCCACCGTCTGCATCGAGGCAAGAAGACGCGCACCTTCTTAAAAATGAAGGACAGCGACATTGTGGCCAAGATCGCCAAGGAAGCCGGCCTGACCGCCGTGGTCGATGCGACCTCGGTCACCCACGCCTATGTTTTGCAGAACAACCAGACCAACATGGAGTTTCTGCAAAGCCGGGCCGAACGGCTGGGCTACAAAGTCTTCGCCGCCGAGGGGAAGCTCTACTTTAAAAAAGGAAACGCGAAGCTAGGCAATGGCCCCGAGCTGAATTTAGGGAAGGAGCTGCGCAGCTTTCGGCCCAAATTGAGAGCCACCCACCAGCCGAGCAAGGTCGTCGTCCGCGGCTGGAATCCGGCCACCAAGCAAGCGATTCAAAGCCAGGCCCAACCCGCCATCAAACAAGGGGGCGTTGAACTGGGCGGCAACATGGCCAAAAGTGCCTTTGGCAACGCCGAGACCGTGGTGGTCAACCAGCCGGTCTTTAGCCCTGAAGAGGCCAGCGCTCTGGCCAAGGGCTTGGCTCATGATCTGGACGGTGAGTTTTTGCAGGCCGAGGGCACCTGTTTTGGCAACCCCAAAGTGAAAGCGGGCCAGAGCGTGACCATCAAAGGGGTGGGCAAACGGTTCGGGGGCAACTATTACGTGACCTCGGCCATTCACATCCTGAACGACGAGGGCTACGAGACTCAGTTTGTGATCAGCGGTCGCCAACCCGAGACCATGAGCCACATCCTGGACAGCGAAAATGGCTCAAAGAACGGCCGGGGCTTGATGCCCGGGCTGGCCATCGGGATTGTGACCAATATCAAGAACAACGAGAAAGATTGGGGCTTTATCAAGGTCAAGTATCCCTGGCTGGGCGACAACATCGAGAGCGACTGGATCCGGATGGCCGGGCCGGGCGCCGGCGCAGCCCGGGGCATGTACTGGCTGCCCGAAGTCAACGATGAGGTCCTGCTAGGCTTTGAGCACGGCGACATCCACTGCCCCTTTATAATTGGCAGCTTGTGGAACGGCAAGGACGCGCCACCGGAGGCCATCAAGAAAGTGGTCGGCAGCCAGGGCAAGGTCGATCAGCGGATCATCAAATCTCGCTCCGGACATCAAGTGGTCCTGAATGACACTCAGGGCAAGGAACAGATTCTGATCAAATCTAAATCGGGCCATCAGTTGATGCTGGACGACGCCGGCGGCAAGGAGCGCTTCGTGCTCAAGGATAAAACCGGCTCCAACCAGGTGCTGATCGACTCGGCCAAGAACGCGATTTCAATCAGCGCCACTCAGGATTTGACCCTGAAGTGCGGCAAGAAGTTGACCCTGGACTGCACCGAGTTGGCGATTACGGCTAAGGGTAAAGGCGCCATCAAGGCCACCGCCGCTCTGACGCTCGAGAGTTCGGCCAAGACCGAAGTTAAAGCGGCTCAGGTCAGCATCAATGGCGCGGCTCAAACCGAGGTTAAAGGTGGGGCCATGGTCCAGCTTCAGGGTGGCATAGTCAAGATCAACTAGGCAGGTTTGGACTCCCTCCCAACCTCCCCCTAGCAGGGTGGGCCGAAGGGAGTATTCTCGCAGGAGCGTAACAATGTTTCCAGCAGCACGAGTAGGCGATATGACGGCCACCGGGGATGCGATCACCGGCCCGGGGGTACCCAATGTCTTAATCGGCGGGATGCCGGCTTCGGTGGTGGGCGATATGGTTTCCGGGGCGGCCTGTATGGGCAGCATTGTCATGGGCAGCGCGACCGTTTTAATCGGCGGGCGGCCGGCAGCCAGAGTAACCAGCCAGGTGGCCGGCGCCAATCCGGCGACCGGGGTCCCGGTCTCGACCGTGGTGGGGCCTCCCGGCGCGCCGACCGTCTTGATTGGAGGTTGATGAAGCGATGAACGATACCCGCAACAAGGCTTTTCTGGGGCAGGGCTGGAACTTTCCGCTCCAACTCAATGCCCGGGGTGGCATCGCCCTGGTCAGCGGCGAGCCAGACATCGAGCAGTCGATTCAGATCATCCTCGGCACCGCGCCGGGCGAGCGCCGCATGCGGCCCGAATTCGGCTGCCGGATTAATGAGCTGGTCTTTGCCCCCAACAACGCCGAGACCGAAGGCTTGCTAATCCATTACATCACCGAGGCTTTGGAGCGCTGGGAGCCGCGCATCGAAGTTCAGGATATTCTGGTGTCCACGGCTCCGGACAGTGAGGCCACTTTGCTGGCCGAAATCCAGTATCAAATCAAAGATACGCACGATCCGCGTAGCATCGTTTATCCGCTCTATCTGATGGATGAAGAGTAAGCGATTGAGAGAAAACTATGTCCCTACCAACCCCTAATCTTGACGACCTACGCTTTCAAAAAGATTTGGTAGACAAGGTCCGGCGCCAGATTGCGACCTACTGCCCGGAGTGGACCGACTACAACCTCAGCGACCCCGGCATCACCTTGATCGAAATGTTTGCCTGGATGACCGAGCAGGTGGTCTACCGGCTCAACCGCGTCCCGGACAAGAACTACATCAAATTCTTGGAACTGCTAGGGGTTCAGTTGCAGCCGGCCAGCAGCGCCCACGTGCCGCTCACCTTTCGGCTGTCGATTCCGTTTCCGATTGGGCCGGAGGACGACACCGTGGCCGTGGTCCCGGCCGGCGCCGAAGTCGCGACCCGGGAAGGGGAAGGGCAGCCGGAAGTGATCTTCACCACCGACCAGGCCTTGACGATCGGCGCTCCTAAATTGAGCCAACTGCGCCGGGAAGGTGAGTTTCACAAAAACTTTCTGCCCCGCTTGGGCGTCGAAGCCTTTCCCGTCTTTGACGACACCGAACCCAAGCAAGGCGACACCTTTTATCTGGGCTTCGATGAAAGCCAGCCGATCAACGGCTACATCGTCCGGCTGGCCTTTACCTGCGAGCCGATCCAGGCCGTCGGGATCCGGCGCGAGGACCCGCCCTTGGTCTGGGAATGTTCGCTCGGCGAGGGGCAGTGGCAAGAGTTGGCGCCCAGCGCCCGCCACAGTGAAAAAGACACCACCGGCGGCTTGAACAACCTGGAGGGCGAGTTGGTGCTTTACCTGCCCCTGGACATGCAGCCCGACGCGGTCAACGGCCGCTCCGGCTACTGGCTGCGCTGCCGCTTTGAGCAGCGCCGCCCCGAGCAAGGCCTCTACAGCGAGTCGCCGCGCGTGACCGGCGTGACCTGCTACACCCTGGGCGCGACTACCTGGGCCACCCACGCGGTGATGAACGAAGACGAACAGTTGGGCTTGAGCAACGGTGAGCCGGGCCAGGTCTTTCACCTGACTCACGCCCCGGTCCTTAGCCTGCGAGCCGGGGAAGCGGTTGAAGTGGAAGAGGAGCGCTACGGCGAGCCGGTCTTTGTCCCCTGGCAGCACGTGGCCAATTTTGCCAACTCCGATCGCTACGATCGCCACTTTACGCTCGATGAGGCCACGGGCCAGATCCAGTTTGGCCCGGCCATCCGGCAGCGAGATGGCACCGTCCGCCAATACGGTCGCGTCCCCGAACCGGGCCGCGAGATTCGGCTTGGCCGCTATCGCTCCGGGGGCGGGGTCAGCGGCAATGTGCCGGCCGGGCAAATTCAGGTCCTCAAGTCGGCCATTCCTTACATCGATTCTGTCACCAATTTGCGGCCGGCGGTCGGCGGGCAGGACCAGGAAGATTTGGAGGAAGCCAAATTCCGCTCCATCCGCGAGTTGCGCACCCAAGCCCGGGCCGTGACCGCCGAGGATTACGAGCATCTGACTCAAGCCGCCAGCCGGGGCGTAGCTCGGGTGAAGTGTACGGTCCCGCAGCGCCACAACGGCCACAAGCCGAGCGGCCTGGTGGAAGTCCTGGTCATCCCGGCAGTGGCCGACTCGTTGCGGAACGGTGATTTGTCCAGCCTGCACCTGACCAAGCCCCTGGCCCAAACTATTGAGGCTTACCTGGACCAGTACCGCCTGCTCAGCACCGCCTTGTACGTTCGCGAACCCGATTATCTGGGGGTGCAGGTCGAGGCCGAGATCGTCCCGTCCGAGTACAGCTTGCCGGATCAGGTCGTGGCCAGCGTGGAAGCCTGCTTAAACCGGTTTCTGTGCCCCTTAACCCTTGTGGACGAGCGGGAAGCGGAGGCCGGTCTCCTCGAGCCGGACTGGGCGGGCTGGCCTTTTGGCCAAAGCCTATATGTCGCCGAAATCTTCTCCCTGATTCAGCGGGTCCCGGGTGTTAAACACGTCCTGGATGTGAAACTAAGCACGCGAGAAGTAAAACCGGCCGATGAAACCCCGCCCGGTGAGGTTGAAGCGGGTCCGGTCAGTGCCAAGGAGGTCACGCCGGTTGAAGGCAAAATCCTGCGCTTAAAGCCGGATATGGTTTTGTGCTCGCTCAACCACAAAGTGACCGTGGCTGATTTAGGAGGCCAGGGATGATCGGTCCGGAACTGAGCCTGGTGCAAGACGAGATTCAGGATCGCGCCCCGGGGCAACCGCCGGCGGACACCTGGGCGCCGGTCTCGGTGGCTCACATCGTTGATCAGTACAATCGTTATCCGGGCGAGAGCGTGACCTTTTTTACCCGCCTGGAAATCAACGAAGCCAGCGAGGATATCACCCTGCGCATCTTTCTACCGCCGGAATTGAGCCTGGAGAATTACTGGCCCCCGAAGGAGCAGCCTCAGTTGGTGCCGCAGTTGGAGACATCGCCGGAGGGTCAATATCTAGCCTGGACGCTGGCCGGGCCGCAGCCGGCCGGCCGCCGCTTCGAGTATCGAACCGAAGCCCGGATTGGGCCCCTGTGGGCGGATGAGTTTCTATCGAGCCAAGCCCTGGTCTACGACCCGGCGGGCCGGCCCAGCGCCGAGGCTTCGGTCCGGCTAGCGGTTCACACCCAGGGCAAATTCATGCGCTACCTGCCGGCCCTGTACGAGCAAGATGACTTTATGCGCCGCTTTTTGATGATCTTCGAAAGTGTCTGGGCGCCGATCAGGGCTCAGAGCGGAACGATCCACCACTACTTTGATCCCGGTCTGACGCCGGCCTATTTTCTACCCTGGCTAGCGACCTGGCTGGGCGTCGAGTCGAGCGACAAGTGGGACTCGGTCCAGTTACGCCAGTTGCTGCGACACGCGGTCCAACTCCATCGCAGCCGGGGCACGCGGCCAGGCTTGCAGCAGTATTTGGAACTCTACACCGGCCAACAAGCGGAGATTGTCGAAAGCTTTGAAAACTTTCTCCTGGGCGAGGAGTCGGCCCTGGGCCCCGGGCTGTCGCTGGGGGATGAGAATGAACCGCACCACTTTACCGTGACCTTAAAGCTGCCGCCGCTCGCCGCCGAGTCCCAGGAGCAGCAACGGCAGCACGAAGCCGTGCGCCGCCGCACCCTGGAGGCCATCATCGACCAGCAGAAGCCAGCGCACACGACCTATACTCTGAATTTAGAGACTTTTTTGGAAAAAACCACGGGGCCAAACCCGGTAGTGCGTAGGACGTAGTTAGATTACGCACTACGCACTACAGTTGCGTTAACCCGCTGGAGTCCGAAGGGACCAATTTTGACCTTGTTGAATTAAGCAGATAGGGAACCAGGAATGAGCACTAAAGAACTTTTGCAGACCTATCCAATCCGAAAAATTAAACCGGCCAACGGGATTGCCATTACGGCCAATGTCTGGCAAGAAGCGCACGACTACCACGACCAACGGCAGTCTCTACACACTCTCTTCGGCCACGGGGCCGGGATTTTAACCGGCCTGAACGTGGTGGCCAATGACCCGGCCGATACCACCCTCTACATTTTGCCGGGCGTGGCGATTGATCCCGGCGGCCAGACCATCGTGGTCGGTCAGCCGATTGTCTATGACCTGGGCCGGGAGATGGAGGGCGCCTTTTCGGTGGTGCTGAACTACAGCGAAAGCCAGCGCCAGCCGGATCAGGCTCAAGCCAAACGGCTGCCGGCCTATGTCCAGAGCGAGTTTTCAATCTCGGTCCAGCCGCTGGCCGCCGAGCCGGCCGGGGTAGAGTTGGCTCGCCTGCGCCGCAGCCGGCGGGATACGGTCCTGAGAAACGCCCAGAATCCGGCTATGCCCGGCCCGGACGAGATCGATCTGCGGTATCGCCGGGAGGTCGGGGCGCCGCCGGAGGTCAGGGTGGGGGTCTGCTACTTGGGGCACCGCGATCGGGCCCGGCACGGGCAAGGCATGATGTTTCTGGCTCAGCACCTCAATTTTGTCAGCAAGTATCACACCATTGTGGAAGACGATATCGTGTTGGGGCCGGGCCTGGGTCTCAACACGCTTGTTTACCTGGTCGGCCAGGGCAGCTTTGAGATCAGCCCCAACGTAATGAATGGCCTATTCAACTACATCGAGCGCGGCCGGGGCACCCTGTTCATCGAGAGCGTGGACGAGCAGGCCGCCGCCAGCTCCCCAAGTTTCGGGGTGAAAAAAGAGATCAACCCGGCGCCGCTCCCGCCGCGCCACTGCTTACTGACCCAGCCCTACCTTTTCTCGAGCCCGCCGCCGGGCTCCGATCCGGCCAGCCAGGCTCCGATCAAGGTCAGGGACGGCCTGGTCTTTAGCCCGCGCAACTACGGGCTGCTGTGGCAAGGGGAACGACACGACGGCCCGGCCTCCCGCGAGGAGATTCGCGCCGCCGTCGAGTGGGGCAGCAACGTGATCAATTATGCGGTTAACCGCTACAAAGGCTAAGATCCGTGACTGACAGTGCTCCCAATCGTTACGACCAACTGCCGTATGTGAGTAACCCTTTTGCCCAGACTCACCCGGATCGCCTGGCTACTATCGCCACCCTGTTAGGCATGAGCCCGGCCCCGGTGGAACGCTGCCGGGTTTTGGAGTTAGGCTGCAGCAGCGGTGGCAACCTGATGCCGATGGCCTGTGCCTTACCGGGCAGCGAGTTTGTCGGCGTCGACTTGTCCCAGCGCCAGATTGAAACCGGGCAAGCCGTGGTCGAGGCTGTCGGTCTGAAAAACGTCAGTCTGAAACACCAGGACCTGATGGACATCGGCCCCGACTTTGGCCAGTTCGATTATATCATCGCCCACGGTGTTTTCTCGTGGGTGCCGCAGCCGGTGCAAAACAAAATTTTGGAGATCTGCCGCCAGAACCTGGCCGCCAACGGCGTCGCTTATATCAGCTACAACACCTACCCCGGCTGGCGGCTGCACAGCACCATCCGGGATATGATGCTCTACCACACCCGCCAGACGGTGGAGCCGGCGCGGAAGATCACTCAGGCGCGAGAACTCCTTGAGTTTTTGGGCGAGACGATTTTGAAGGACAGCAATCCGCACGCCAGCTTTCTGCACTCGTACGTCCACTACACCAAAGAGCGCTTCCTGCCGGCCGGCGACGACGCCTATCTGTTCCACAATGAACTGGCCGAGGTCAACGAGCCGCTTTACTTCTACCAATTTGTCGAGCGGGCTGCGGCGCACGGCCTGCGCTACCTGGCCGAAGCCCAGTTTCAAACGATGCTGCTCGACAACTTGCCGGCCGACGTGGCGGCCAAATTGCGCCAGCAGGTCAAGACCACCATCGAGCTGGAGCAGTACATGGATTTCCTGCGGAATCGCACCTTCCGCCAGACGCTGCTCTGCCATCAAGACGTGAAGTTGCAAGGCCGGCTGTCGCCGGAGCGGTTGGCCGATTTTTATGTCGCCTCACCGACCGTGTTGGAGGGCCAGCCGGCCGAGTTTGAGGCCGGCGCGGTCGTCCGCTTTCGCGGCCCCAAAGGCGAGACGTTCGCCACGGACCATCCCCTGACCCAAGCGGCGATGCTCCACTTGAGCCAAATCTGGCCCCAGGCTGTTCCTTTTAACCAATTGGTTAGCCTGGCCCGCGCTCGTCTAAACGGCCGGGCAGTCGCCTCGGACAACCTCAGCGATAGACAAATTTTAGGCGCGAATTTACTCAAAGCCTACAGCCGCAATGAAGACCTGGTGGAGTTTCACGTCTACAGCCCGCCTTTTGTCAAGGAAGTGAGCCAATACCCGGTCGCCAGTCCGATGGCTCGCTTTCAGGCCGGCCAAAGCGCCGAGACGGTGACCAACTTGCGCCACGAAATCATTCGGCTTGAAGGGTTGAGTTATTACCTGCTCCCTTATTTGGATGGAAGTTATGCCGCTGGCGACTTGGTGCATCTGCTGGAAAACTTAATCAATGACGGCACGGTTTCGGTTAAGCCGCCTGAACCGGCCAACGTGGAGACAGCCACCGGTCATGAGGACCTGCCGGCGGTCGTCGAGTCGGCGTTACAAACGCTAGCCAATGCTTCTCTCCTGATCGGGTAGGGAAGCGCATGGCCCAGAGACAAGGATAAATCGCATGAACCAACCCAGTGAACTAGAGGTCATCAATCGGGACGGCTGGAGCCGGACATATCCTTTACGGAAGCGGATTATCAGCCTGGGCAGCGCGCATAACAGCGATATTGTCTTGGAATCGGCTTTTGGAGCAGGTGTGGAGTTTCTGCATGCCCAGTTGGTGGCCGTTTCGCATCAGCCCAACACCTACACCCTGGTCAATGTGGTCGATATGCCCATCGCCCTGGGCACTGACGGGCGCCAAACCTTACCAGCCAGCTCGGCGATCAGCCTGGAAGATAAGCAGTGTTTCACCCTGGGCGAATTCACCCTGATCTTTCACCAGACCGGGAAGAAGGAGCCGGTTCCGCCCGCGCCCATGGCGATCGCCGCTCCCCAAGCCCCGGCCCGGGTCCAGCCGAGTGGCCAAGGCATTGGCTTGGCGCTGGCGCTAGAAAGCAGACAACTGCTGGCCCGGCAGTCGATCCAGGGGGTCATCACCGTTCGGAATTTGGGCCGGCAGAGCGAGGTCAAGTTTATCCTGAAACTGGAAGGGCTGGAGCCGGATTGCTACGACCTGGCACCCGGCCCCGTGTTGGCCGCCGGCGCCGAGCAAAAGGTGCTGTTTAGTCTTCATCACCGCGGGCATAAGCCCCTGGCCGGCGATTGGCGCATTGTCATCCGGGCCAGTGCCCCCGGCGCTTATCCCGGCGAAACCGCCACCGTCTCGGAAATCATTCAGGTCTTGCCCTTCTACCATCATCACCTGCGGCTGGTGCCGTCCGGCGATGTCGATAAGCTGCTGGCCTTACCCCAGGGCGCGCTCCCTCCGGTCAGCGATCAAGGGCTGCCGGCCAGCCCCAGTTACGCGGAACAGCACTCGGCCAAAACCTGGGACCCCACCCCGACCTGGGACGCAACACCTCGTCCCAACGGGACCGGTCACACTCCGGAGGCCAGGCCGGCCCCTGCCCCGAGCAACGGCCACTCGCGCCCGGTCTCGCCGGGCCAAAACGGCAAACCTCGCCCGGAAACGCCGGCCGAGGAATGGCAGTACCAGCCGGAGATCAGGCCTCAACAAAATTCAAAACCGATCAAGCTAAAGCTGGACGCCGTGAAACCGGTGAAGCAACTCCACGGCGAGGAGGATGAGTGGTGGCGCGCCTAAAATCCGATCAACCGACCAAAAAAAGTTTTCGACTAAAGCTCATTTTACAAGTCGGGGTCTTGCTGCTGCTCTTGGCCTGGAGTTTGGTGACCAAAGCCCAGCCGCCCGACCTGCTGACCACGCTGGTTGGCGTGGAAAGTCACCACTTTCCGGAGGTCAAGGTGGCCCTGACCGTCTCTGACGCGACCGGTTTTGTCGAGAATTTGACCCCGGACAAGGTAGCAGTCTTTGAAGAGACGCCTGAAACCCCAGTGGCTTCGTTTGCCCTTGAACCGGCCGAACTGAGTAATCTTCGCCTGGCGGTGATCGTCGATACCAGCCTGCCGGCCACGGATCTGACCCAGGTTCAGACCGCCATGACCGCGCTGTTCAAACAGCTCGCGCCCTCGGATAAAGCGGCCTTGTTTAGCGTCGGTGATAAGGTCAAGCCGGAGTACGGTTTAACCAACAACGTCACCGAGCTAACCGCCGCGGTCAACCGCTTAACGGCCGGAGGCTCTAAAACCGCCTTGAACCAAGCCATCATCGACGCGGCGATTATGCTGGATTATCTGCTCGAGGGGCGCCGGGCCATCGTCGTTATCACCAACAGCCAAAACGACGTGGCCGGGCCAACCCTGGAGCACGTGACCACGGCCTTTCAAAAGGCGCGCTTACCCCTGTTTGTGCTCGATTTTGGCGCCACGGTCAAAGACCAGAATCCGCCGCTCAAAGCCGAAGTACCCCGGACCGGTGGCGAATACCTGAGTCTAACCGGCGCCGACCAGATCGAGGCCGAATTGCTGGCTTTACAGAAACGATTGCGCCAGGGCTACTTGCTGACCTTCCAATCCGGCCTCAGCGCCGACAGCTACGAACACAACGTTTACGTCCGGGTTAACACCGCGGCCGGCCAGGGCGAAGCGATTGGCCAGTTTGTGGCCGAGCCGGCCCCGGTGGCGGTCAACTTTGTCAATCTGATGGCCGGGCAAACGGTCGCCGGTCAGGTCACCCTCTCGGTGCAGGCGACCGCGCCAGCGCCGCTGACCGCCGTTCACTACCGGCTGGACGATCAACCGTTGGGCGAAGTGGCAGCCGCGCCTTACACCTTTGAATGGAATACGACCGTGCTCCAACCCGGCCCGCACCGGCTGGTCGCCGAAGCGATCGATCAGACCGGCAATCGGGGCCAGGCCGAGTTGATGCTCAGGGTAGCCCCGCCGACCGAGGTAGAACTGTCGGCGGCCAAACAAGAGTTTGAGATCGGCCAGCCAGCCGGCTTCGGGGTGCAGATCAAAACCATTGCCGAGATCGACAAAATCGTTTACCGGATTGATGACAAAGTGCTGGCCACCTTGACCGAGCCGCCCTATAGTTTTACCTTTGATAACCAAGCTTATGCGCCGGGCGTTTACAACCTGACCGTCACCGTTTACGATAGCTTCGGCGTGGCGACCGAGGATAGCCTGGCGATCACCCTGCTGCCGGCCGCGCCGCCGCCCCCAAGCTGGCTGAAGCGGACCCTGCAGAGTCCAACCGTGCAACTAGGCTTAACTTTAGCCGCGGCCTTGGGCGCCATCTTGACCAGTGTGGGACTGGCCTACCTGGCTCTTCGATTCACGGCCTCGTTTCAACGCAACCAGGTCAAGCGCCAGGGCCGGCTGGAAATTGTGAACGCCGGCAATATCCAAAGTTGCTACGGCCTGCAAGTGCTGGAATTTAGCCGGAACCTCGACTTCCAATTTCGAGTCAATGGCACCCGCTTGGCCCGTTTCTCGCCAACCGAGCCGGCCCGGGGAAACGCCGGCCCCTCTGGCCAGACCGCCTCAGCCGCCGAGGCGCTGCGACCCGGACCGGTGGGCACCGTCGGCGGCGGGAGCGACCGGCATCCGGCCACACCGGCAACCAAAGACTGGGTCCAAACCCCGCCGATTCAACCGGGCCAATCGTTGCTGGTCGATTTTCTGATCACGCCGCGCAAATTGCACCAAACCCAAACCTACACGTTCCAAATTGCCTCCCAAGCCTTGGAGGTCGATTGGGCACCGGTGGTCAAAGACCAGGGCGTGGTCAAAATAAACGGCCTGCCCTGGGCCTGGCGCTACGGCCCCTCCTTCATTGTCGGCCTGATCGTCTTTGGCCTGGTGGCGCTAATTTTAATGCGCGTCTTCGCTGCACTCTCGACGATTGAACTGGCGTCTCTACTGCAAACTATCAGCCTGTGGGCGGTGGGCTAACCAGCCGCCCCGTTTCCGCACTCATACTCGAAGACCAGGTGCTTTATGGATCGATTAGAAATTATCAGCCCGACCGGCGAAATCAAGTTCTACCCCCTAGATCTGTCACAGCCTTCCGTGAATATTGGTCAGGACCCGGAAAACGACATTGTCCTGGCCGATCCCAAGCTGGCGCCTTTTATGGGCGTCCTGGTTCAGCAACCGGGCTCCTTTCGATTTTTGCCGCTGAGCGACCAGGGCGGGCTGAGCCTTGACGGCCAAGCTCTGGTGATTAACCACTCGCAGCCGCTCAAGCATATGGACTGCCTGCAACTGGGCGGGTATTCGCTGATCTTGCTCGAAGCCCAGCCGGCCAGACCCGGCGCGCCAGCCCCGGTTGTGGCGCCGGCCCTGCCCCCTTCAAGCCAGAGGCCCACCCCGCCCGCCCAACCGGCCGCGCCAAGCGCTGCGCCAGCCGCGGTCCCGACCGCGCCGGCCCCTCAGCCGCCCGGCGGCTCATTCACAATGCCGCAGTCGCCTCAGCAATTGACCGAGCGCCTGGACTCATCAAAATCGGTGCTGGACAGGGTCAGACAGACAACCTACACCGTGGATCGAACCATTTCGCCGGTCGGGTCAATCCCCATGGCGGCCGAGATTGGCAAAGCGACGCATACCATGGGCCGGGCCCTCTCCGCGGTCTCGCGGGTGGCCCAGCCGCTGACCGATTTGGCTTCGACCGTCTCGGTCTCACCCGCTCAGCCGGCGCCCAGATTCACCCCGGAAGGCCGGCCCTTTGTACCTCAAAAACAGGCGGCCCCGGAGCCCCTGTCTCTGGTCGAGGTCGAAGACGAGGTCATCCTGACCGAACTGCTCATTCAAGAGGTCACCATTGATGTCGAACAGACGGCCACGTATCAAATTACCATTATCAACGGGGGCGATCTGGTGGCGACCTTCAATCTTCTGGTCGAGGGCCTGGATGAGAGTTGGGTCACCATCTCGCCCCGGCACGTCAATTTGTACGAAGGCAACCGGGCCACGATTACCATTTCGGTCACCCCGCCCCGCCTACCGAGCAGCTACGCCGGGCCTCACAAATTTGCCCTGTCCGTGGTCTCGCCGAACTACCCGGGCCGGATCAACCGCCGCCTGGCTACCCTGACCATCAACCCCTACTACGAGTTCGGGGTAGGTGAGGTCACCCCGCGCCAGCAGACGATCTCTTGGTTTAAGCGAGCCGCCACCGCCAGCATCGCCGTTATCAACAAAGGCAACAGCAAAGCCCTGTTCCGGGTTGGCGGCCGGGATGATGAACGGGGCTGCAATTTCGAGTTCCAGGTGCCCGGCCAGAGCGCGAATGTCGCCAATCAGGCCGAATTCTACATTCCCCCCAGCGATACGGTCTCCTTACCGATTACGATCACGCCGAATACCCGGCAGTTCATCGGCTTTCGCAAGCGAAGTTACGCCTTTACCATCACCTCCTCGCTGCCCGACGGAGCCCAATCGCCCTACTCGATGCTGGGCCAGCTCAAAACCAGCCCGCTGATTGGACCGCTCCTCTTGCTCATGATGGCCTTGATGCTGGCCGCCCTGATCGTCTACATTTTTAAACCCAGCATCTCCACCTTCAACGCCGACGGCGCGGCCAGCCGGGCGATCACCGCCGGCGAGCCGGTCACGCTCAATTGGCGGGGGTCACCTTTCACCCGCTTAAAGATTCCGCAGTTGAGCACGGAGCCGCTGGAAAGCCCGCAAGGCAGCGTGCAGGTGATCCCGACCGCCAACACCAGCTACGAGCTCAAAGGCGATAACTGGCTCTCCCAACTCAGTCCGGGCTGGTTTGGGGTCGAGCCGCGCGTGGTGTCGGTGATTGTCACCCCGGTGCCGCCGCAAATCCGGCTGTTTGGCGGCAACAAACAGGACATCGTCAGCGGCGAATCGGTCCTGCTCTCGTGGGAAGTGGCCGGGGCGGAGAGCGTCAGTCTGGTCAACCAGGCCGACGGTAATCCCAAGCCCCTTCCCGGCAGCAACGGCTCGCTGGATACCGGGCCGCTAGACCGCGAGACGACCTATTACTTGGAAGCCGGCAACGTCTATATCGCCACGCCCATCCGGTCCGATCCGTTTATTGTGCGGGTCTCCACGCCCACGCCCACGCCTATGCCCACGCCGGCGATTGCCCGCTTCTTTGCTAACCCGCCGGCCATCGTCGCCGGCGAGAGCACCACGTTAGAGTGGGAGGTAGCCGGGGTCGATCAGGTCGATATTCTGGGTATCGGGGCCGGCCTGCCGGCGGCCCAGAGCATCAGCCTCTCGCCGGAACAAACAACCAACTACGTTCTAAATGCCGCCAACGGCAGCTCGGCGGCCAAACCGCAAAGCCTGACTATCTTCGTCACCCCGGCGCCAACCGCCACCCCGCCACCGACCGCGCCCCAGATCAAGTTCTTTACGGCCAACCCGGACAGTACGGTCTTGCCTCTGGGCAGCACCACGCAGATCGGGCTGGAATGGGCCGTGGAAGGGCAAACGACCAATGTCGAGATCAGCGGCCCAACCTTGAACAGCCCCATTTCTGGGTTAAGCCCCCAGGGCTCGGTCACGATGTCAATTCAGGAGTCGACGCTGTTTGTGCTGACCGCTTTCAATAGCGACGCCAAAACCAGCACCACCGTCGAGATCACGGTCAACGAACCCACGCCGACGGCCACGCTGCCGCCCACCGCCACGCCGCCGCCCACCCCGACCGCGACCCCGCCGGCCGCCAGTATCTTCTTCTTTAAGATCGAACCGATGAATTCGAGCGATACGAGTAAAGTGGTCCAGATCGCGGACGGCTCCTACACCGTCGAAACCGGGACAGACATCAAGCTCACCTGGCAAGTGTCCGAAGACGCCACCGATGTCACCCTCAGTCCGGGCGGGAGTTACGGCCCCGGTCCCAACTACCTGGATATTCTCAGTTTCTCAACCAAAACCCAGGGCCAGAATCCGGCCAAATACGTCCTGACGACGAAGAATATGAACGGCCTGTCCACCTCAAAAGAGATCAAGATCAAAGTGGTGCCCAAACCTACGCCGGCCCCGCCCTCCGGCGTGACCGGCACAACGAATGGGGATGACAACATCATTCGCTGGTCGTGGAGCGGCAGCGAGGATATTTTGGGCTTCCGGGTTTACCGCTCCGACGTCCCGCCGGGCAACGACTTTGACGATGTGCATGACGCCGGGGCCAGTCCGCCGTTCGAGTGGATCGATAGCGGCGCCGGTTGTGGGAAGGTCTACTACGTGGTGACTCTGTATGTCGATGTCGATCTTAAGCCTTTGGAAACCGGTTCCAGCGGCAGCAGTTGGTCCAGTGGAACCTGTCCTTAAGTTGATAAATCGTAATTACCTAAATCCTACCGCCAGCAAACGTCACGAGACTTGTCATGACTCACCTTCGACCCTACGACCTCAAGAAGTTCTTAACCGTCATCGGCTTAGTACCGGTTTTGGCCGGGATCTGGATCGGACTGGTCTTAACGGCCGGACCGGCCGCCACCGAGGCAGCAGCTTCAGCCCTAGCCATGGCTCCAGCGCAAAGCACCGACCTTGAAGTCGTCAAGATGGCTCAAAGCGACGCCGATCCGGTCAACGGCGATATCATTTACAACGGTGACCGGATCACCTACACCGTCTCTATCCGCAACCTGACCGGCGGCTTAATCCACATCAACTCGGTCACGGACAATCTGCCGGCGGGGGGCTTGTTCAATGTGCAGTGCTTGCAAGGCGCCAATTGCCAGGTTAGTAATGACACGGTCACCTGGCAAAATTTCGATGTCAACAGCGGCTCGACCACCCTGCTTAAATTTTCGGCGGTGGTGGGCTGTCTGGCCAGCGGGGCGCAGATCAGCAACCAGGTCGGTGTCTCTTACGGCAGCTCTTACCTACCCAGCAACTTCAAGGTCTCCACGGCGCAGCTCAAGCCCCTGGTCCTCAACGCCGCCGGCCGGCCCCTGCTCGATGGCCCCAGCGGCTGTTCCGCCGAAGTCAAAGGCCACGATCAAGATTGGGGCGATTTTGACCAGGATGGGGACCTGGATCTGGCCCTGGCGACGGAAACCGAAGTCGCTGTTTACCGCAACGATAATGGCCAACTCAACCGCTTCAACGGGGACTCGCACCGCACCTTTGGCGTGCGCTGGGCCGATCTGGACGGCGATGGGCAGTTAGAGCTGATTGCCGTCGGTGACTCAACCACCGACGCGCATGGTTTCCAGCGGGGCTTCAACTACATCTACGATAACGGAATTTTTCATACTCCCAACAAAACCTTCTCCACCACCGACGTGCTACGGCGCGTGGAACTAGCCGACTACGATCAAAACGGCACGCTTGATCTGGCGGCCGCTTCCTACATCGACCCCGCCGCGCCAACTGACTACAATCTCTGCCTGCTGCGCCTCTACGATAACACCGGCCCGGCCAGTTTCACCGCCAACGAGTGCCTGATCGGCCCGTTGACCAAGGACTCTATCTGGGAACCTGCCTTGGCCTATCGCAGCCAAAGCCTGGCCTGGGCCGATGTGGATGGCAATGGCACGCTGGATTTAGGCGTTGGCGATTACGGCGCGAACCGGATTCACGCCGGGGATGGCTTTAACCTCGGCGCGGCCAGCACCGCGATTGACGGCACCAACACCGAAAATACAGCCAGCCTGGCTTGGTCTGATCTTGACGGCGACAGCGACCAGGATGTCGCCTGGGGTGGCGACGGCCAACCGGCCCGCCTTTACCGCAACAATGGCGAAGATCTGCCCGGGACAACCTGGACCTTGGCCTGGACCGGCCCCAGTCATCATACTCATGATGTGGCCTGGGGACAGCTTGGCTCAGACCGGGTTCTGGCGCTGGGTAACTACGGCCAGGCCAATACCCTGTACAAATGGAATGGCTCTACCCTTGTCTCAACATCTTGGAGTTCCAACGACAGCGCCAACACCACCGCCCTGGCCTGGATCGACTACAATCAAGATGGCAAGCTAGATCTAACCGCTGCCAACTTTGATCACCGGGTGGTCGGGTATGCCGGCAACGGCGCGACGCTGGCTCCGGACCCGCAGTTGTTGACTCCTAACAACGCCCCCATCCGAGACCTGGCTTGGGCCAACTGGGACGGCGACTCGGACGCGGACCTGGCGCTTGCCAATGACAGCCAACCTGTCCAGGTCTACCGCAATACCGGTACTTTCCCCATGAGCCTGGCCTGGACCGCCCCTCTGGCCGAAAACACTCAGAGTGTGGCCTGGGCCGATGTAGATGGCGACGGGTATCCGGACCTGGTGGTAGGCAACAGTGGCTCCGCTAACAAACTGTATCAAAATGATGGCGGCGGGATGGACTCGACCCCGGTCTGGAGCGCTGCGCAAAGCTTTAACACTCGCGATCTAACCTGGGGCGATGTTGACAATGATGGCGACCTTGACCTGGCGGTGGCTAATGACTATGAGCGCAACACACTTTATCGCAACCGCCGCTTCTTCCGGATTGACTCAACCACTGTTAAGCCTCTAGGCCGTGTTAACGATCTGGCCTGGGGCGATTTTAATGGCGATAACTACCCTGACCTGGCCATTGGTGGCTACGATCTGGAAGCCCCCGGCGGCGGGTTTATTTACCTGGTCAAAAATAATACCGGCTCCCTGTCCTTTACGAAAAACGCCGTAATCAAGGTTGATCACAGCGGCTCAACCGCGGACTTAGCCGACCTGGCCTGGGCTGACTACAATCGAGACGGCTATCAAGATTTGGTTGGCACCTTCCCCGGCGACCAGGAAATTCGTTTCTACCAGAATTTAAACGGCAGCGGGGCATGGTTAACGGCTATCTCCTTAAACGGCCCCACCGCCTACGCCCTAGATTGGGTCGATTTCCAGCGCGATGGCTGGCCTGATCTGGCCCTGGCCGACTCGCCGGGAGGGAACAGCACCACCCGACTCAAGATTTATCTCAATCAAGCCGATGCCGGCGGCAGCGGTAACTTTGTCTTTAACGATCTGGTGCAGGTTAACACCAGCAACCTGATCGTCTCCAGTCTACGCGGCATCGATCGGGACAACGACGGCGATCTCGATCTCTCGGCGGTGGATAGCCAGGTCCAGAGCCAGCAGTACACTACCTACGGCTCCTTCCTGAATCCCCGCTTGGGCGAAAACGTCATCGACACCAGCTCGTTTCCCGCCAGCAGCGTGGCCTGGGGCGATATAGATGGTGACAGCCGGCTTGACCTGCTCTTGGGTGGATCAGGCCAGGCCACCCGGCTGTACCGGAATATTGGTACCGGCTTTTGCCGAGCCGGTTCTCATCCCGTCACCTGCCCGGCCGGTCCCACTTTTGACATTGGCGGCCGGCGGGTGGCCATCCTTGGCGATTTTGATGGCGACGACCGGCTTGACATCGCCGACGGGGTGCCGGGCGGTCAGGTCAAGCTCTACCGGAGCAGTAGCGCGCCGGTCCAAGCCATCAACAGTGTTGAAGCTTACGCCCTGGCCTGGGGCGACGGCGATGGCGATGGCCTGCTCGACTTGCTGATCGGCGGCAAGGAGGGTACGCCCCGCCAAAGTTATCTCTATTTCAACCAACGCGAGACCCCTTTCTTGGACAGCACAGCCTCGCGCTGGGCGCTGCCCGCTCCGCAGGCGACGGTCAGCATGGCCTGGGCCGATTTCGATAACGACACGCATTTGGATTTCGTCATCGGCAACTGTAGCACGGACTTGACCAACAGCGTTCAACTCTATCGTAACAATCGGGACAATACCTTTAGCTTGGTGACCGGTAGCGGCTTGCCCACCACCGGCTACTGTACCCGTAGCGTCGCCTGGGCCGACTTTGATGGCGATGGCGATCCGGATTTGGCTCTGGGTAACGATGGCGCCCCCAGCTTTATTTACCAGAATCAGGGCAGCTTTGGCGGCACCTTCGCCCCGGTCTGGAATTCCGGCGCCACCGCCAACACCCGCAGCGCCGCCTGGGGGGATTGGAACAATGACGGCAAACCCGATCTGGCCCTGGGCAACTATGGGCAGAAAACGCGCGTTTACGCCAACTTCAGCACCACGAGCAGTTCCATCTTTGTCTGGCTGTGGGAATCAAAGATTGCGCCCAAAGTCACTGGTCTGGCCTGGGGCGATAAGGATGGAGACGGCGACCTGGATTTGGCTTTTAGCCAGGATGGCACTGACCTCAACGGCATCTTTGAAAACGGCTATGCCTCCCCGGCTCATCTAGGCGATCGCTACGCGCCCCTACCGCAAAACCCGACCTACCTCAAAGTTGAAAGACCGACTACGGCTGCCGCCTATGATCTCTCTTCGCCGGTCTTGATCAGCAAAACGATTAAGATTGATTATACGGTTTACGATCTCCTGGGCGATTCGATTGTGACCGGGCCCACCCGGTTTGAGTATTCTCTGAATGGTGGCGGCTCGTGGCAGACTGCCACCCTGTCCGGCACAACCACGCACGACGGCTCGACCCAGCCCAACGGCCAGACCGCGTCGCTCCTCTGGAACGCGGCCGCCGATGGCGCGATCGGCGATAACGTCCTGTTCCGGATCAGTGTGGTCCACAATAAGCCGGTCGGGCCGGTGCAGCAGGCCAGCAGCAGCGCGGTCAGTCCCCCGTTTCGGGTGCGAGGTATAACCTGCGAATGGCCGGCCGATCCCGCCATCTCATTTAAATCTACCGACTCGCCCGTCAACTCGACCTACTCTTTTTCGGCTGGAATCTCTTCCGGGGCCGGCAATCTAAGATTCGAGTGGAACTTTGGCGACGGGGGGACGGCTCTGGGGCAAGATAAAGTATTGCACATTTTTGAAACAGGCCGAAGTTACACGGTCACCCTCACCGTCTCCGGCGAGCCCTGCCCGGTGACGCGGGAAGTTGTGGTCAGCAGTTTGATCACCACCGGGCAAACTTTGGTCGTCCCGCCCGGCGATGAGGATCTGACCTACCTGCCGCTCTTGCTCAAGGCGGAAGGCACCGATCTCACGAGCCTGGCCCACAGCGACTCGGCCGCTCAGGTCAGCGGTCTCCAGGGTCGGATTGAGGCCGGACAGACAATCTTAACCTGGGAACCGGCTGCCGGGGTGGTGACCGCCTATCGAGTCTATCGCAGCTCCCGGCCCGGCCCGGCCCACTTTAGTCCGCTGGCCGAGCTCCCGGCCGGGGTTACTCGCTATGTCGATACCGGCGCGGCCTGCGGTTATATCTATTACGTCACGGCCATCGATACTGCGGGCGAGTCCGGGGCCAGCGCCACCAGTTTTGCCAGCGGGCCATGCCATTAACAAGCCAAGGCTAATTTACCGGCCGAGGATACTAATCTTTTACGCTGCCTTGATGAAAAATTTACTGAGGCGCCCGACGTTGTAGGTTAGAATAAAGGTGGGGTCCCTCCACTAAGGAAGTCACCCCTATGTTCCGCCGATGCAGTACTGTCGCGAGGTAAGCCAGGATGAACAAACATAGACTAACCAAAATCACAATTGCCCTCGGGCTAGCCTTAGTCGTAGGCATCGCCTTCGCCGCCTTGACCGGTCTGGCTCAAGGTCCGGTCGATCAGACCTTTACCTACCAAGGTCACCTGATTCGATCCGGCAGCTACTACAACGGCGCCTGCAATTTCAAGTTCAGCTTATTTGACGCGCCGGCGGGTGGGAGTCAGGTGGGCGGCGTACAGACTGCCAATCAAGTGGCCGTCGCCCAGGGTTACTTTACCGTTAACCTCAACAGCGGCGCCGAGTTTGGACCGGCAGCCTTCACCGGCAGTAAGCGCTATCTGGCCATCCAGGTGCAATGCCCGGAAGACTCCGACTTCGTGGCCCTTAACAGTCAACGGGTCGAACTTAAAGCCGTGCCGCTAGCTTTGTATGCGCTGGACTCCAACGTTGTCACCCTGCCCTGGACCTCGATTAGCGAAAAGCCGGCCGCTTTCGCCGATGATGTTGACAACGTCGCCACTTATACCCCCGGCGTCGGTTTGGACTTAACCGGTAATCAGTTTAGCGTGGACCCGGCTGAAATCATTGCCGAGATTCCGCCCGATACTTACAACCCCCGGGTAACAGGCACATGCACCGGCACAAATGCTATTCGCGTGATCAAAGCCGATGGTTCGGTCACCTGCCAGACCTCCGGCGGCGTGACCCTGGTCCCCGGGCAGGGGATTAGCTTGACGGGGTCCATCTTTGCGATGGACGAGGTTTATATCCAGCGCCGGATCGCCACCGATTGCGGACCGGGCTATGCCATGCGGGCGATAAATCAGGATGGCTCGCCGCAATGCGAGCCGATCCCGGCCGGCGATATTACCGGTGTCACGGCCGGCGCGGGCTTGAGTGGCGGCGGCAGCAGCGGCGACATTGCGCTCTCGGTCGCGAATAAGGGCGTAACTACCGCCATGCTGGCCGATGGGGCCGTAACCACCGCTCAAATGCAAAGCAACCTCGTCAGTACGGCCAAGTTGGCCGACGGCGCGGTCACCGCCGATAAAATTCAGGACCACAGCCTGGGCTTTGTCGATTTTGCCGGACCTTGCGCTGATGGGCAGACGATCTCCTGGCAGGCGGTCAACAATTCTTGGGGCTGCGCCAATGATTTGATTGCCACCTACACCGGCGGCGATGGCCTGGATCTGGTCGGCACCACCCTGTCGGTTAAAACCGGTGAGGGCACCACGACTGATGCCGCCGACAAATTGGCCCTCAATTTTGCTGGCAGTGGTACCTCCTTGCAGGCCGCACGGAGCGACCATACCCACGGCGGCGCGTATTTGGATCGCTACACCACCTCGGCCCCCGGCGACGTGAGCGGCAATTATGGCGGCGGCTTTCAGGTCACAGGGCTGCAAGGGTATCCCGTGTCAAACAGTTATCCTGGTTACGGTGATGTGCTGCTCTATAACGGTAGCACGTGGGATCCAGTTCGATACCACTTCCCGCTAACGTTTGACATAGAATTCGTTTCTGCGACGCAAACAACCAGCGACGGCTATGCCAGAGTTGATTGCTCAGCAGGCAACTTGACTTTGGGGGGCGGATGTCTGTGTAAAGACAACGATAATTTAAGAGCATCCGTCAGTTTTTTTGATAAATGGGAATGTAAGTGCAACAACTCAAATAAAGCTAACACTGCCTATGCTTTCTGCATCAATCCCAGGTATGGCGAAGAGTAACTTGTTGACCGGAGAACAACCATGAAACTTGAACCAACAGCCAAATTCTTAGCTTTATCCGGTGCAGGAGCGTTACTTTTGTTGACCTTGAGTGCTGCTCTAACCGCGCTGGCCCAAACCCCGCCCGGCGCCGCTTTTTCCTACCAGGGGCGCTTGATGCGGGCCGGTCATTACCTGGCCGACCTCCGCTGCGACTTTCAGTTTAGTTTATTTACCGCCCCTACCGGCGGGGGGCAGCTCGGAGCGGTTCAGGTCCTAACCGATGTGCCGGTGCGAGACGGTTATTTTCAAGTGGAGCTAAACGGCGGCAATGAATTTGGGACCGATGTCTTTAGAGGCCAACGCCGCTACTTGCAGGTGGCGGTCCGTTGTCCCGGCGACCCCGGTTTTACCACCCTGACCGGCCGGGTTGAACTCCGGCCCGCCCCCTACGCCCAGCGAGCGCTCGACTCGAACATTGTGGGCGGCGTCGCCTGGGATGATGTCAGTGGCAAACCGGCCGGTCTGGCCGACGGTGTAGACGATGTAGCCAACTATACCACCGGCTTTGGCTTGACCCAAAACGGAAACCAGTTCAGCCTAAACGCGCCGCCGGTGATCAATACCATCAGCCAGACCGTGCAGTTGCGAGTCACCGGCAGTTGCGCCGGCAACCAGTCGATCCAGGTCATCAACGCCGATGGCACGGTGGTCTGCGCCGCGCCACCGGTTCCCTACAGCGCTGGCAACGGCCTGCAGCTTCAGGGCAGCAACTTTACCATCGATGACACCGTCGCGCAGCGACGGGTTACCGGTGACTGCGGCAGCGGCCAAGCCATCCGCCAAATCTACCAGGATGGCACGGTGCTGTGTGAAGATATTCCCCCGGGCGACATCACCGGCGTGGCGGCTGGCTCTGGCCTGACCGGCGGCGGGCGCAGCGGCGGGGGTGCCGTCTCGGGTGGGTGGGGCGGGGGGGCGCGCCCCCCCCCCCGGGGCCA
>CALMIS010000287.1 GCA_937864185.1 uncultured Chloroflexota bacterium
CCGGTTTTTACTATACTCTTTTTCCCTTATGTCTACTAAACCGGGGGAAGGTCAACCTCCTGGGTGGTTATTGGATGTCAACCCCCTGGGATCCGAAAGAGCCATTTTTTCACCCCTGGTTCAGCCAGTGATGGGGCTCACTTGGAAGACTTTGACTTTGAGTTGCCAACTGGGGCCGCTGTTTGTGCCGATGCTATTTATAACCACTATCTCATCGAGGACTGTCTGGCTGACGATGGGCAAATTAGCTTGTCTCGCTTTCGCAAAAAGAACTCAAAGCGACCGCTTCCGCCCTGGCAACGCTTTTTGCAGCATCATTATCGCAAAATTGTGGAAACCTCAGCCAGTTTGGTGGAGCGCTTGTTGCTCAAGCATATTCACGCTACCAACATGGCTGGTTTCGAGTTGAAAGTTACTTTATTTATGCTCGTCCTCAGTTTTGACCGCCTCCTGTAGATGGCAACTTGGGTTATATTACCAAATAATTCTCTAACTTTTTTAAAATCTTGTTCCAATATCATTCTCGTCATCTGCTGCTACACTTTAGAGGTATCTGTAGCAGTGCACGATCTCTCATTATTCAAATTATAAAGGCTGCAATAAGGTTACAACATTTTCTGTATAGCCTCCACATCAACAGTTGTGCAAGGGTCGATGACTCACAACCAATCATTAGTGATTGGCACCGAGTTAGCGGATGGCATTTGTTGTGCCGGTAACGTGATTATATAGGTTTACATGCAAATTCTCTTTCTCTCTAACTGGTATCCTTACCCACCTAGTAATGGCTCCAAACTGCGCATATACAATTTGCTGCGCGCCCTAGCACAACACCATGACGTTACACTGCTCACTTTTGCCGACCAACAGGATATCGGATCAGAAAAACCTACTCTTAGTAAGTTATGCCGGGAAATACAAGTTGTTCCTAGAAAATCATTTAGTCCAAGCAGTTGGCGAGCTAGACGGGGATTTCTTAGTAAGGCACCCCGATCAGTTGTAGACACTTTTTCATCAGACATGGAACAGCGAATCAGGCAGACTCTCAATGCGCGGAACTATGATGTTGTCATTGCATCTCAGGAGGGTACCGCTGGCTATAGTTATTGTTTTCAAGGTATAACGGCCATATTTGAAGAGGTCGAAATCGGAGTGCCATACGAACGCTTTGCCTATGCCACCTCCGCCTGGCAGCGCTTTCGATACGGTCTGACCTGGATCAAGCACCGGCGATATTTGGCATACCTGCTACGCGATTTTCAAGCCTGCACTGTTGTATCCACTAGGGAGCAGAACTTACTAACTAAAGTTACTCCTGACCATCAGGCTATCGAAGTAATTCCTAACTGTATTGACTTAGCCGACTATGGAGGAGTTAAAGGTCCTCCTCAGTGGAACCATCTTATTTTTACTGGTTCTTTTCGCTATTTTGCGAATTATGAAGGGATGACATGGTTTTTGCAAGATATTTTCCCACGAATCCAGGCTCGAGTCCCAGATGTACAGCTAACAATCACCGGTGATCATGCAGGTCTCCCTTTGCCAGCAGTTAATAACGTAATTCTCACCGGGTTCGTCGATGATGTACGACCGCTGATTGCCTCTGCCTCTATTAGCCTAGTGCCTCTTCGAGTCGGTGGAGGCACCCGATTAAAAATCTTAGAAGCTATGGCATTGGGTACCCCAGTGGTAACCACCTCAAAGGGAGCAGAAGGGTTAGACGTAGAACCTGGCAAACATCTTTTAATTGCGGACACGCCATCGGCTTTTGCTGAAGCAATTATTCTATTACTATCAGAGTCTAGACTGCGACAACAGGTGGTAGATAATGCGTACCAATTGGTTTGTCAAAAGTATGATTGTGCAGCGGTTATGCCCCAGTTTCTCAGCCTAATTGACCGTGTAGCCACGGGTTAGCTAGCGAAAAGCTAGACCTTTTATGAGTAGAGTGAGAGATTTATTGACTCCTAATAGTCTGAGCAGAACTCAGCAAAATACTCTTAGAACGGACAAAATGGCCCGGATCAAATTTGTTTTCAGACGATGGGTAGTAACGACTTGGGTGCTACTGCTCCTTCTGGGCTATTCCTTGCTCACCTACACCAACACGAATGCTATCGTTTGGAATCGATACTCGCCCAAATATGCATTGGGGCTAACCGTTTACTTCATTTTTTTGCTGAGCTGGCCACTTATTTTGTTCTTGCGTGAGCGTACAGTGTGGTGGTGGGCAAAGATAGCTGGCCGTTTGAACGCAAATTCATCAACACAAGCGCAGTTCATCCTAACTTGGGTGTTCTTCACTCTTCTGACCCTAACCGTAATATATTTATGGGATCGGGATTATAACCTTTTTCTCTGGTTTAACATTCTTGTCCTCGGCATCTGGCTTAGCATTAGCCCTCTGTATTGGATGTGGAGCTTTCAAGACTACTCCCTCGAACTGATTTCCTTAGATTATCTATACAACTGGTTCGTCAAGAATTTATCTGTATGGTTACCGTTGCTGGTCGGCGCCATGGTACTAATAGTTAGCAATTACTTAGGTTTTCAGACCGTCTCTCGCAATTTGGCACTACTACTTGGCTTGCTGCCTGGACTGGGAATAATCCTTATCTTTATCCGCTGGCCACCCATCGGTTTAATAGCTTTAGTTGTAACCAGCCTAATCATTCCTTCTCCCGACCTACCGGGTGGTCTGAATATTGCTGTCTTGCTACTCATCATGTTAATTGGATTACCTTTACTAAATGTGGTCATGTACAGGCGCTCTATGTATCTGCTCCCGTCACGTACCATTTGGCCAATCCTGTCCCTTTTGCTAGCGGTCAGTCTTTCCTTCGGTATAGGTCAGTTACCCTGGTTCGGTTTTGCCCATCCAGCCCCGCTGGATGCCCAGTTTGGCGGGTTGATGATCTTCTTTTTGGCTGGTGGTGCGTTTCTGTTGACCGCCTATCAGATTCGCGATTTACGGTGGCTACAGTGGTTGACGTGGATTTACATCGCTATAGCTTCATTCCACGTATTTGGATGGCTGGTACCGGGCGTAGGTGAAATTTCTGGTCACCTGTTTCAGTTAGGAGCGACGAATAACAGTTTATTTTGGGTATGGCTGGTGACCCTGACATTCAGTCAAGCACTACTTAACAAAAGCCTGCACCCAGGCTGGCGTCTTGTCCTAGGGATTATTACTCTGACAACTCTGTACGTCGCTTTTGTCAAGATGAGTGATTGGAAATCAGGTTATCTCCCTCCATTGGTGAGCATAGCCGTAATAGTTGCCCTTCGATCATGGCGACTGGGATTGATAGTAGTACTAGTTAGTCCTCTCGCGGCCCTTTATCTTTCATCACAAGCGGTTGCTACCGACCAGTACAGTTACTCGACTAGGATAGACGCTCTGCTGATTATGGTTGAAATCATCAAGGTCAACCCAATTTTCGGTTTTGGTCCGGCCAACTACTATTGGTATACACCACTCTTTCCCATTAGAGGCTGGGCCGTGAACTTTAACTCACATAATCAATATGTTGACATTGTGGCACAGACTGGATTGATTGGGCTAGCCTGTGTTATCTGGTTTGCAGTGGAAATAGGCGGGCTTGGCTGGCGTTTGAGAAATCAAGTTCCTACCGGCTTTGCTCAGGCCTATGTATACGGGACTATGGGCGGGTTGGCCGCGATGCTGGCCTCCGGGTTCTTGGTCGATTGGTTTTTTCCTTTTGTTTACAACATCGGCCTGACTGGCTTCCGGATGAGCATGTTAAACTGGGTGTTCTTAGGGGGCCTAGTCAGCATAGAACAGATTTATCGTCATCAAGCCGTCTCTAAATCTGCTTATGATACCATTGTGCGCTCACATTCATCTACTATTGAAGTCGGTTGCACATCAAATTGACGACCGCTCGGTCTTAACGCTCCCTGATCAATCCTATGACTAAGTTTGCTGCAACAAAAATAAGGAGTTACACCATGAATACAGAAGATGTTATTGGTCTCATTCCCGCTGCCGGTAAAGGGGTACGTCTGGGGTTGCCCTATCCCAAAGAACTATATCCAGTTATCCGAAACAATCACTATAAGCCTATCTCTCAATTCGTTCTTAATAACCTTATTGACGCGGGCTTGAAGCATATTGTTTTTGTGATCAACGACACCAAGCATCAACTAATCGGCTATTTCGGCAACGGTCATCGCTTTGGTTGTCAGCTCAGTTATGTCGTGCAAGAGTCAACTAATGGTGCAGATATTTCAACCTCTCCCGGACTAGCCCATGCACTAGACTCAGCGTATCATTTAACTAAAGGCAAAACAGTCTTTTTTGGGATGGCTGACACGATCATGCAACCAGATAATGTCTTTGCATCCGCTTATAAGCAGGCAACACAGACCGACGATGTTATTCTGGTGTTGTTTCCAACTGAACGCCCAGAGAAGTTTGGAATGGTCCGCTTAGATCAAGCTCAGCGAGTTACCGAAATTGTTGACAAACCTGTTCAAACTAATCTCACTGAAATGTGGGGGTGCATTATCTGGCGACCCGCGTTCACTGAATACCTACATGACTGCGTCTGTAAGCAAGGCCTTGCTGATTTTGCCCAGATCATGAACAACGCCATTGCAACGGGTTTTCGTTTTCGCGGGGTATCTATCAAGGATGGAGTATATATTGATTTAGGTACCTATGATGAGATCATGGAATTAGATCGCCGGTTTCGAGAGGAATAAACCATGAAAAACCAATCGACCTTAACCCCAACAATGCCCGAACAAAACACCCAGGCCGTACCCGATCTCTCTATTGTATTAGTCTGTTGGAACAATAAGGCCTATTTAGAGCCTTGCCTTGAGTCGCTTTACCACAGTGAACTGAGTAGTAGTTTCGATGTAGTCGTCGTTGATAATGGTTCAACTGATGGCAGTCAGACGATGCTGGCCGAGAAGTATCCGAACATTTTAGTTATACAAAACCATCACAATGTCGGCTTGGGGAAAGCCAGCAACCAGGGCATCGAGGTGACCCAAGGACGTTATATCTTACTTCTCAACAATGATACGCTGGTCAATGGCCCCTCGTTCGACGCGATGGTTGATTATCTAGACAGTAATCCCCAGGTTGGCGCTGTCGGCGGCAAGTTGATAAACCCGGATGGCACGGTGCAATCATGCTATAACAATTTTCCGTCACTAATCGAGGAATTTTTGATTGCCACTCAGTTAGGCGAACTACTTTGGACAGGCTATCCCGCCAATATTACAGATACAAAAATGAGGTCGGTTGATTGGATGGGCTCCGCCTGCCTGATGATTCGTCGGACAGCTTTGGATCAGGTCGGCTTACTTGACGAAGAATACTTTATTTATGGTGACGAAGCCGATATCCAGTACCGACTTAAAAAAGCTGGGTGGCAGATGGTTTATTTGCCGCAGGCAACGACAATACATTATGGCGGACGCAGTATGAATCGCTGGAGCCGTCGCAAAATGGTCTACCGAGGCCATATGTTATTTTATAAGAAGAACTATGGAGGCTTCTGGACGGTAATTCTCCGGCTAATGATGGCTATGTTAAGCCTAATTAAGTTGTTAATCTGGGGTACCGCCTACCTCATACCGGAATGGCGTAATCGCGCTCAAAAAGAGTTACGATCTAATGCAGACGTTGTCAGATTGTGTTGGAATCTGGCTTAACTTTACTAACAAACAAGAAGGATATAAAATGGCTAAGCAGATCAGACGTGTGACGGTAATTGTGCTTGACAGCGTTGGCTGTGGTGACGCGCCGGACGCGGCTATCTACGGTGACGAAGGCGCCAACACATTAGTCAATATTAGCCGCGCAGTTGGTGGGCTAAATTTGCCCAACCTAGGCTGTTTGGGCTTAGGCAATCTCATTGATCTCACCGGGATGCCACCAACCGACGTGATTACAGGAGTCTACGGACGCCTAACCGAAGTCAGTGCGGGTAAAGATACTACTACAGGTCACTGGGAACTAGCCGGGGTCGTTCTCGACCGCCCTTTTCCTACATATCCCAACGGCTTTCCAGAAGAGATAATAGCCACCTACGAAAACCACATTGGTCGGAAAACACTTGGTAACTATCCAGCCTCTGGCACCGAAATTATTAAAGAACTAGGAGAAGAACATATTCGTACGGGGAACCCGATTGTCTACACCTCGGCTGACAGTGTCTTTCAAATCGCTGCCCACGAGGAGATCATTCCCGTTGAGGAGTTGTACTATCTCTGCCAAGTCGCTCGTACTCTGTTGACCGACGAACATGCCGTGGGCCGGGTAATTGCCCGCCCTTTTATTGGTGAGCCGGGGAATTTCAATCGTACCGAACGGCGTAAGGATTACAGCCTTGAACCGCTCGGTGACACTATCTTGGATATCATAAAAGGGGCG
Source organism: uncultured Chloroflexota bacterium (assembly GCA_937864185.1). Taxonomy (GTDB): domain Bacteria; phylum Chloroflexota; class Anaerolineae; order 4572-78; family J111; genus JAGRBY01. The sequence continues at coordinate 6,413 of CALMIS010000287.1, forward strand.
GGATTGGAAGTAATGTGCGTCGGCAAAATCGAGGATATCTTTGCCCACCGGGGCCTGACCCAAAGCAAACATACAGGTAATAATATGGCCGGAGTAGATGCGACACTCGAGTTTCTCGCCACCAATTATCCCGGACTCATCTTCACCAACTTAGTTGATTTTGATGCCCTTTATGGTCACCGCAACAATCCGCAGGGCTATGCTGAGGCGCTCGAGGCATTTGACCGGCGGCTGCCTGATATCATCGACTTAATGCGGACCGGCGATGTTCTATTCGTCACTGCAGATCATGGTAATGATCCTACGATGCCAAGCACGGATCACTCACGCGAACGAGTACCGTTTCTTGCCTATGGTCAGTCCATAAAACACAACTATAATCTGGGTACGCGCTTGAGCTTCTCCGACGTAGCTGCTACCATCGCCGATTTGTTGGATGTAAAGTGGGACGGTTCAGGGCAGTCTTTCGCTCAAGAAATTCTCTTGTAAGTTTGGGAGCGAACAGAACTCTTACGTACCGATTACTCTGTTCCGAAAGAGATCTTCGAATGAGTCTTAATGACCAAGTGATAACATCTGTATCATCCCAAATTAATCAAATGGAACCTGCCCGCAAACTTGCAACGGCTTCCACAAAAAAAGTACTTGTCGCAATTTTCATCATCGCTATATTGCTTCGTCTTGCTTCAGCAATTTACCAGGGCAATACGGTTGTACCCTTGCCCGGCATCTACGACCAAATTTCATATGACGGTTTAGCCCGGCGGGTTGTGGAAGGACATGGCTTTAGCTTTGCAGAAGGACATTGGCCAGCTACTTTGGCCGGCGAACCAACGGCTCACTGGAGCTATCTCTACACTTTATATTTAGCAACTATCTATGCCTTGATTGGTCCTCAACCCCTCGTAGCCCGACTAATTCAGGCGGTCGTGGCCGGGATACTACACATCTGGCTAGCTTGGCGTATCGGTCAGCGTATGTTTGGTCCAACTACGGGGCTTATTGCTGCTGGACTAAGCGCTGTTTACATTTACTTTTTCTACTATGCTGGTGGATTGATTACTGAAACCTTCTACATCATCTCCATTTTATGGACCTTTGATGCAACAATGCGCTTACTCAGCTCTAGCCATACAGAGAAACGCTCATCATCTGTATCCTCATCATACTGGCGGTTGTGGCTTGAATTGGGATTAGCTATTGGTGTTACGGTGCTCCTACGCCAAGTATTTTTGATGTTTGTACCGTTTCTGTTCGTATGGTTGTGGTGGAATTTGTCCCAGAGTCCTCAACCGATCCCGTGGAGGTCAAGATGGACAAATCGATTGCAGTGGTCAGTACTTAAAGGTTTGCTCACAGCTGCCAGCGTTGTATTTGTCATGATAGTGCCTTGGACAGCAAGGAATTATTTGGTCTTTCATACCTTCGTACCTCTCAATACGAATGCAGGTTTTGCCTTTTTCTGGGGCAACCATCCAGTTTATGGAACCAACTTTGTTCCGTTATTAGAGCCTGAAACTTACCATAGTCTCATTCCAAACGAACTTTTGGGTCTCAATGAAGCTGAATTAGATCGAGCTCTTTTCAAACAGGCAGTGAAATATATCACAGCTGATCCACCACGCTTCGCATTACTTTCTATCAGTAGAGCCATTGAATACTTCAAATTCTGGCCCTCCTCCGACTCCAGTCTAATTAGCAACATAGCTCGAGTTGGTTCCTTCGGCATTTGTCTCCCGTTCATACTTTATGGGTTTTGGATTTCTACAAAACTACTCTGTCATTCCAACCCGCCGCAGCAACGTTCACATCTTCTTCTTATTTACATTTTTGTAGTAGTCTACACGGCTATCCATCTTTCATCATGGGCCTTGATTCGTTATCGTCTCCCTATTGATGCTTTACTTTTGATCGTAGCAGCGCTAGGGCTTGAGAATCTGGGAAAAAATTATTTTTCACTTCGCAGGAAAAGAAATGTTTAGTTCTACGATCATTCCTACGATAAATCGATCAACTTTGTCGCGAGCTGTTTGCAGTGTACTAAACCAGTCGTTCAAGGCTGCTGATTTTGAAGTAATTGTGGTTAACGACTCGGGTAGACCGCTGCCAGATACCGATTGGCAACATTCTGACCGAGTCCGGGTGATTGATACGAATCGCCGTGAGCGGAGTGTGGCCCGAAATACTGGTGCGGCCATTGCTAAGGGAAAATATCTTCACTTTTTGGATGATGATGATTGGCTACTACCGGGCGCTCTAGAAGCTTTTTGGATCCTTGACAAGCTCAAGGGCAACGAGTCAGTCTGGCTTTATGGCAGCTACCAGACAGTTGATAATGACGACAATCTAGTTGAACGGATACATCCCAGTGTTTATGGCAACATTTTTGCTTTAGTAGTTGCTGGGGAGGGTATACCTTTTCAGGTCTCCTTACTTAAGGCTGAACAGTTCCATATTATTGGAGGATTTGATCCTAATCCTAGCATCATTGGCGTCGAAGATCGAGATGTGGGCCGGCGAATGGCCCTCCACGGAGCGGTTGCCTATATACCCGCCGTTGTCGCGCGGATTCGAATCGGAGAAATCAATAGCACGACTAACTGGGCCACAATTGCCGAAAGCGATCGTCAGGGACGCGAGAAAGTGTTAAGCGCGCAAAATGCTTTTGCGCGCCTAAATACTTCAGTCAATTCAAGTTATTGGCACGGACGAGTCAGTCGAGCCTATTTCGCATCGGCGGTATGGAATTTAAAGCGGCGTGACATCTTAACAGCGATAAACCGTATAACTGTCGGCTTGGCCTTCAGTGGAAAACATACCTTTTCAGCAAAATTCTGGGACGGACTATCGGACAAGGTCAGATGAGAATAGGAATTGATGCTCGTTTCTTAACCCATCCACAAATGGGTGGATTCAAAACTTACACGGAGAATCTAGTAGCTGCTTTGGCTAACATCGATACAGACAATGAATACGTGCTATACCTCGATAGGTCACCTTCTGAGCAGACGAAACTGTCAGCAAGTTCTAACTTTATCTACCGAATCGTGCCAGGCATGTTACCAGTTTTAGGTATGCCCTGGCGGGAACAAGTGGGGTTGAGCCATCAGATAATGCGTGACAAACTAGATTTATTCCATGCTCCTAGTTTGACGGCTCCGCTTAGACTTACTTGCCCTCTGGTGGTAACAATTCACGATATGATTTGGTACTTTCCTGAAAAATTTAGTAACAGTAAATCCCGGTCAGTCCAGCGAAAAATGATGGAATGGTATTACCGCTTAGTCCCTCAATTCGCGATTCGTCACGCTGCAGCGATTCTTACAGTCTCACAGGCAGCTAAGGAAAGTATAACCCAGCAATTCGGTCTACCGGTCGAAAAATTGTTTGTAACACATGAGGCTGCCAGCCAAGTTTACGGACCAGTGAAAGATCCGCAGCAAATCAAGGCTATACGTCATAAATATAAGTTAACTTTCGAATTTATCTTGGCCATTGGTTCGGCAGATCCACGCAAAAATATTTCAACCTTAGTGCAAGCTTATGCTCTATTACCACCTGATTTACAGAAACGCTACAAACTTGTTATTGTCTGGACTCATCACTTCTTGACTACCAAGCTAGCAAAACAAATTGAAAAATTAAAGCTAACCAATAATGTGCAATTTTTAAAGCAAGTTTCCAATGAAGATTTGGTGTTACTTTACAATGCAGCCTCCCTTTTTGCTTTTCCTTCACGCTATGAGGGTTTTGGACTGCCTTTATTAGAGGCTATGGCTTGTGGGGTCCCAGTCATAGCCTCTAACAATTCTTCTATCCCGGAGATTGTGGGGGATGCGGGGCTTTTGGTCGAAACAGAGAATGTTGAAACCTTAGCTAGTACAATGGTTCAGGTACTGACGGATGAAACAACTCAGAGGCAGTTGATCCAAAAAGGATTTGAACGAGCAGCTAGTTTTTCGTGGGAAAAGTGTGCATATCAGACAGTGGCTGTCTATAAACAAGCTCTTCTGATTTGATCGATGGATCAGTTGACGGTAACAAAGAATTTTTTAATGTAGAAAGTTACTACTAATCTAACCCAGAAATGGAACCTGCCACAGATTCTGGTAAATAGGACTAGTATAGGTTTCAAAAACATTTGCTCCCTAACACTGACAAAAGACGATTAAGACTAAACATGAGAGAATAGTATTCTTTAGAGTCTCACTGGAAAGGTAAAATGAACAACTTGCTACAAGCTAGTATCATAATTGCAACTTACAATCGTGCCTTTTATCTGTCCAGATGCCTGGCGGCCTTAGCAACTCTAGAAACTGATCCAACAAAATTTGAAATTATCATTGTTGACAACAATTCGTCCGATAATACGCGAGACATCTCTTTAAATTTTACTCAGGCTCACTTGACTTTAAAGACGCGTTATATGTGTGAGATAAAACAAGGTTCCTCCCATGCTCGCAATCGTGGTGTGGAGGAATCTTGCGGAGAAATTGTATGTTTCCTAGATGATGACTCAGTTCCAACTCCTGATTGGCTCAATGTTCTTCTCGAAATGTTTAATGATCCACAGATGGGGTGCGTAGGAGGGCCCTCCATACTGGACTATCAGGGACAAGAACTACCCTACTGGCTCCAAGGGGATTTGCAAGGGCTCCTCAGTAGCTACGCCTTGCCTTATAGTGAACCAACTCAAGTCTCGAGATGGACCGAGTTCCCGTTGTCCTGCAATATGGCTATTAGACGAAGCATATTCACTGATTTGGGTTTTTTACGTACTGATTTAGGCAAATTAGCGGATCAGACCCTTGCGGCTGGCGATACAGAACTGGCTGACAGAATTACTAAGGCTGGTTGGAAAGTAGTGTATGTTCCGGAGATGTGCGTCCGGCATTTTGTACAACCGGAAAAACTTAGCATAACATATCTTTATCAAAGAGGTCGAGGTTTAGCCGAGTCGCATATAATCCTTACTTCTGATGATTCTAGACCGCATATGATTGGACGCTGGTTCATAAGTGATCTATGGTATTCTATCCGGATGTTATTTTGGCTTATAGTAGCCATTTTACGAAGAAAACAACTTTGGTTTGATGACTATATGAGATTTTGGATGGTAGCGAACCGGATACCTTTGCGGATGAAGATACTCCAGCAAAGGTATTTTCAATTTTTAAAGGCAGAAGATCAAAGTTATGAACTATCTGAAATTGAGAAACCACCTCAACCAAAGTCAGTCTCGCCTCGATGCTAACTGAAAACACAATTATTAAGTATCTTTTACGACCAAGCAATATATAGCAAACGAAACAAAATCAATATTGCTTTGTGAGGTACCAAATGCGCATTCTCCTCGATCAAGGTGTATACGATTTACGCAATAAAGGCAATATTGCCTTACTGCAAGTAGCGGTAAATAGAATAAGTAAAATATGGCCTGACGCCTCCCTCCAGATAATTACATTGGCTCCTTATATTTTAAGATTGTACTGTCCCAGTGCTTACCCTATAAACCCCAATAACCCTGAACTTAGGTCTGAGAATAACAGTAGTTCAATTAATAAATTAATTAGCCATACTCCGTTACCTGTTTTACGATTGTTACTTGAAGCTCGAGAACTGGCGTGGCGACACTGGCCCCACTCAACTCAAAGTTTTATCTCTACAAAATTTGCCTCTATACCTTCAAAAAAAACGAGATCACCCTTAGAATTAAGTACTGATGAAAAGAAACCAGGAACTTCTCGTCAAGATCTTACTATTGAGCTAATTAGAAGATTTGATCTATTTATCGCAACTGGAGCACAGTATATGTCGGACGCTTGTGTAGATGATGCACTGCGAGTCCTAGATCGGTTAGAAGCCGCCGCATTGCTTGGTATTCCAACCGCTATGGTCGGGCAAGGCTTAGGACCTTTTGAAAACAGCGATTTGCGATCAAGAGCTAAAGCGGTTTTGCCTAGAGTAGATCTTATCTTCATTCGGGAAAAAAAGGTTGGGCCGGCACTGCTTGAATCTTTTGGGGTTAATCCTGACCGAGTTATCTTTACGGGGGATGATGCCATCGAAATGGCTTACCAGTTACGAACGAAGATCCAGGGCAGCAGAATCGGAATAAGCATGCGGGTTGCTCACTATACTCAGGTAAATAACAATCACCTTGACGCTATACGGACTGTTCTACATCGGATGACCAGCAAGTATAATGCCCGCTTAATGTCCGTACCTATTTCTCACAGTGCTCATGAACTCGATGATGTAGTTATTCAGACGTTACTGGCTGGGCGGGATAACGCTATAGTAAGCCCGTGGCGCTTTGATACTCCTCGGGAAATAATCAAACAGGTAGGATACTGTCGGATAGTTGTCACAGGTGCTTTCCACACAGCGGTGTTCGCCTTATCTCAAGGAATACCAGCAGTGTGTTTAGCAAACTCAACAATGTACTTTGAAAAATTTAGTGGGTTAGCCGATCAATTTGGAGTTGGCTGCTGGGTGGTCGACTTAAGTGATAGACAGTTGCAAGAAAAACTGACCCAAGCTGTTGATGCCGCCTGGATGTCGGCAGAGCAAGTCAAACCACAGTTGCTTGAAGCGGCTGCACGACAAATCAAATTGGGACAAGCAGCTTATCAAAAACTTTTTGAAGTAGTGGAGTTAAAAAAAGTATTTAGTTGAGTATCTGAACTTGTTTTTGAAAAAAAGTTGGTAACCGCAAGGAGCAAACATATGAGAAGCGATAGTCCCCGTGTAACTATTGGGTTGCCTGTCTTTAATGCGGAAAAGTATCTTATCCAAGCGCTTGACTCAATATTGGCACAAACTTATTCAGATTTTACGCTTATTATTTCTGACAATGCCTCAACAGACAGAACTCCGCAGATTTGCGAGGCTTACTCTGCCAAAGACTCCCGCATCCGTTTTTATCGTAACAACAAGAATATGGGCGCAGCTCCTAACTTTAATCGTGTTTTTATGCTGTCATCAAGCGAGTATTTTAAATGGGCTCCTTATGACGATGTACTTGCACCGGATTTTCTATTAAAATGTGTTGAAGTTCTTGATCAAAATCCGGAAGTGTCTTTGTGCTATTCGCAAGTGAAGGTGATTGACGAATGTGGTCAAGTACGGTACGACTATGATCCTTTACCCAAAACTAACTCGTCAAAGACTCATAAACGTTTTCGTAATTTAATTTTATCTCCCCATCTAGCGGTACAACAAATGGGATTAATTCGAGCCGAAATTTTAAGACAAACAGCCTTGGAGGGTAGTTTTCCTTCATCCGATGAAGTGTTACTAGCCGAGATTGCTTTACGCGGAGTGTACTATGAAATTCCTGAAAGACTATATTACTACAGGCTTCATGAAGAACAATCAACCCGAGGCGCATTAACCGTACAACGCTCTCGCACTACCTGGTTTGATACCTCGTTAGCTGAAAAAATTGTATTGCCCAAATGGATGTACTTATTTGCCTGTCTTAGGGCAATCAATCGATCCCCTTTGCCTTGGTATAATCGAATTTGCTGTTATGCTTATATGATACGCTGGGTTCTGATTCCGCCCCACTTCAGAGCCTTAGGTAAAGATGCCTTAATTGCGGCGAGTAAATTTATTATCCGCGCGCTACAAAAACCTAAAGATAGGTAAACGATACACGGAGAAAAATGAATAGCTCTCAAGATATTGTAATTGAAGATTTAAACTATATCTGCAAAAATTTACAAGCAGAGTTTGACGAGATCGCCGGCAAAAAGTTGTTGATTACCGGCGGTGCCGGCTTTTTAGGGTATTACTTGGTCCAGTCGGTATTGTATTGGAATGAACAGGTGGAACCGGATCGACAAATTCGATTGACAATCTATGACAACTACATCCGGGGTATGCCGGATTGGTTAGTTCAGCTTAAAAACACCAAAAACTTAAGGCTGGTAAAACATAACATTATTGACCCACTGCCGGCCGATATCGATAATTTTCAATACATTATCCATGCTGCTGGGATCGCCTCACCGATTTATTATCGGGCTCACCCTATCGAGACAATGGATGCAAACATCAATGGGTTACGCAGCCTACTTGATTATTGCTTGCACCAAAAAGGAAAAGGGACACCAGTCGAAGGCTTTTTATTTTATTCCAGTAGCGAAATTTACGGCGACCCCGATCCAGCCAACATTCCCACCCCTGAAACCTATCGCGGTTTTGTGTCATGTACTGGACCTCGGGCGTGTTACGATGAGTCAAAAAGATATGGGGAAACACTCTGCGTTAATTTTGCTCAGCAATATGGTCTCCCTATCAAATCAGCTCGGCCTTTTAACAACTATGGTCCAGGCTTGAAGATCACCGATCGTCGAGTAATTCCTGACTACGCCCGCGACGTATTGGCCGGACGGGATATTGTTATGCTGTCCGATGGCGCACCGACCCGCACTTTCTGCTATGTGGCGGATGCCGTGGTGGGTTATTACAAGGTGCTGGTGCGAGGACGAGCCGGTGAAGCGTATAACATTGGCGTCGAAACACCCGAAATTTCGATGCTCCAACTGGCCGAACGGGTGGTGAGTCTGGCGGTGGAACTGTTCGGTTACCGAGGCAAGGTAGTGAAAACACAGGACTTGCCTAAGGATTACCTGGTAGATAACCCCAACCGCCGCTGTCCAGTGGTCACTAAAGCCCGCACCGAGTTAGGTTACCAGCCGTCAATCACCCTTGACGAGGGACTACGGCGGTCGCTAATCTGGTATAACGAAAATCAAGTAGCTGAGGATGCATAATGAACGTATCAATTATTGGCGCCGGGTATGTTGGTCTGGTTACAGGCGTATGCCTGGCCGAAAAAGGTCACAATGTTATTTGTGTGGATGTCGATCCGATCAAAGTGGATCAAATTAATCAAGCCGTTGCACCAATACACGAACAAGGCTTACCCGAACTATTGAAGCAGACGGTTAACAAAACATTGCGTGCCACGACTAACCTAGCTCAGGCGGTGCAAGCTACTGACCTGACTCTCATCGCCGTAGGCACCCCTTTTGATGGTCGCGAAATCGACCTAACATATATCAAAGAGGCGGCTCTCCAAATTGGCCTGGCTTTACGAGCCAAGCAATCTTATCACTTGGTCGTGGTCAAAAGCACTGTTGTTCCCGGTACGACAGATCAGGTTGTAAGCCCCATTTTGGCCGAAGCTTCCGGCAAGCAAGCCGGCGTTGAATTCGGAGTAGGAATGAATCCAGAATTCCTCACAGAAGGAGTAGCTGTCCGGGATTTTATGTTCCCGGACCGGATCGTCTTAGGAGGGATGGATGAACGCAGCCGCGACGTACTAACTGAACTGTATACGGCCTTTTCTGACGTGCCTAAAATTCGAACCAATAATAAGACGGCTGAAATGATCAAGTACACCTCTAACGCCCTGTTGGCCACTATGATTTCTTTCTCCAACGAAATTGCAAACTTGGCCGCTCGACTGAGAGATATCGACAGTGTTGAGGTGATGCAAGCAATGCATAACAACTTATATCTAACGGTCAAGCTTCCAAGCGGTGAACGGCTACCGGCACCAATCACTGGCTTTCTGGAGGCAGGCTGCGGCTTTGGTGGCAGTTGTTTACCTAAGGATGTCAAAGCTCTTATTGCGCATGGTCAGAAGGTAGGGCTATCGATGCAGTTGCTGGACGCTGTCATTACTATCAATGAGGTGCAGCACCGGCAAGTACTGACCCTACTCCACAAACATTTTCCCAGCCTAGCTGGCGTCCGAGTGGCGGTGTTAGGCCTGGCCTTTAAACCCGATACCGATGATATGAGACTGTCACCGGCTATTCCAATCATCGAGGAGTTACTAGCTGAAGGAGCTATCGTCCAGGCCTACGATCCAGTTGCTAACCGTGAAGCCCAAAAGGTATTTGGTACAAGAATTACATTTTGTGATAATTTACCTCAAGTCCTAACGGGTGTTCAGGCGGTGGCATTGGTCACCCGTTGGGAGGAGTTTCGACAAGTGCCCGGCCTATTAGCCGAATTGAATCCGCCGCCCGTTTTTGTAGATGGTCGCCGGATGTTGGATAAACATTTTATTCCCAGGTATGAAGGCATAGGTTTATAAACCGTCATGATTTTTACGGAAACCAAACTCAAGGGCGCCTATATAATCGAAGTCGAACCTAAAGCAGATTCGCGGGGTTTCTTTACCCGAGCCTGGTGCCAGGATGAATTTATTGCGCAAGGGCTTAATCCTACTGTAGTCCAGGTAAATTTGGGTTTTAGCCATCGGCAAGGCACACTGCGGGGTATGCATTACCAAACTGCCCCGTGGGCTGAAGTTAAAGTAGTCCGCTGTACGTTGGGAGCCATTTACGATGTGATCATCGACTTGCGGTCCGACTCGTCAACTCACAGACAGTGGATCGGCTTAGAACTGAGTCAGGATAATCATAAAATGCTTTACGTTCCCGAAGGGTTTGCCCATGGCTACGTCACCCTGACCGATAACGCCGAAATGTGTTATCAAACCAGCCAGTTCTTCTCTCGGGAATATGCCAATGGTGTTCGTTACAACGACCCAGCCTTCGACATTAGATGGCCACTCGAGATTCAGGTTATTTCAGAGCAGGATAAAAATTGGCTTGATTATACCTTCTAATGGAGTGAATGTATGTTTATTATCGATACAGAATTAGCCAAACGAGAAAAAATCGGTCAGCCCATTCGTGTGGCCATGACCGGAGCCGGTTATATGGCCCGGGCCATTGCCCTACAGATTGTGACTGGGATGAAAGGCATGAAGTTAGTAGCCATTTCCAACCGCACCCTCGCTGGGGCCGAACTGGCATACCGACGGGCCGGGGTTACCTCGGTGTGTGCCGTCAAGAGCGCCGCCGAGTTAGCAGAGGCCCTCGAACGCAACGATTACGCCATCACTGACGACGCCACACTACTTTGTGAGGGTGAAGGCATTGACGCCATTATCGAGGCCACCGGTGAAATTGAGTTTGGAGCACAGATTGCGTTTCTAGCTCTACAAAATGGTAAACATCTTATTTCGGTCAATGCCCAAATCGATACGGCCATCGGACCTATTTTGAAGGTTTATGCCGACCGGGCCGGGGTTGTCTTTACTAATATTGACGGAGATGAACCGGGCGTAGCGATGAATTTGATCCGTTTTATCAAAACCACTGGCTACGAACCAGTTTTGGCTGGCAATATGAAAGGTTTCATCGATCCGTACCGTACCCCTGAAACTCAGGCCGCGTTTGCCGCCAAATACAATCAAAAACCAAGAATGATCACCTCCTTTGCGGATGGCACAAAACTCTCGATGGAAACAGCAATTCTGGCCAATGCCACCGGCTTCAAGGTTGGCAAACGGGGAATGTTCGGACCTAAATGTGACCACATTGCCGATGTAATCAACTATTTCACGGTCGAGCAACTACTACAAGGAGGGTTGGTTGACTATACCCTGGGAGCCGCTCCTAACAACGGCGCTTTTGTCGTGGCTTACAACGAACACCCCCTTAAACAAGAATATATGACTTATTTCAAGATGGGTTCAGGTCCCCTGTATGTCTTTTACACACCTTATCACTTACCCCATCTGCAACTGCCCCTTACCGTGGCCCGGGCAGTACTATTTAACGACCCAACCGTAACACCGCAGGGTGCACCAAGCTGCGAGGTCATTAGCATTGCGAAACGCGATCTAAAGGCCGGTGAAACGCTGGATGGCTTGGGTGGATTTACCTGCTACGGCCTTATAGAAAACTCAGAGATATGCCAAGCCGAAAAACTTCTGCCGATTGCCTTATCAGAAGATTGCCGGTTGAAACGAGATATAGCCAAAGATCAAGCCATAAGCTACGCAGACATCGATTTACCTACTGGTCGACTATGTGATAAATTGCGTGCTGAACAAAATGCTTATTTCAGCAATTCTACGATCTAGCCTAACCTAAAGAGGTAAAAATCATGAACACGAATTTTGACAAATCAATCGTCTTGCAAAAAAAGATCAATCAACTTATCCCGGGTGGCGCCCATACCTATGCTAAAGGTGAAGATCAGTTTCCCGAACAGTGCCCAGTCATTATCGATCGGGGTAAAGGTTGCCGAGTGTGGGATGTCGACGACAATGAGTATATTGAGTATGGCATGGGTTTACGCGCGGTAATTTTGGGGCACGGTTACGAACCGGTGGTCGAAGCTGCTTATCGTCAGGCATTGTTAGGCAATAACTTTGTTCGCCCGGCAGCCATCGAGGCCGAAGTGGCTGAACACTTGGTCAATCTTATAGATAGTGCCGAAATGGTAAAGTTTGCCAAAAACGGATCTGATGTAACCACGGCCGCCGTCAAGTTGGCTCGTGCTTATACCGGTCGAGATCTGGTGGCTATTTGTGGGGATCAGCCTTTCTTCTCAGTGGATGACTGGTTTATCGGTGCAACCCCAATGGACGCGGGGATTCCACAGGTAACTAAAGACCTGACTGTAAAATTTTACTACAATAACTTGGACAGCGTTCAAGCACTTTTCAATCAATATCCTAACCAAATTGCCTGCTTAATTATGGAAGCGGAAAAGTATGATCTACCGGAAAACAATTTTCTCCACGAAGTTCATCGCTTGTGCCGCGAAAACGGTGCCCTATTTATTTTGGATGAAATGATCACCGGTTTTCGTTATCACTTGCGGGGTGCCCAAAAACTCTTTGGGTTGGATCCCGACCTCTCGACTTTTGGCAAGGCAATGGGCAACGGCTTTGCCATTGCGGCTCTGGTGGGCAAGCGGGAATATATGCAGTTGGGTGATCTGTACCACAGTGGTGAAAAAGTGTTCCTACTATCAACCACTCACGCCGCCGAAGGACCTGGTCTAGCGGCGACATTGGAAACAATGAAGATTTTCGAGCGTGAAAATGTAACGGAATTTTTGCTAAACCAGGGTGAACGGCTGACCGCCGGTATCAACCAAGCTATTACCGAGCATCAACTTGAAGACTACTTCGGCGTTATAGGACGGCCATGCAACCTGGTCTATTTCACCCGAGATCAAGACAAAAAATCCTCTCAGATCTTCCGAACCCTCTTTCTACAGGAAACGATAAAACGTGGCTTATTAATACCCAACTTGATAGTAAGCTTTGCCCACTCCGATAAAGATATCGACCAGACCATCGAGAGTATTGCCGAAGCTTTATATGTTTATCGCCGAGCGATTGACGAGGGTATCGAAAAGTATTTGTTAAGTCGTCCGGTCAAGCCAGTGGTTCGCCGCTATAACTGACCGTATATTACAAGAAAGTGAGTATAGTTTATGAAAGTTGTTCTATTTTGCGGTGGTCTGGGCACGCGTCTACAAGAATATTCAACGACGATCCCAAAACCAATGGTAGAAATTGGCTACCGGCCGATCATCTGGCATTTGATGAAGTATTACGCCCACTACGGTCACAAAGAGTTTATCTTGTGTCTAGGTTATCGGGGTGACTACATCAAGAACTATTTCCTTAATTATGACGAATGTCTCTCGAATGATTTTATTTTAACCAATGGTGGTCGGGAAGTTCATTTGTATAATAGTGATATTTCAGACTGGTCGATCTCTTTCATCGATACCGGGTTAAATTCAAACATTGGTCAAAGATTGAAAGCAGTCGAACCTTACCTGGAAGGGGAAGAAGTCTTCCTAGCTAACTACAGCGATGGGCTAACGGATCTTCCTCTTAACAAGCAACTCGACGACTTTTACCAAAACAACAAAATTGCCAGTATGCTCTGTGTCAAACCGTCTCAGTCATTCGACGTGCTATCGATGGGACCGGATAATTTTGTTGCCGATATGGAACCAGTCAGCAAATCGGAGCTGTGGGTCAACGGTGGCTTTTTTGTTTTCAAAAAAGAAATTTTTGATTACATTCAGCCGGGTGAGGAACTGGTCCGCGAGCCTTTCCAACGATTAATCGCTAAGAATGAGTTGATTGGCTATCGGTATAAGGGTTTCTGGGGGTGCATGGATACTTTCAAAGAAAAGAAAATGTTTGATGAAATGTATTCTAAGGGCAGTGTGCCCTGGGCTATGTGGGACTCCACTCCTACACCGACCGGCATCCCGGCTCATTCCAGACCCAAGGCCATTAACAATGGGAAGAGAATTTGGCTGGATCGTTCGAGTTTAGTAGCCAGTTACGCTCAGCCAAGCCAGAGCCTAAGCGAGTAGCTGATGAAAATCCCAACTTGGCAGATACATATAAATCTGTCAGGTGCTTAGCAAATAGAGTAGCACCATAGTCTAGTGTCTCAATTGTAAGGGTAATTTATGCTTGGAATAAGTTTTACTAAAGATAAAGACTCAAAATTGCGCGTGCTCTGTCTGGGAGCGCACAGCGACGATATTGAAATCGGCTGTGGCGGGACAATTTTGAGGCTAGCTGCAGAATATCCAAATTTACACGTCCATTGGGTAGTATTTGGAGCCAACCAACCTCAGCGCGCCGCCGAAGCCCATGCCAGCGCCCAGGCCTTTTTGAACCAGGTGTCAGCCAAAGAAATCGTAGTCAAAGGGTTTCGTGACAGTTTCTTTCCTTACATTGGTGCTGAGATCAAAGAGTATTTTGAGGATATCAAACAAGCGATGTCGCCGGACTTGATTTTCTGCCACACCCGCCACGATTTCCACCAGGACCACCGCCTAATCTGTGAATTAACCTGGAATACCTTTCGGAACCACTTCATTCTTGAATATGAAATTCCTAAATATGATGGCGATATTGGCAGTCCCAACTTTTTTGTTCAGCTAGATGAATCTACATGCCTGCGCAAAATTGATTACCTTTTCGAATATTTCAAAACTCAAGCCAGCCGAGATTGGTTTACGAAAGACACGTTTCTGGGAGTGTTACGGCTGCGCGGCATCGAATCCAAAGCGCCAAACCATTATGCAGAAGCCTTTTACACCCGTAAAGTAGTTTTCTAACTCGACTTTGGCTATTGTTAGATAGAGGGATGAGGCGGCAAGATCAGCCTGTGTTAAGATAAATCGCCAACTTTTCAATACCCAGGAGACGCCAATGCCGACCGCATTCGCCGAGATTATACAACTATTGTCGGTCTTTAGCCTAACCTTTAGCGTGCCCACGTTTGCTAAAGCCTTAGTCTTGAGGTTCCCCGGATTTAGTGGACAGAGAGTTAAACAGAAAAGGCCAACTGTTCAAAGGCAATGGAAGAGGCAGTTGTGGAAATTCTGTGTAAATCAATGGGCCGGTCTCTGCTTGGTTGACATTGATAATTTGTTGAACTTTAAGCTACGGATAACCGCATAGAACATTAACAAGCAACTATTCTCATTTCGGAAGGCGGCGGCCATCTCATGGCTGCGCTTTTTGACCTCGCCGAACAAGCACTCGATGACATTGGTGGTGCGGATGGTCTTCCAGTGCGCTTTGGGAAAGGCGTAAAAGGTCAAACAGGCATCCAAATCCTGGTGTTATAGGCCAAGTTATTTGATCAAGAACGGGCAAAAGCTGGTCAGAATAAATG
>CALMIS010000288.1 GCA_937864185.1 uncultured Chloroflexota bacterium
CGGTCAGATCTGATTCCAGCGCGGTCACATGTCATTCCAGGCCGGTCAGATCTGATTCCAGCGCGGTCACATGTCATTCCAGGCCGGTCAGATCTGACTCCAACGCGGTCACATGTGGTTCCAGGCCGGTCAGATGTCATTCCAACGCGGTCACATGTGGTTCTAGGCCGGTCACATGTCATTCCAGCCCGGTCAGATGTGGTTGCAGCCCAGTCAGATGTGGTTGCAGCCCGGTCATGAATCACTGAACTGGGGGGCCTGACGAGGCAAAGCCAGTCATGGCTCTATTCAACAAGCGTTTCGATCGTTTGCTTTAAGGAGGGAAGATTTTCTTGGACAATGTCCCAGATAATACCGAGGTTTACGTCAAAATAAGCGTGGATTAGGCGGTTTCTCAACCCAATGATCTGCCGCCAGGGAAGTTCAGCGTGTTGAGTACGAAATTCATCAGACAAATTGCGGCTGGCTTCACCAATTATTTCTAGTTGGCGAATGACACCATCTTGCACCAAACGTGTTTTCTCAAACTGCGAATAATCAAGCGTAGATATGTAGATTTCAAGTAACTACTCAGGCATGTCATTTCGACCGCAGGGAGAAGTCCCTCGTAAGCTGCTTTTACCCAGCAGGTGGCCGGAAAATGATAACGATTGCGTATATTTTCCCGCTGTTGCCCCGTTCATTGTGGCCCTCTAGGGATTTCTCGCTCCTTCGTCGCTCGAAATGACATGGGGGGTGAGTAGTTACAAAAACTCTATCTCAAACAGAGCGGCGCTGTCTTCGACAAAGTGGAGCAGGCGCTCGCCTTCGGCTATCAGCGCGTCACGCGTCTCCGGTGAGAGCGGCTCGAACGGCTCGAAGGTGAGGCGGGCGGCGGTTTTGGTCCGCTCGATCTTCCAGGCGCCGGCCACGAAGCCATCGATCAGGAAGGTGGCGCGGACCCGGGCGGCGGAGAGAAACACTTTGGGGCGATGCTGATCGGCGATGATCCGGCGGCGGTCGGCGTGGGAGATGATCAGGTTGTCATACTCCGGCATGAGGCGCACCGGGGCGGGTGTTTCGGCGGGGGGGAGGGGCGCGTCCGGCAGGTCGAGCAGCTCGATGCCCTGTTCATCCCGGAAGCAGCGCAGTCCGGCTTTGAGCGGCTCGATCGCTTTTTTCAGTTGGGTCATGCCGGCCCAGGCCTGGAAATCCATGACGCTGGCCGGGCCAAAGGCGGCCAGGTAGCGGTGCAGCAGGCTGCGTAGATCGCCCGGCCGGCCTGGCCCAAGCCAGGCCTCGGCGGTGACGTAGCCGGCCCGGCTGCCGCTGCCCCAGGTACCGCCCGGCGGGACTTGCACCAGGGGCAAGTGGTTGCGCACGGCATAGGCCAGAGCATCGCCGTCTCGCTCCGGCTCAAGGGTCAGCAAGAGACGGCGTAGCTCGCCGGTGGTACGCGGCTCGCTCTCCAGAAAGGGCCGGGCCACTTCGACCAATTGCTCGAGGTTCAGCCCTTTGGCCCGCTGGCCAAAGAAGGCATTGAGAGCGCGGCTGAGAGCCGGCTGCAAGACCGGCCGGAAGCGGTGGTGATCGGCCGCGCTGACCAGGTGCAGGGTCGAGCGCATTAGGGCCGCCCGGACGATCTGGCGCTGCTCCATCAATTGGGTTAAATCAGCCCGCTGAAAGTTCTGCAAGCGCGTCCAGAGACCGAGGTAAGGCGGGTTCGGAATCTGGGCTTGCAGGCCGGCCAGCCGCTCGACTGCTTCGAGGGCGGCGCAGCTTTCCCGTTCCAGCAGCATCTGGCGGGCCAGCAAAGCGCGATTGAGTTGGCGTAAGGTTAAGACGGGCGTGGGCATGAGTTTAGACCGGGGTTAGGTCCTCACCGTCACCGGCACCCGAATAAGCTTGCCCTCTTCATTCTCACGGACGGTGTAGAGATCCTCAGGCCGGGTGACGCGATCGATGAAGAGGACGCCGTTGAGGTGGTCGATCTCGTGATGGACCACCACCGCATCAAAGCCTTCAAAGACCCGGTCAAAAGGTTTGCCCCATTCGTTCAGACCGGTAACCCGGAGGTAATGGGGGCGGATCGTGTCGGCAAAGAGGCCGGGAAAGCTCAGGCAGCCGTCAAAGCCCTTTTCGAGCTGCTCTTCCGTCACGATCTCGGGGTTGATTAAGATCAAGGGCGGGCCGGGCTCTTTCTCCCCGTTTGCGTCGCCGCCCAGCCGGACCGCGACTATGCGCTGATGGGCATTGATCTGGGGCGCGGCCAGCCCGATGCCGTTGCCGGCATCGAGCAGGGTCTCTTTTAAGTCTTGGATTAACTTCTTGGTCCGTCGGTTGAAGACCGTGACCGGCTCGCTGACTTTGCGGAGCGCGGCTTCATTATCATTGTAGAGAATGATGGATTTTACAGCCATAGCAATTACTCATCCATTAAATAAACCGGTTCAGCATAATATCTTGCCTCACTGGTCCCTAGTTTGTCAAGGACAAAGCGGCGTAGCCACGTGTTTTTCTCCAAAAGTGATTGGTCGGATCGCAGAAAGTCCAGAGGGAGATTGATCCGCAGGACCCGATCGGGAATGATGAAGCGGGTAATCCCGGCCGGGACGACGTGACCGGCCCGGGTAATCTGCAAAACTTGTTCAACCGTATACTCCGGAAAGATTACTAAAGCAGCCATATCCGGAAATTCAGTGCGGAGGTAGTCCAGCCTGCCTTCCAGGGTGCGGGTGACGTGGCTGGCCTCGATATAGGTTTGGGTCAGCTTATTAAGGGCCTGGAGATGGTTAACGCCCGGGGCTGGGGCAATGAGATAGACCTCATCATCAATGGTATGCAGGTAACACAGGCCGCCGTATTCCACCATTTCGTTGAGGATACGCTGGCGATCACTCTGGCGCAGCGAAATTTCGGCCACACCGGCCAGTAAGGTCAGTAACTCGCCCGGTTCCAGCTCCCGGACGGCGTGGAACCATGTCCCTAGCTCCAGATCCGCGGCCTGCGGCGACACAACCTGAACGACCAACTGCGGTACCCCCAACTCTTTCAAAGCTTTCACCCGGGTGGCGCCATCGAGCACAACATACTTATCTTCAAATTCAGCCACCACCGGTGGATTAGCCAGGATGCCATCTTCGGACAGACGCTTAACCAGGCGGGCGACGCGCCGGGGATCAGTATTTTCGTGCGGGACCACACGTTCGGTGGGTACCACACGCAAGGCCAGGGGGTTGTCCACCGGCACCGCTTCGAGGACGTCAATGATTTGCTTGGCCACCATTTCGGCGGCCAGCACTTGGGCATCTTCGGTACTAGCCGCTACGTGAGGCGTGGCGATGACCCGGGGGTGCTGGGCCAGAGCGTTGTGGGTGGCCGGCTCCTGGGCAAAGACATCGAGCGCCGCGCCGGCGAGTTGGCCCCGGTTGAGAGCCTCAAGCAAATCGGTTTCGTTAACTACCGTGCCCCGGGCCGTATTCAGCAAGTAGGCGGTCGGTTTCATTAAGGCCAGTTGCGCGGCGGCGATGAGGTTTTCCGTGTCCGACCGGGCCGGGACGTGCAGAGTCACGAAATCGGACCGGCGGAGAAGATCATTGAGGTCAACGGTGTCGACCTTGGCTTCCAGGTTAAGCTCCGGAGTGGGGCGGCGCTGGTTGACCAGGACCTGCATGCCAAAGGCCTGGGCTCGAATAGCGACCTCGCGACCGATCCGGCCAAAGCCGATGATGCCCAGGGTTTTGCCGTACAGGCCGGTGCCCATCAGTTTGTTTTTCTCCCAGCGACCTTCCTTCAAACCGGCGTCGGCTTCGGGGAGGTGACGGGCTAAAGCCAGCATTAAGGCCAGGGTATGCTCGGCCACAGCCCGGGTATTCGCGTCCGGGCAGTTGACTACTTTGATGTTGCGCTGTTTGGCGGCTTCAACATCGATATTGTCCAGGCCGGAGCCGGCCCGGCCAATGACTTTAAGACTGTAGGCCCGTTCGATGATGCTGGCCGTGATTTTGGTGGCGCTGCGGACGACTACGGCTTGGTAATCACCCACCACTTTGAGTAATTCTTCGGGTTTGAGTCCAGTTTGAACGTCTACATCGGCGTGCTCGGCCAGTAGCTCAATTCCGGAGTCGGCAATGCGGTCACAGATCAGGACGCGGGGGCGTCGTTGGTTGCTGTTCATTATAATGGTTATCCTCGTTGATTAAGAGCATTAGACAGCGTCTTAGGTACGCTGCTCAGGATTGGGTTTTAGTCCAAGGTGGGCGTTTTGTCAATTTTTGGGGTTTCGGTAAGGCTCAACCCCCGATGCGCGGCCTGAGCTAGTCGAAGGCCGGTGGTTTCGGCAGGCTCAACCCCCGATGCGCGGCCTGAGCTGGTCGAAGGCCGGTGGTTTCGGCAGGCTCAACCCCCGATCCCGGGGAGGTAACTTAATCGAGAATACAGGGCCGGGGCAAACCGATGATGCGCTGTGGGGTTAGTTCGCTAATGATGTTGCTGCACGTTTCCTGGCCAATCCCGGCGGACCAGGCGACACACTGGATGCCTTGAGCTCTGGCCACGGCCAGCACGTTGGCCTGAATCGCAATAAAGGGTTTTTTGCTGCCGGTGGGGGGATAACTCCAGTTTTCAGTATCAGTGCGATCATAGCCGCGGAGCGTATCCAAACAGTAGAGTTCATCATCGGCGAGGGAAAGAGGTTCAAATTCAAAGACGATGGCGCCGTCATTCCAGACAAGATTGTCCCGGGGGCCAACGATGCGGGGAGGCGGGCGGAGTGTGATGGTCGGGGTCGGGGTCGGGGTGAGCGTCTCGGTGATGGTCGGCGTGGCGGTCGGTGGAGCAAAGGTGGCGACGGGGGCCGGCGTATCCGTGGGCGGCGGAATTGGGGTAGCGGTAAAGGTGGGGAGTAAAGGAGGCAGCCCCGGCGTGATCAATTGGACCAGAACAGACGTCGGGGTGCCGAGCGGCGTGAGCGTGGTCTGGGGGGCCAAAACAGCCGGCGAGTTAAACCAACTCTGGCGATTGGTGGCCAGGATAACCAGCGGGGTGCAAACGAGCAGGACCGCAGCCAGACCGATCAGCCAGCGACGTCGGCTTTCCAGCGGGGACGCTGGCAGAATCGTTTGAGCAGCTTCGGCTTCCGCTTGCAGTTGCTTTTGCCGGTGGCGCAAGCTGCGGATCGCCGGGTCAGCATCTTTGTGGTCGTAGCGGGCTGCCTTTTTGTAGAGCTTGAGGGCTTCGTCGATCTGGCCGGCCAATTCTGCTTCAAAAGCCTGCTTGTAGTAACGATGGGCCAGGATATCAGGCGAGTCACCCGTTTGGGCAGCCAGCAGCGCGTTTTCCACACTGTCGATACGATGACGAATGTCATCGGTTTGGTGGGTTGACAGCTTGGGTATAGCCGCCCCGGCGTCGATGTAAGTGCGCTCGCGGTCTCTTAAGTTGGTGAGCGTGTTGTAAAGCTGCAAACGCTCCGACTCCAGCCGGATACGCTGCTCACGCGTTAGTTTACCCCCATTGTACGACATACGTTTGTCCGGTTTAACTAGCGGATCGCCACCTGGCTCCCCTGCGCCGTTTTCCAAACATCAATCCGGACGGGAAAAGCCTCCTTTAGCTCCTCCACGTGCGTAATGACGATGATCTTTTCGAAATCATTTTGAATGGCGTTGATCGCTTCAACCAGCCGTTCCCGGCCCTGCACATCCTGCGTGCCGAAACCCTCGTCCATCACCAGGGTTTGCAAGCGGGCGCCGGCCCGTCTGGCCAGGATTTTGCTGATCGCCACCCGAATGGCAAAGTTAATACGGAAGGCTTCGCCGCCTGAGTAGAGCTCGTAATCGCGGGTGCCAATCTCATCAGAGATAAGAATATCGAGCGTTTCAATGGTACTATCATGGCTTTTGGCTTCGCGCTGAGTCTCAAAGCGAAGACTCATGCGGCCGTCGGTCATCCGGCTGAGTAGGGCATTGGCCTCGTCCTCGATCTCCGGAATCGCGCTCTCGATGAGCAGGGCCTGGACGCCCTTTTTCCCAAAGGCAACCTGTAACTCCCGATACAGACCGATAGTCTCTCGCACCTGCTGGAGTCTCTCTTCCTTTTTAGTCCGTTCTTTCGCCTGATAGGCGACATGATCGAGTTGCTGTTGCACCCGAGCGACTTGATCTTGGGCAAAACGAAACTCGCGCTGAGTTTCGTCTAACTTAAGGCTGGCCTGATTGAGTTTAAGATTAAGCTGTGGCAAGTCCTTAGTCTCAACCTCTAGCTCGGCCACCCGCTGCCGGTCTGCCTCGGTCTGTTCCAAGAGGCGTTGCCGGCGGGCCCGATCTCGGGCCTGGCGCTTTTCCTGCTCTTGAATGCGCTGAGCCGCTTGGGCCAGGGCCCGGCCATCATCCTCGATGGCGGTGAGTTGGGCCACTTCGGCTTTAACCTGGTCGTGCGCCCCTTTATCGTAGCCCAGTTCAGCCAGTTCTGCCTCAACGCTCTGCAGATTGGCTAAAACGTCCTGGGCAAAGTCCCGGCTGGCCAGTCGTTGTTTAAGCCGAGCCAACTCAGCCTGGGCCGTCGCCAGGTCGATCGTTGCTTGATCTGCTTCCTGGAGCGTCTGCTCGAGCTGGGCCAGACGACGTTGCACTTGCGGCCGGTGGCGCAGAGTGAGTGCACTCTCGCTTAGACTTTGCTTGAGGAGTTGCTGCCGGCTGCTGATCTCTTCCAGGCGGGTTTTGTTGGCCCGAAAGGTATCGCCTTTCGCCGTGCCGTCTTTGCGGAACTGAAGCGAGACCTCGGCCCGGTGCTGGTCATCGAGCGGACGCCGGCAAATCGGACAAGTGAAGCCGGCTTCTTGCAGCCGGTTCATATTTTCCTTGATTTCGTCCATCTCGATCTTGAGCTGCCGGTTTTGTTCGGTTAGTCGGGCCAACTCCTCTTGCAAGGCCAACTGTTCGACACGCTGCTGTTCCTGGGTAGCCTCCAAGGCGAGAAGCTGGTCAAGCTCGGCCTGGGCTTCAGCCAACTGGCTGCGCTGCGTATCGACTGCCGCCACCTTAGGCCTTAGCATGTTAATTCGGGTTTCGACTTCTCGCAAATCGGCCTCAATCTTGGCTTGAGCCTCGGCCAGGGCTTTCTCCAATTCATGCCGGCGGCTGGAGAGCTGGGTTGAGTCATGCAGCCGCTGTTCCCAATCCTGCACGGCAGCGCGGGCTTTTTTAAGTTTTTCCAGGCCGGCTTCAATTTCGGCACGGCGCTCGAGGATGGCCTGGTAGGCGTCGAGGCTGGCTTGGGCTTCATTAATATCTTTTTCAAATTCGGCCAGGTCGAGCTCCGCCCCCTTGAGCCGGTCTCGCAGGTCGTTAAGCTGGCGCTGCTTGTCGTTGATGGCCCGGTGCTGGTCTCGCAGGGCCTGCATTTCGGTTTCGGCGATCTGGAGAGCAGCGGCTAAACGGGCTACTTCTTGCCCGGCTTGAGCCAGATTGGCTCGATACTCTGCTTCGCGGGCCAACTCCTTTTCAATCTGGCTAATCTCGGCCTCGAGCATGGTGGCCTCGCGGTCTTGTTCGTTAGCGCGTTTCTTGGCTCGTTCGGCATAAACATCGTAGATCTCCAGGCCCAGGATATCGCTCAGAATTTTTTTGCGTTGAGCCGGCGGTTTGGTTGTGAATTCATCGGCGCGACCCTGGAGCAGAAAGGCGGAGTTGATAAAAGTCTCGTAATCCAGCCGCAAAATATCATTGATTTTACGTTCGGTGGCCCGCAGGCTGGCTTCAGTTAAAGTTCGCCAACCGCCGGCATCCTGGACATGGAAATTAAGACTGCTCCGACCCCGCCCGCCTGTCTCGCGTTTGCGGATGATGCGGTAGATCGAGTCGTTGAGGTCAAATGTATATTCAACCTCCATCTCGCTGTAGCCAAGGCGGATCAGTTCGTCGTCTCGTTTAGCCCGGCCTTTGCCCCAGATGACCCAGGTGATGGCGTCGAGCAGGCTGCTTTTACCGGCGCCGTTTTCGCCGGTCAGGGCGGCCAGATGAATACCTTGGAAGTCAAGTTCGGCTTCTTGGTAAGCCATAAAATTACGAAGTTTAAGCTTGAACGGGACCATTGGGACTCCACTTGTAGAATAGATGTTCGTTACAAAATAGACATGTTACCATAGCCGTCAGGTGGGAGCAACTGGACAATCAAGGGCAAGTTGACATAAATTCAAGCACTGTGGTATACTGGGCCGTAAAAGTGCTAGTTTGTCGTATTGTATCGAAGGAGGGCGACGATGTCGAACAACCTGGATGATCTTCGTGAGGACTATGAATATGAAAACGAGTCCGAAGAAGAGTTCGACGCGGAAGAAGTTGAAGAGGAAGAAACGGCAGGTGGCGGCGGTGGCGGCTTTTTACGCATCTTACTGCTGTTGCTGATTATTTTGGCCCTGTGCATTTGTGGTGGTTTATTCCTCTTGCCGCAATTTGGCGTTAATATCCCGGGTCTGCCAGACTTTCGCGGCGTTGTGCCGGCCATCCCGGCCCCTGGGGAGCAACCGCCGGCCGAGCCGCCGGCAGAGGGAGAGACCCCGGTCGCCGGCACCGTCGAGCCAACTGTGGTCGGTGAGGTAGCGCCCGGTGAAGAGACGGTCGAGCCCGGGGCCGAAGAGGCCTTGCCTGGTGAAGGAACCGTCGAGGCGGAAGCCGTGGGTGAAGCCTTGCCCGGCGAAGGGACGGTCGAGCCGGGAGCCGAAGAGGCAGTGCCCGGCGAAGGAACCGTCGAGCCGGAGA
Source organism: uncultured Chloroflexota bacterium (assembly GCA_937864185.1). Lineage (GTDB taxonomy): Bacteria > Chloroflexota > Anaerolineae > 4572-78 > J111 > JAGRBY01. The sequence goes on from CALMIS010000288.1 coordinate 8,739, forward strand.
CCGGTGAAGCGCTCCCCGGTGAAGGGACGGTCGAGCCGGGAACCGAAGAGGCAGCGCCCGGCGAAGAAACCGTCGAGCCGGGAGCCGGTGAAGTGACGCCCGGCGAAGGGACGACCGAACCGGGGGCTGAAGAGGTGGCACCCGGCGAAGGGACGGTCGAGCCGGGAGCCGGTGAAGTGACGCCCGGCGAGAGTGACGCAGCAGCGGAACCCGGCGAAGATATCGTGGCTGAGCCGCAAAACTGTGACGCCAATACCGATCCCGTGGCCGATGCGGGTGGTCCCTACATGGCTATGCAGGGCAAAGGTCAGGCGATCATCAACTTTGAGGGCAGCGCCTCCACGGATGACGGCAGCATCGTCAGCTACGAGTGGGATTTTGGCGACGGCGGCACGGCGAGCGAGGAAAGCGGCACCTACGGTTATCGCGACATCGGCACCTTTGAAGTAACCTTAACGGTAACCGACAACTGCGGCGCGTCGGCCACGGATACGACCTCGGCGACGATTGTCGGCCCGACGCCGCCGGCCAATGGTGACGAGGACAGCGACGAGGACAGCAGCAGCGGCGACAGCAGTGGCGACGAGGCTGTGAGTGATGAGAGCGGCAGCGACGAGAGTAGTAGCGATGAGAGCAGCGATGAGACCGCCGCCAGCGAACCGGCCACACCCGCCGAACCGGCGCCCGAACCGGCGGCGGCGGTCCAGGGCACGGCCGGCTGGTGCTATCAGGTGCAGTACGGCGATACCCTGACCGGTATTGCCTACCGCTATGGGGTGAGTGTAGCTGATTTGGCCCAGGTCAATGTGGTCGAGACTCACCATTGGCTCCGGGCCGGTCAGGGGCTCTTCATTCCAACCGGGCCAATCGACAATCCGCCGAATGTCTATGTGGCCCAGTCGGGTGATACCCTCTACTCGATCGCTTATGGGTGCGGTCTGCCGGTGGATGCGTTGTGTAAAATCAACAACCTTAGTCCGGAGGCAGACTTGAGCCCGGGGCAAACAATTATCATCCCGCCCTGGCAATGGTAAGCAAAATCGTGTAAAATTTAAACGCCCCGAAAACTCGGGGCGTTTGCTTTCTGCTAGCAAACTTACCATAACAAAGAGTGGCGGGTGCAAGATCAAGCAGGCCGGTCACTCGACTCTCAGTTTGAAACCGGAGCAGGCTCATGAATGCAAGAAATCCTCGTTTAATTATTGTTGTGATCATTGGCGTGTTGTTGCTGTGTCTGGTCGGGTACCTGGCCTATCGGGTGGTGACCACTGCCGGCGGTCCGGAGGTGGCCAGTGGCGAACCCCCAACTGACACCACCGCCGCCGTAGAGGCGACCAGCGAGGCTGCCGGCGCTGAAAGTACGGATGAGGCGGCCGAGGTAGTAACTTCTACCCCCACCCGGGTTTTGTCCGGCGAGACTGACAGCGCGGCAGCCGAAACCGAAGCCACGACGGAGCCCGACGCGGACGCGATGGCTGAGGCAGAGGCTGACGAGACCCTGGATGCCTCCGGCAGTCCGACCTCGACGCCCGGCAGCGCCCGGACCGAGTCCGCTCCTTCCGGGAGAGACACTTCGACGGGCAACACCGAGGTCAGGACCACCACTCGGGTTGAGACAGAAGCGGTGACGCAGCAAGAAGAGGTGATCAAGAACGGCAGTTTTGAAGAGGGCTTCGAGGCAAGGGGCGTCGGCTTGAACTGGGGTAGCTTCCAGACCGGCGACGCGGCGATCAACTTCTCGGCCGAGACAGCCCCGCCGTTTATCCTGGCCGGGAACTCGGCGCAGCGGATCAGCCTCGATAAAGCGACCGTGCCGGATCAGTATGGCGGGATTTATCAAACGGTGGCGGTGACGCCCGGCCAGGTTTACACCCTCACCCTCAACGGCCAAATTCGCAGCGGGCTGGGCAGTGTTGAGGCCAGCAGTTACGGCTATCGGCTGCAATACGCGCTCAATTACAACGGCGGGGTCGATTGGCAGAGTCTGCCGGCGGATGCCTGGGTTGAACTGCCGTTTACTGAGCAGAGCCTGGCGGCCAGCGAGTACAGCTTTGACCGCTTTACGACTCAGGTGACCCCCACCGGCGAACAACTGACCCTCTTTGTGCGGGCCTGGAACAAGTGGGCCGACCAAAGCCTCGGTGAGTACACGCTTGATAGTTTAAGTCTGGTAGGGCCGGTTACCCGGGTGACCACCCGAACCGTGACCGTGCCGCTGATGACCAGTGCCGGCGCGCCCTCTGAGAGTAGCCAAGCCAGTAGCGGCGAGCAGGCCAGCGGCGCGGATGAGCTGATCGACCAACCGCTGCCTACCACCGGGGGCCAACTAACCGCCCTAGGCAGCGACAGCCGCCTGTGGGGAGCCGTGATCGTGCTGACCCTGCTGGCGCTGGGAGCGATCGTTAAATCGGGTTGGCGCTGGTAAGCGGCCAACCCGGCTCCGCCGCAAACCGACCAGGAAAATGGGACGCGGATTTAGGCGGATAAACGCGGATCAATAGAAATCCGGTAAATCTGCGTCCAAACTTCTGTCTTAGCGCAAAAAAATTCGAGGTTAGGGGCGCTAGTACTCTCGGCCGTCAAAGACATTTTGCCGCATAAACTCATATTTAGGCGGACTGACCGCTTGTAATATGCGGGCATACCGGACGTAAGCCATGTACGATTCGGCAAAGTCTTCAAACTTGCTGACCCCGGCGTAGTCGGAGACAAAGGTGCCATCTTGTTGGCTGTCTCGGTAGAGGGTAGCCCAGGCGACATCCAGATCATAATTGTAGAGCCGGATATTGTTGTGGACATTGTGTCCCAGCTCGTGAATGACCGTGTCCAGAATCGTCGTGGCCGACTCGTATTCGCCGGTGGTATAAATGTTAATCTCACGATAGCCGGGGACAAAATTACCGGCCATGCCCTGACCGTGAACACCCCCCGGCTTGTTGATGTAGCGGATGACCCGGCAGTTCTCCAGGTGGCCGGCCGGGAGGGTCGTGCGCAGATAGTCTTGAACTTCGGCGCTGGTGATCATGCCGCTGGTTTCAAAGCCGCTGATCGTGTTGATGCAGTTGGCCCGGGTGGGTGTTGGCGTGGGTTGAACCGTGGTGACGACCACCTTGGTTGGGATCGCGGTCGGTTGGGGCAGGGGGGTCGCTGTGAAGGCCGGGGCTGGGGTAGCGGTCGCTACCGGGGTCGCGGCCGATAGAGGAGTGACTACGGCTGTGGCTGGTAAGACTGCGACCGCGGCGGCTTCGGCCGGTGGAGCAGCGGGGCCGGTGGGCACCAAAAAGAGGGCAGTGCCGGCGATCGCGGCGAAGATGAGGCAGGCTATTCCGGTCAGGAAGGCGATGATGATGATTTGCAGGTTGCTCAAGAGTCGGTCTCCGTAAACTAGTTGTTCCTCCTCCGCTGAAAACCCTCCCTTCATTATAACAGGCTTTAGATAAAGGCCAAGGTAGCCTGGGCTTAACCACCAAGGCCCAACCCAAACAACAGCCCGATCAGAATGGGCTGGTGAATGAGATAGATTAGCAGAGAGTGGCGACCCAAGAAGCGCAGGCCACGGATGAGAGGGTGGGTGGCCCAGGCGCTTGGCAGCATCAGGCGCGACTCGCCGCCGGGGTAGAGACTGTAGCCGGCAAAAATCCCGACTAGGGCCAACCCCGCCCAAGGTGCGGCCGGGTAGTAATCCACCATACTGACGCCGCGCTGCTTCAGACCCAGCCAGATCAGCCAGGGATAATCCACCACCATTGGCTCGAGATACCAGCCCAGGCCGATGATCGCCAGCCCCACCAGCAAGGTTAGCCATTTGTTGACCGGTAAAAACAAGCCTCCCAGGATGATGGCAAAACCGATCAGGTGCAGAATCCCAAAAATGACAAAGCCTGGCCCGATGAAGAAGTAGGTCCCCACGGTAATAACCAGCCCCCAACCAAAAACCTTTAGCCCGCGCAGAAAAAACTTAGAGAACTGATAGGGTCGGTTCTTTTGACGCTCACGGGCATAGCTCAAGGTTAAGGAGACGCCAGCCAGGAAGATGAACTGCGTGGCAATGGTCCGGGCAAACCACTGCCAGGGTCCCTGGAAGATGTTGGCTTCGATCAGGTTGAAAAAGCGGAGATCCCAGACAAAGTGGAAGAAGATCATCTGCATAATGGCGAAACCACGCAGGGCGTCGATCTCCCAGAATCTAGAGAGACGCATCGTTTGGCCCCAGCCAGATCTGGTTTGACTCATCAAAACGCCAGCCCGGCGTCTCGACCGCGATTGGTCGGCGCGGCCAGCCAGCTTCAATTCGAGCCAGGGTTTCAGCCCAACCTTGGACGCCGCTCAGCGCGTCCGGGGCTTCCACGTTGCAGGCGCCAACTGCCGCCGCCAGGGTGATCGCCTCGGTCGGGCTGTAATCCCGGAGGAGAGCGGCCAGGAAGCCGGCGATGGCGGCATCACCCGCGCCAGTAGTGCCGGCCATGTTCACCACGAAGACCGGGGCCCAGAGTTCGCGGTTGGCCCACCTTGCGACCTCGCCGGGTTGGGCGCGGCCCATGGTGACCAGTTGGGACTCGTCCGCGGTGCGCAGATAAAGCCCGCCCTCACCGGCCTTAAGCAGCACGATCTTAACCCCCATCGCCAGTAGCTCATCGGCCAGGCTGGAGAGCAGCTCAGCGGTCAGCGGTTGTTGGCCCTGAGTGAAGGCAGCAAAGGTCTGGGGCCGGAGGGTGAAGAGCGTTTCCTCAAGACTCGGCACAAAGAGATCGACCTCGGGCAGGACCGCTTTAAAGATCCCGCGCCAATCAGATCGACCGGAGGGGCTGTTTGGATCGGGCAGGGCTAGGTCCAGCGAGGTAGTGGCCCCGGTCGCTTTGGCCTGTTGGAAAACCTCAAGCAACTCGGCGCCATTATTTTGATACATGCGCTCCATGATTGTGGGATAACCAAAATGAAAGAGATCGACCTGAGTCACCAAGTCGAAGTCGATATCAGCGGCGCCGAACGTGTTATTGGGGCCGGGGCAGTGGAGAAAAAGGCGGTCGGTGTGGGGTGGGCTGAGGATAATCGTGTAGGAGCTGGCTTCGCCGGGCGAGATGCGCATGCCCTCGGCCAAATGCGCCGACGAGCGACCAACGATATCCAAGATCGCCTGGCCAAAGGTGTCGTCACCGATTTTGCCGATCAAACGGGTATCGATGCCTAACTTGTGCAGGGCCTGCCCGGTATTCGAGACTGCGCCGCCGGTAGCCATTACCACCGGCCCGGTCTCGATGAGGCGGCCCGGCTTAAATGTGGTCTCGAAATCGGCTTGACCCAGAATGGTTGGGATTACGTCTAGACAGATATGTCCTGCCACCACGCAGGACCCTACTTTGGCGGAAGCTTCTTGGCTCATTACGACCTCACCTTGCCTTGAGATGTTATCATTTTAGTCTTGGGTTACGGAGCCAAGCAAATTATCTTTCTCAACGCGTAGTTTGTACTCGGGTGCGGTCAGCAACTTTTACTTTTTTCGCTTGAGAAAAGGCGAGTTTCTTACGGTTCACAAGGCAGATCAAAAATCATAAAATGGTGAAGATCAGAAATAGAGTCTACGCTCTCGCTGAGAGCCTATGGTAACTGGCAGGTAACCTTGACCCGGACCAGGCAGCCTGGTAGTCGGGGCACGAACTTTAATAGATGAACAGCGAACTGGAGGTGTTCCGTGGACGAAAAACACGCCAAGCTCTTGACGACCGGTGTCGCCGGCTTGCTGCTTCTTGTGCTGGGTTGGCTCTGGATCTCTGCCCATGCGGTTAATGCGGCCGAGGGCGGAGGGACGAGGGTTTACTTGCCGCTGGTGGTAGTCGAACCCACCCCGATAGCCACGGCGACGCCCACGGCCTCTCCCTCGCCGCTGCCGACCGAGACGGCGACCGCCTCGCCGACGCCCGGCCAAACAGCCACGGCCCTCCCGTCCCCGCAGCCTAACGAGACGGCGACCCCTTCGCCAACCCTAACCCGAACGCCGCGGCCGACGTCCACCAATTCGCCGCAACCGAGCCCCACGGCAACGGCAAGCCCTACGAGCCCAGCCACTCAAACGCCACGGCCAACGTCCACCAGTTCGCCGCAACCGAGCCCCACGGCGACGGCAAGCGCCACGAGCACAGCCACCCAAACGCCGCTGCCCGCGACCCAGACGCCCACGGTGACCCAGACGCCCCCGCCAACCCGGACTCCCACTGCCACGAATACCGCCACCCAGACCCCGACCGCCACCGCCAGCAGCACGCCTGCCACCGGTGGGCAGTTTTCGATTACCGGTCTGGAAGTGACCCAATCGATCCAAACGCTGAGCAACAGCGTGCCCTTAGTCGCCGATCGGCCGACCCTGGTACGAGTCTACGTCGAGTCGAACACGGGCGCGGCTCTCAATAACCAAGTGGTACGGCTGACCGGGCGTCGCGGTAGCACAACGCTCGGGCCATTGACCACGGCGCCGCAGACTGCTCCGCTCCAGTCGAGCCGGAGCAACTATGGTAGTACCTTCAATTTCATCCTGCCGGCCGACTGGCTAAACGGCACGGTTGAACTGACGGCGGCCGGCCCGGCCAACAGCCAAACCCAGACTGTTCAGTTTAATGAGGTGCCGCCGCTAGATGTCAAAATTGTGCCCATTCGCTACACCCATACCGGATCAACTAGACCGGGCTTTTACCCGGCGGTCTTTGAAGATAAGTTTAGCGATTGGACCATGCGGGTCTATCCTATTCCCGAGCTGCAAGTCTCCTTTTTCAACAGCGGTTACGATTTTACCGGCAATCTCCAATCCAGCAGCGAGTGGAGTAGAATCCTGGGCGAGATCAACACCTTGAAATCCACTCAAAACGGGGCGAGAGGCCAGATTTGGTTCGGCTTTGTACCGAGCGTCAACAGCTCGGGGCAGTGGTTCCGGAGTGGGGTAGTCGGCATTGGCTACATTGGCAGCCGGACGTCGATCGGGCTGGATTTTGGCGGCAGCAATCCCGGCACAGGCACTACGGCCGCGCATGAATTTGGTCACAATCTCAACCGGCCTCACGCGCCCTGCGGCACCTCCGGCAGCGATTGGCCGAGCGACGCCAAGTATAGTGAGGCGCGGATTGGCGAGTTTGGCGTGGATGGAATCGGCACCGGCAGCCCCAGCCTGTTGGACCCGACCCGTTATCGAGACTTGATGAGCTACTGCGGCCCGGAATGGATTTCGGATTGGACCTACACCAAGCTGTATAATGATCAGAGATCTCGGGGAGCGCTGCTACGAGCCTTGTCCACCCAATCGATCTTGGTGCGCGCCGAGATCGATCCGAGCGGCGCGATCGAGATGCAGCCGGTCTATCTGCTCCAGGCCACCCCTACCGATCAGGCGGGCAGCGGTGACTACCGGGTCGATCTGTTGAACGAGCAGGGCCAGATCATCGCCACGTATTATGTGCCGGTTCTGATTGCGGATGAGCCGGGGATATCGGTCAGGTCGATCCACGCGGTGCTGCCGGCCCCCAGCGAAGGGCTGGCCTCGGTCAGGATTTCGGAAGTCAACGGGCCAAATTCAAGCCAGCAGCCGCTGGCCGGGGTCCAAATCGCCGGGGCGATCAAGCCGCAACTCACTCAAACTGCGGATTTAATTAGCCTGGATTGGGGGCTGGCCGGCCAACCGGCTTTGGTGCGCTACACGGCGGACGGCGGCCAGAGTTGGATCAGTCTGGCGGCGGATCTAACCACCGGTCGGCTGGAGATCGAGCCCGACAGTCTGCCCGGCGGCTTGGGTTACTTCGAAGTCATCCTGGCCGATAGCGGGCTTAACCTCCGGGCCGACCTCGAGACACCGCTGCCGGATAAGCCGCCCTTGGCCTGGATCACCGGTCCGACGCTGGTTGAAGCGGGCAGTTTCGCCACTTTGTATGGGTACGGGACGGATGTGGAGGACGGCGCCTTAACCGACCGGCGCTGGAGCATCGACGGCGTGCCGGTCGAGGCCAAAGCCTGGGTGTCGCTGGCGGAGCTGTTGCCGGGCGAGCACGTCATCACGATGACCGTCAGAGATCGGGCCGGTCAAACGGCTACAACCGGGCAGACTGTCACCGTAACGCCGTAGAAATTCAATTAAGCGGAAATCTGGGTGGAATAGGAGAAAAACTCGGGAAAGCGCGGGCTTTGGACCAGCCTTTCCAGGTGAGCCTGGACCAAAGCCCGAACCCGCCGGATGTTATCGGCTTTTTGATAGGCTTCAGTTTTACCCAGAAGCGATTGCTTGACCTGGCCAAGAGTGGGCGAGTCGTCGGCTAGCATCGCTTTGAACAGAGCAAAGGCTTCTTCCACTTCGGTTTTGACAGCCGCCACCAGAATATTGCTGGCCACGCCGGCTTGCAGTAGAGCTTGCCGCATCTCTTCTTCGGTGGTGAAGCCGGAGATATTGATCTCACCCAACTGGCAGCGGATAAAATCCACCGGGTCAAAGGGCTCCAGGTAGACCCGGACATCTTGACCCGTGGTGAGAGCGTACAGCAGCAAAAAGCCAATCTCGGTGACGGCGGCTTTGGAGGCGGCTTCAGCCATAACAGGCAGGAGGAGGATGTCGGCCTCTCGTTTATACTCGGTTTCGATCGCCAGCAGGATGCGGGTCGCCAGAGCCCCGCCGAGATGGTCGATACTGCCGTAAGGAATCTGCCAGGCCTTGGCAATGGCGCCTTCTGACAAGATCTTAAACGAGGACTCCTCTTTAGGAAAAGCGGCCATGACCGCATTACGTTTGGTCAGAAATGACTGTTGCCGCGATTCATCGTAAGCCCCGCCAGAGCCCCCGACTAAAATGCGTTTGGGATAGTTTTGGCGGCGGCGGGCCCGTTTCTCCAGGAATTTATCAAAATCGATAAAGCTTCCCCCATTCTGTTGCATGCGGTGTTTGGCGGCGAGGCAGCAGGTTGTGGCCAGCAGGATCAGATCATCGCCGCGGTGAAGGCGCAGCAGGCCGTTGAACTCTTTCATGCCGGCGATCTGTTCCAGCCACATCTCCAACATCATATACTGGGCAATTGCGCCGGGCTCCTTGAGGGTAGCGAGCAACTTTTCCTCGAGCGACACAATGACTGTTTGCCCGCGTAGGGCTGCCGAAACCAGAGCCAGGCCAGTTTCCGCCACGGAGCCCAAACTGCTGTTGAGAAGCTCGTGGTTTTCCAGCCGAATGACAATAACCGAGGCCGAGGCCATAACCTCGGCTTCTATTTGAGCGTAGCTGAGATCCCAATCGTCAATTTGGGGATCAAAACCGGGAAAATTATTTTCGGCGAAGATGTTGAGGAAATTTCGATCCTTGCGCCATGCGGCTGAGGCGTGGGTCGAGCCGAACCAGCCAATCAGGTTAAATAAACCGGCTGGCGTCCGTTTGAGCAGGGGGGCTTGCGTTGACCAAGTACCGGGTGTAATGACCAAATCGAGATGAACCTTGGACATGAGGCAGGTCTCCTTTTGCAGACGCGGTTGGCTGTTAACAACGGTTGTCTGCTTAAGTATGTTACCGGAAAGTTCTTAATGTAGACGCAGCTAGACCAGCGTAAAGATAAGAGTGTTAAGATTGTTTTAGTATAGAATAAAACAACGGCTGGCGCTATGCCCTTTTAGTACTGGAGTATGAACACCGGCTGCCTCAGAGTTAGCTGCGGAAAAACTGGCGACTAGAGACTGGCCCCTAAAGTCAAGCCGGTTCGCTGATCAGAGTCTCAAAGCTTCACCACTTGACCGCTCTGAGCCGACTCGTACGTTGCCAGCATACTGCGCAAAAACTCGCGACTGAGGCTGAGCGGCACCACCGGCGCTGCCCCATCGAGGAGGCAAGCTTCCATGGCCTCAACTTCGCATAGGTAAGGCGAGATCGCCGGCACGGTCAGGATTTCTTCACTCCCGTCAAAAGCGCTAAAGAAAATTTGGCTGTCCTGGCCTGCTTCGCCGGGTTTCCAGGGCTCGGGTAAATAAAGGGTGCCTTCATCGCCCACCAGATAGGCCGCCTGGCGGAAAGCAGTTCGAAAGCCGGAGGACACTTGGGCCACGACCCGGTTAGCAAACTTCAACTGGGCTCGCATGGCCACGTCGATGCCGCTTTCACCCGGGATCTGGTCGGCCCAGACTTCAATCGGCGCGGTGCCCCCACTCATCACAATTGATAGGCTGTTAGGGTAAACGCCCACGTCCCAAGCGGAGCCGCCGACTAGGTTGGGACTCAGGCGAACGTTTTGAGCGTCGACGGCGGGCAGGTAAAAGTTGAACCAACTGTTGATTAGCTGCAAGTGGCCCAGCCGGCCGGCTTGAATCATCTCCTTGACTTTGAACGTTTGCGGGTGATGCAAGTACATAAAGGCTTCAAACACGGTTACCCCGTGAACTATGGTTGCTGCTTCGACTCGGTTCAGTTCTTCGATGCTGGTGACCAGAGGCTTTTCACACAGAACATGTTTGCCCGCTTCGGCGGCTTTGATCGTCCACTCGGCGTGGAGGGCATTGGGCAGCGAGATATAAATCACATCGATGGCAGGATCGGCCAGCAGGGCTTCATAGCTGCCGTAGACCTGAGGGATGCCCTTCTCTTGAGCGTACGCCTGACCACGGGCCAGATCTCGGCTGGCAACGGCAACCAAGGCACTCCGTTTGGCCTGGCGGAGGGCGTTGATTAAGGCATTGTTGATGCGGGCAGTTGAAAGCAGGGCCCAGCGTAGTTTTTCTGACATCGTTGGTTTTCTCCTTATGCTGTTGCTCTTCATTATTATGCCAGAAATTACGAGATCGTGCCTGTTTCCCGGGCCTGAATTTACCGAGCGCGGTTAATAGCCTGCTACGGAGTGATAATCGAGGCGAAGGCAATAAAAAACAACAGGCTAAACGCAACCTGGCGTAGGAGGGCGGTCGTCATGAGATTACCCAGTCGAACGCCCAGAGCCGACCCGGCGGCAACCAACGGGGCAAAGGCCAGCCCGGTCAGCATAGGCGGGATGATTTTTTGCCCAAATGAGAGATAAAGCAGCGCGAGTTGAACGGGGACCGCTAGAGAGAACAAAGCAAATAGGAAAGCGCGTGACTGACGATTGGTCCAGCGGTGAGCCATGACCCACAGGACGACCGGCGGACCGCCCATCGCCACCATCCCGTGCATAATTCCACTGCCGGAAAAAGCTAGCCAGCGCCAGGCGGGGTGGATCTGGTCCCGCGGCTCGACTCGCCAGAGCATTTGGAGCAACAGCACGGCCAAAAGGAATAGGCCCAAGAATTGCTTAATTTGGTGGCTTTCCAGGGTGCTCAGGATTATCAGCAGGCCAATCCCAAGGGGGATCGTCGAGACCCGGATTAAGGTTGCCGGTAAGACTTCCGCCCACTGAATATCTGCCCGAAGCTGGTAGGCACCAATTAAGACCTGAATAAGCGTAGAAACAGACATCAACGCTACGGTTTCGTTGAGTGGGACACCTAACCAAACCAACACCGGAATGGCAAACAGGCCATAGGCAAAACCAACAGCGCCTTGCAAGACACTGCCCAGAAATAAAGTTGAACCGATAAATAATATAAACTCAAGTTGCATTCGAGGTAGACCTGACTTTCATAATCCTTGCTGCGGTGGGGATAGGCGGCCATTTTACTCTGATCTTATAAATGTTAAAAATATCCAGCCGGCGATTACAGCCACAACAGTCCGATCATTGTTATTGAGACCACCGCCGTCAGTAACGCTGCCGGCAGGCCGATGCGGGTGTAGTCCGTAAAGCGATAGCCGCCGGCTGCCATGACCATCAGATTGGTCTGGTAGCCGATCGGGGTTAAAAAGCTGGCCGAGGCCGCAATCGTTACGGCTATGGCAAAAGCTTCCGGAGCAGCGCCCAAATTCTTCGCGGCGGCCAGGCCGATGCCCAGCATCAAGGCTGCCGCCGCATTGTTGGTGATAACCTCCGTTAGCAGGCTGGTCATGAGATAGACCGCCGCCAGCACACCGATGGTGCCCAGCGGTGCAGCAGCGTTTACCAGGCCACTGGCCACGACACCGGCGATACCGGTCTGTTCCAACGCCTGGCCCACCCCTAAAGCCGAAGCGATCACCACTAGCACCGGAAAATCCACCGCGCGCCGCGCTTCCCAGCCGGGCACACAGCCGGTCGCCAACATGATCATAGCACCGACAAATGCCGTGGTCGCAATGGGAGCCACATCTAGAGCAGCCAGGACCACAATGGCCAATAAAATGAGTAGTGCCAGCGGGGCCTTGCCGGGATCGGGTTTGCTCAGGGCCGGCCGGCGCGGCGCAACCAGGTAAAACTCGCTGCGGCGGCTATTCCAGCGCTCGTCGAAGCCTTTGGGGGCTTCAATGAGCAGTAAATCGCCGGGCCTGATCTTAACCTGGCTGAGCGGGCCTTCGATCTGCGTATCGCGGCGGTGGATGCCTAAGACAACACCTTGAAACTGCTCGCGGAAGTTAGCTTCCTTGAGCGTACGGCCGACCAATTGGGACGAGGGGGCAACCACGGCTTCATACAACGGCAGCGTCACCGAAGGTTTGGTGTGGACGGCGGCGACAACGCGTTCCAAGCCCGGCCGTTCTAGCAGTTTATCCATCAGGGTGACTTTGCCCAGAAAGGTAAGGACATCGCCGCTGTGAAGCACCGTCTCCGGCGATGAAGGAACGAGGGTGTTGTCCCGGTAAAGATGGACCAGATAGGCCTCGCCCAGCGAGCGCAACTCGGCCCGCTCAATCGTCTGGCCCACCATAAAGCATTTCGAGCCTACCCGGACGTCGAATAGATACTGGTCAAGCTGTTCGTCGAAGATGCTACCCCCCTGGCTGCGTAGGGGCAGCAGCCTATGCCCGACCAGAGCGACGTAAGCAATGACCGCTAAGGCCGCGGGGAGGCCGACCCAGGTTAGATCAAACAAACCCAGGCCGTCGTAGCCGTAACTCTGCATCAGTCCGGAGACCAACAGATTGGTTGAAGTCCCAATCAAGGTCGTCATCCCGCCGATGATGGCGGCATACGAGAGCGGAATAAGCAGTTTAGAGGACGGCACATGGTTGGTATCGGCCCAGGCCTGCAGGCGAGGAATCAGCATCGCTACGATTGGCGTATTATTGAGAAAGGCCGACATCGAGGCAGTCGTTAGCATCAGGCGGGCTAATACGGCGGGGGGGGAGGGGGGGGGGCGTAAAAACAACCGCCCGGCCCC
>CALMIS010000289.1 GCA_937864185.1 uncultured Chloroflexota bacterium
TTTGGTGGCGATGCCGTCTTTTTTGTCGATGCCCAGGGCATGGAGCGTTTTGGCGTTAAAGAGGGAGAATTCAGCGGCCTGTTTGTGCGCGTCACCCCCTACACACCCGAGTTTGCCCGCGAGCGAGCCACCGAGATTAAAGACCGGTTGGCCAAAGAAGGGGTGGGCGTCACCTTTACTTCTTATCAAGATCCCAACGAGCACTGGGGCCGAGTGTTTGTCGAAGGCTTGAATTTGGTGCTGCAAGTGCTGGCTATCATCTCGCTGTTTATGAGCGTCATCCTGGTAACCAATACGATGACGGCTTTGATCACCCAGCAGACCAACCAGATCGGCATTATTAAGGCGATCGGGGGCACCGCCGGGGCGATTCTGAAAGTCTATTTAACGACGGTGGTGGTTTATGGCTCGCTGGCCTTTCTGCTGTCGCTGCCGCTGGCGGCGTTGGTGGCTTTTGGCTTGAGCCAGTGGTTCCTTAACCTGTTCAATATCGATTACAACGTCTTCCAAATCTCAAGCCGGGCGGTGATCTTGCAGGCTATGGCCGCCACGCTGATTCCTCTGCTGGCGGCTCTGTGGCCGGTGCTATCCGGAGCAGCGATCACCGTCCGGGAGGCGATTGCCAGTTACGGCTTGGGCAGCGGCACGTTCGGGACCAGTTCACTTGACCGCTTCATCGAGCGGCTAGGGAAAAGGTTTTTGTCGTCACCGTATGCCATCGCCCTGGGCAATATGTTCCGGCGCAAGGGCCGATTGATCCTGACCCAGTTGGTGCTCATCGCCGCCGGGACGATGTTTTTGATCGTCATGAGCCTGTCGGCCTCGATCACCTTTACCCTGGATAATGACTTTGCCCGCCGCGGCTTTGATGTGCGGATTGGGTTTGAGGATTTGGAACGGGTCGACCGGACCGAGACCATGGCGAAAACTGTACCCGGAGTAGACCAGACGGAAATGTGGTTTATCCGGTCCGTGTCGATTCTCAAGGCCGGCCAGCGCACCAAGGAAGCGGGCGTCGGGGCCCAGATTGTCGGGGTGCCGGTCGATACGGAGATGTATCGCCCGTTGATTGTGGCCGGACGCTGGCTCCAGCCGGGTGACGAGCGGGTCATTGTCCTGGCCCAGGAGACGGCCGAGGATAACGACATCGAAGTCGGGGAGACCATCACGCTTGACATGTTTGAGCTAGGCGACGCCGAGTGGCAGGTAGTGGGCCTGTTTCAGGTTATCTTCGGCGGTGGCTTTGAGGCCGAGCCGATCTATGCGCCACGTGAAGCTGTCTTCAACGCCACCAAGAAGTACAATGAAGGCACGCAACTGCTGGTCCGGGCCGGGGATCACGATCCGGAAGCTGTTGCCCAAGTTTTCCAACGCCTGAAAGACACCTATGAGACCCGGCATATGGACATGGATGTCTTTGTCAACGGAACCACCCCGGATGACTTTGCGAATGCCCTAAGCCAGTTTAGCATTACCACCACGATGCTCTTGGCCCTGGCCGTGATCGTGGCCATCGTCGGCGGGATTGGCCTGATGGGCTCGCTGTCGATCAGCGTGGTTGAGCGCACCCGCGAGATCGGGGTGATGCGGGCGATCGGCGCCCGCTCGCTGACGATTATGGGCATGTTTGTGATGGAAGGCGTGCTGCAGGGCCTGATGAGTTGGGTCGTTTCGGTGCCGCTCTCCTTCGTGCTAGCCCGGCCCCTGGCCAATGCGCTGGGCCAGGCGATGTTTGACGCTAATCTGGATTATCAGTACAATCTGACCTCCGTGGTGGCCTGGCTGGTGATTATCCTGGTCATCTCTACCCTGGCTTCCATTCTCCCCGCCCGCAACGCCACCGAAATCAGTGTGCGCGATAGTCTGGCCTACGCCTAGACCGATAGATCTCCCCAAAATACATCTCCAGGTCTTAAATCCTACATCTTTCGAACGATCCCTTGGCCTTAGTCAAGGGCTATACTTGTTTTACGACTGGCGTAACCCGGAACTTGGCCAGTCCAAGTACGTACTGCTAATTAGACCTATTGGCCGTAATGGAGTGCAGAGCTTGCTCTGCTGGCAAACCAAGGTTTGCTCTCCTATTTACAGGGAAGTGCGACAGTCCCGAGCGAGACGACACCGAACAATGAAAATGGAGTGCAGAGCTTGCCCTGCTGGCAAACCAAGGTTTGCCCTCCTATTTACAAGGAAGACCGATGAACGTCATTCAACACAAAATCT
>CALMIS010000290.1 GCA_937864185.1 uncultured Chloroflexota bacterium
AGGGTATTGTAGACAGCTTTGAGGACCTGCGGGTCCTTAAAGGCGGCCAGATAGTTATCAAACCAAAGGAAGGTCCGAGTTTGGGTCGGGTCGGTCAGGCGGTATTTGAAAAAGCTGATAAAAAAGGAGAAGAAGAGTGGGTAAATGGCGATGACCACCACGAAGATCAGCAGCGGCATAAGGAGCGCTAGATAATGTTTTTCGGTTCGGACAAAGCGACGGATCACGCGGCGGTCTCGTTAATCTTGGAATTTGGAGTGCGGAATTCATTCCGCACTCCAAATTCACTCGACAAAGGGTTGCGAATTAGGTTCTACTGCAAAGCGGTCTCAACCTGGGTCTGAGCCTGGTCGAGCGCTTCCTGAGCGGTCATCTCGCCGACCAGGAAGCTGTTAACGGCGGTGCCGAGGGCGTCCTGAATGATGCTATACTCGGGAATGCGCGGGCGGTAATCGCCATCGCCGTTTTCAAAGGATTCCAGCAAGATCGGGAACCAGGGGTACTCGGCGTTTAATTCGGGATCTTCCAGGGTGCTGCGGCGAATGGGCGCGCCATCGTTGCGGATCCATTCCTTTTGGATTTCCGGACTGGTAATCCACTTGATGAACTCCCAGGCCGCTTCTGGGTTTTGGGAGTCGGCATTGATGCCGATGCCCCACCCGCCAAAACCATACTTGGGCTCCATGCCTTCAGAAACCGGGGCGAGGGTGACATCCACGTTGCCGACGATGGATGAGATGTCGGGGTTCTCGTAGCCAGCCCGGGCGATGCTCCAGCCTTCCATCAGCGCCACATTGCCGGATCGGAAGGCGGTCTCGCGCTGATCCCACCAGTAGTCGGTGGCCCCAGGCGGGGCGTACTCGAACAGGCTGCCGAAGAATTCCAGGATCTCAACATTTTCCGGGGTATTGAGAGCCGGCTTGCCCTCCGCGTCCAAAATTGAGCCGCCGTGCTGCTGAACCCAGGCCATGTAGTCCTGAGCCACGGCCGGCCCCTTAGCCCCGAGCAAAGCGATGCCGTAGAATTCATTCTCGGCGTCGGTCAGTTGTTGGGCCGCGGCTTGCAGCTCTTCTTGGGTCTTGGGCGGTTCCAGGCCGGCCGCTTCGAGCACGTCCTTGCGGTAGTTCAAGACGTTGGCATAACCGGCCAGCGGATACGCCCAGTGCTGGCCTTCCCATTCACCCAGGGTCCAGGCGACAGGCATAATGTCGTCGAGCTGCAGCTCTGCCTGGTCCCGCTCCATGAATTCGTCCAGGGGCAGGGTGTAGCCGTTGGCGGCGTATTCACCACTCCAGACGATATCGACGGTCATCAAGTCGTAGCTGCCAGTGTTGCCAACGAAGTCGGCGGTCAACTTTTGGTACAGATCGACGTAGCCTAACTCGTCGAGCGTGACTTTGATGCCGGTCTCTTCTTCGAATTGGGGGACCAAAACGCGGAAGGCGGCGATGTACTGGTCGGTCATTGAGGCCAGGACCAGCTCTGTCCCGGCGAAGGGTTGCTCAGACTCGGCGGCCGGTTCTTCGGCGGCCGGTTCTTCAGCAGCGGCTGGCTCTTCAGCAGCGGCTGGCTCTTCAGCCGCGGCTGGCTCTTCGGCGGCCGGTTCTTCGGCCGCAGCTGGCTCTTCGGCTGGGGCCGGTTCTTGGGCGGCCGGTTCTTCCGCCGCCGGGGCCGGGGGTGGCTCCGCCACCGGTGCGCTCCCGCCACACTGAACGGTGAACAGGGCGACGATGAACAAAATTATCACCAAACCGATATGCGAATGCTTTATTCTCATGGTTTCTCCTCCATCACTAACGTTGAGTTTTGTGACTGTATTAATGGCTGATCAATCCCTGACTTGTGGTTCGTTGCGCTTTTCGTTACCCTCCTTTCTTAAGGCCTACCGCACATTTCGAAATGAGTATTTGTAGCGATCTCCGCGGTTGAAAACCCGATGATACTCGATGGGGTTACCTTTATCGGTCAGGACCACGCCTTCAACCAGCAAGAGCGGATAACCTTCGGCCACATTAAGGAGCTGAGCCTGAGGCGCATCAGCGCCCACCGCCTGGATGGTTTCATTCGACTCGGCCAGAGCGATACCTTTCTGCTCCAGCAGCGACCAGAGCGAAACTTCGGTATTCAACTCGAGCGGGGTTAAAGCCACATCCGGCGGCAGATTGAGGTAAACCAACGACAGGCCAATCGCTTCAGCATCGATTAGCCTGAGCCGCTCGACCACCCAGACCCAAGCTTCGACAGAGATCTCGAGGGCCGAGGCGACCTGGCGGCTCGCTTTCTCGTGCCGCAACGACAATAAGCGGGAACCCGGTTGGTGGCCCTCCTCGGTGGTAGCGGTGGAAAAGCTGGCCAGCCGGGTCATCGGCCGTTGAATTTTGGTCCGGGCCACCACGGTGCCGCGACCTTGTTGGGTGGTCAAATACCCTTCCCGGGCCAGTTCATCGATCGCCCGGCGAACGGTGATGCGGCTCACCTGAAACTGTTCCCCAAGATGCCGCTCGGTGGGAATAAAGTCACCTTTTTGAAAAGAGCCGTTTTGAATGAGACCAAGCAGAGCTTCTTTCAATTGGGAGTAGAGAGGCGTGGATGAGTTACGGTCAATGTTGGGAGCGGTTGATGGATGTTTTTTAACCATAAAGGCGACACTGCCCCCGCTGGATAAAAATTCGTTATAACATCTATATAAATTTATTATAACATCGTTAGGGAGGCTTGGGCAAAAAATATCGAGGTCGCGTTATCTTCTCGGCAGCTACCAGTACTCAAACAGATCCTGAGCCAGACCAAACGAGATCGTCATCCCGGCGCCGCCCAGCCCGGCGACAACCCGAACATCGGGCTCCGGGGCGGCGATTAGGAAGTCCTGGCTCTGGTGTTTGGCGTAAATGCCATGCCAGCGATGGCTGATGTAAAAGGAAGGTAAATCAAGGGTTTGGCGGAGATGGGCCACGATCAGCTCTTCCACCTCAGTCCGGTCAAAGGGGTCGGGGGCTAACCCGTACTCGTGCGAGTCGCCAAGGATGACCTCACCGGAGCCGTTCTGGACCGCCAGAAGGTGAATGCCCCACTGTTCCAACATCGGGTAGTCCGCGGCCAGGCGCTGCTTTAAAGTGGAGAGCGAGGGACAGGTGGCAAAGGCCGGGTAGTGTTTCAGGCTCAGGCCGGTCATCACGGCCGGTCCCAGGCGCCAGGCGTCGGGCTGCGGTTCGGTGCGCAGCATTTGCAGCTTGCAGCGCGTCAGGTCACTGCGGCAAAAGAGGTCCGGGTAGAGGGTTTCGAAGTCTGAACCGCAGCAGACAATAGCTCGCTCGACCCGCCAGATGTCTCCGCCGGCCTGAAGGTAAGGCAGTTCCACCTCGGTGACAGCCTGCCCATAACAGAGCGTCACGCCGTAGGCCCGGGCCAGGTAGGCGGGTAAGGAGACCATCACTTCACGCGGATCGATGACCAGACTGGTGGGACTGAAAAGGCCGCCCCGTAACTTTTCGCGCCGCAGAACGCGGCAGGCGGTTAGAGCATCCAGCTTGTTGAGCAGATGGCAGGGCAGTTCGGCGCGATCGGTCTGCTCGACAAACTCGTGCAGCACGGCCAACTCATCGTCGTGATAAGCCGCCACCAACACCCCGGTCGGATCGAGCCAGAAGCCGGCCTCTTCGGCCAGTTGCCGCCACACCTTCCGGCTGCGCCGGGCCCACAGGCGCATCAAGCCCGTTGCCAGGCCCAACGGCAGGATCAACCCAAAATTGCGCCCCGAGGCCCCCCAGGCGCGGGGGTGTCGCTCAAAAAGAACGACTTTATAGCCGCGCCGGGCAGCCTCGTAGGCGTGGGCCAACCCCGCAATTCCGGCGCCAATCACCGCGACATCAGCTTGGTTCATCGTGCCTCTATGGTACTTTGACCGCATGAAGATTGAGTTAAGTCGTTATTAAATCGAGGTAAAAAGGCTTTGTAGTTTTCTTAACACCCGGACCGCTGAAATAATGAAAAATTAACACCCCGTTTAAGTGCTCATAACAGGAATATTGGATACTAGGCTAGCTTGCAACCTAGGCCTATTTGATCGTGGTGAGGGAGCGTATGTTATCCGGAACGCCAAGCGATGCCCCGTTTAAGTTCAATACCGTCGACCATCCCCGCCGGCTACCGCTATGGTTAGCCAAACCCCTCGAAAATCTCCTTCTTCTCTCCCGCCTCAACCAGTTGTATCAGGACGTCAGCCATACCCGCACGCCCCAGGAATTCCTGGCCGAGTCGCTCCGGGTGCTGGATGTGCAAGTGCGGGTCGCGTCGGCGGATCGAGCCAAGATCCCAGCCGCGGGACCGGTGGTCGTGGTGGCCAATCACCCCTTTGGCCTGATTGAAGGGATGATGCTGGCCCACGTGCTCTACGGGGTTCGGGCCGACGTGCGAGTTCTGACCAACTATTTGCTGGCCGAGATCCAACAAGTCCGGGAGATGTGCATCTTTGTCGATCCCTTCGACACGCCCCAATCATCGCGGGCCAATCTGTACGGGCTGAAGACGGCGCTGTCGATTTTGAAACAGGGCCAGATGCTGGTCGTCTTCCCGGCCGGCGAGGTTTCTCATCTCAAGGTGCGGTCGTGGCAGATCCTGGACCCCACCTGGAGCGAGCACGTCGCCCGGCTGATCCGGCGCAGCGAGGCCACCGTCCTGCCCGCTTACTTTGCCGGCAGCAACGGTTTGACGTTCCAGCTTGCGGGCTTGATGCACCCCCGGCTGCGGACGGCCCTGCTGCCCCGGGAACTGCTGAGCAAACAGCACCGGCCCGTTGAACTGCGCTTTGGCACGCCGCTGCCGCCTCGCCAGTGGCAGAGCTTCAGCAGTGACCGCGAGCTGATCGACTATCTGCGGCAGCGTACCTATGCCTTGACCAGCCGGCCGGTCGAGCCGACCCGGCCCAAGGCTAGGCCGGGCCTGAAGATAGGGCGCAAACTCGCGCCCATTGGCGAGGCCCAGCCCAAAATCCGGCTTCAAGCTGAAATCGAGGCTTTGCCCGGCTCGCACCTGCTGGCCGAGAGCAAGGAGCTGGTCGTCTACTATGCCGAGGGCCACCAAATCCCCGCGCTCCTGACCGAGCTTGGCCGGCTGCGTGAAATCGCCTTCCGGGGGACCGGCGAAGGGACCGGGCGGGCCCTGGACCTGGATCGGTTTGACCGCTCTTACTTGCATTTATGGATCTGGCATCGAGAGAGGCAGGAGGTGGTCGGCGCCTACCGGCTGGGGCTAACCGATCAAATTTTGCAGCGGGAGGGCTTAAAAGGGCTTTATACCCGCACCCTGTTTAACTACTCGGCCCGCTTCATCGACCGGATTAACCCGGCTATCGAGTTGGGCCGCTCTTTCGTTCGCCCGGAGTATCAGCGTGATTATGCCTCGCTGCTGATGTTGTGGCGAGGGATTGGGCAATTTGTCATGCGCCAGCCTAAATACAAGATCCTCTTTGGGCCGGTTAGTATTAGCAGCACTTACACGACCATGTCCCAGGCCCTGCTGGTCAACTTTCTGCGAACCCAATACCCCTTGCCAGAATTGGCGCCGCTGATCAGGCCTAAGAATCCGCCGCGCCATCGCCGCCGGGAAGCCTGGCAACCGGCCCGGTTGAGCCAGATGCTGGGCAATGTCGAGGACTTGTCCGCCGTCATCCAGGATATCGAGGCGGATCAAAAAGGTGTGCCCATTCTGCTCAGGCACTATCTCAAACTGGGGGGCCGAGTCCTGGCGTTCAACGTCGATCCCCATTTTAGCAACGTGCTCGACGCTCTGGTCCTGGTCGATCTGACCCGGACCGACCCCAAGGTGATGGCTCGCTACGTGGAGAAAGCCCAAGTGGCGGACTTCCTGGCCTACCACCAGGAGAGAGCGGTCTGATGACCTCGCCCCTCCCGAGTGAGCCGGCCCCGGCTCAACCCGGCTCGTTCATCTTTTTGCGCAAATTCCTGCGGCACGGCACCCAGGTGGCCAGTGTCGCTCCGTCCAGCCGGCGGCTGGCCCTGGCCCTCTGTCACTACGTTACCCCGGACCGGCCACAGACGATTTTGGAACTCGGGGCCGGGACCGGGGCGGTGACGGCCGTGGTCGCCGAGCGCATGCACCCCCACTCCCGGCTGCTGGCGGTCGAAATGGACCCCGATTTTGCGGCTGTCCTCCGCCGGCGCTGCCCCCGGGCTCAGGTGATCGAGGCCGATGCCGCGACCACCCTGGCCCACCTCCAGGCCGTGCAGGTCGAGCAGGTCGATTTGGTCATTAGCGGCCTGCCGGTGCCTAGCTTGCCCCGGGCGGTTAACGAGCAGGTCTTTCGCTGCGTGCAGCAGGTCGCCGGGGCCCGGATCTTCAGCCAGCTTACGGTCATGCCCTGGATCTATTTGTCCCTCTATCGCCGGCTGTTTCATCAGGTGACCTTCACGCCGGTCTGGTGGAATATCCCCTGCGGTGGCGTTTATCACTGCCGCAGCCTGCGCCCCGATTTTGACCGGCACTTGCCCGGTAAGTAAGTAAAAGCCTGTCCCTCGAAGAAGCAGTGAAGAGCGGCCGCCGGAGATGAGTTCTCCATCTCCCTTGAAGATAGGAGTGCAAACCTTGGTTTGCCAGCAGAGCAAGCTCTGCACTCCATTTTGTT
>CALMIS010000291.1 GCA_937864185.1 uncultured Chloroflexota bacterium
CTTGGGGTAATACTTTGGGTTACTGCTTGCTGGCCTTGAACCACCTCAACTAGTAGCCTCTGCAGGTCCGTGTGGCGATTGGCCGCCTTCACCAACCGGTTGAGCAGCGGCCGGCGAAGAAAGCCCTGCATACGGTAACAAAAGCGGAACAAGTTCTCAAATCGCTCGCGCAGACGCTGATCATAGCCGGCGAACTGCTCCGGCGAAAAGCTGCCTACCGCAAATTGCTCCAACAAGTAGGCCGCAGCCATTCTCCCCGACTCCAGAGCATAGTCGATGCCCTCGCCCGTCAGGGGGTTGACCAGGCCAGCCGCCTCGCCCACCAGCAGTACCCGGTCGCCGTAGGTCGGCGCCGTGCCAAAATCGATCCGCAGCGGATAACCTTTGGCTGGGCCGAGCTGTCGGGCTTGGGCCAGTAACGCCTGGAGAGGGGGGATTTGGATGAACTGCTCAAAGACGGCGGCGGGGGGCGTGGTCAGGCGAGGGGTGTGCCACCCGGTTCGGAAGACGCAGGCTCCGATGTTAGCCCGGCCCCCAGGCAAGGGAAAGACCCAGCCGTAGCCGGGCAGGGGCACGCCGGCAAAGTAGAAGCGAAGGTGATCGTTTAGCTCGGCCACGTCCTCAAAGTAGGCCCGGGCCGCGACCATCATCCGGCGCGGATCCTGGGTCAAAATTCCGGCCCGCCGCAGCAAACCGGTGCTTGCTCCGGTCGCAATAATGGCCACCCGGCCCCGGGCCTCAAACGAACGCCTCTCGCGCCGGCCGGTGAGGGTGACGGTCTGGCCTTCGACCTCAACCCCGGTGACTTTAACCTTGCCTGCGAATTTGGCCCCTTGGGAGACGGCTCGCTCGTACAGGGCCTGATCAAGAATCAAGCGCGGCACTACCAGGGCATAGTCTGGCCGGTCAGCTTGTTTTGGGAGCGTGGCGGTGGTGACCTGACCATTGGGCGCGAAGACATCCAGCTTCTCAACGCGGCAACTCTGCCGGCTCAGATCGGCCAAGAGGCCCATATCGGCCAACACGGTCAAGGCCAAGGGCATCAGGCCATCGCCGCATGTCTTGTCGCGGGGAAAGTCGAACTTGTCCAACAGCAGCACGTCGAGGCCGCCTTGAGCCAGGTAATAGGCCGCCGCCGATCCGCCGGGTCCGGCTCCCACAATCACGACATCGTGCAAAACTTTCAGTTTCTTATCCCTTGGCGGCCAACAGTGCCTTTATCTGCTCAACGCGCTCTCGCTCATACTCGAGCATGCGGCGCATCACTTTGCGGGGCGTCCACTTCTCGGCATCGTGAACCGTAATCCGGCCCCAGTCGGATTTGTCCAAGGTACGCAGCCGCTCGAGCGCCACCCCCCGGGCCGCGGCCAAACGAAATAGCGCCGACTCGGGCCACTGGTGCAATCGATCGGTATACCACAAGTCGGCCTCAGCGATTTCACAGAGCATATCGTGAATAGACGAGCTTTGCCCCTCCGGCTGCCAACTCAGGGTCTCCTCCGGCAGATCTCTAACCAGATCGACTAATTCTTGCCGCGAAATCGAGAGCCAACGCAGCAGCATCTCCATTTCATCGGTACTCAAGGGCGTATAGTCATTGTGGAAGGTGGTTTTATCGGTTTCCTGAAACTCGAGATGAATCCCGTCGCTGACACGCGGCGCCGGCTCGCCAGAGTCGCGCAGGAGCCGGACATAGGCCTCAATAGCCTGGCGGACATTTTGTTTCGCTTCCTCAATCGTCTTGCCTCGGGCCGAGGCGCCGGGCAGGGCCGGCACGTGGGCCACCGGCCCCTCCGGTGAGACCGGATCTCCCATGCTTTCAATGTATACCAGATATTCGGTCATGATTTTCCTCCGTTGATCATAAAGGTTGAAACTGTGGCGTAGCGTGTCTGTTAAAACAAGGTTTGAGCATTGTAGCTCACTCTCTACCCAAAATTCAAATTTTGAAGCCGATATCTTTCATCTAGGGCTGAATGGATGAATTGTAGACTTGACAACTCAATCGAAGAACTGTTACAGTAGCACCATAACTTGACAGTTTGTCGGCAGAGCGGTAGAACTGTTACATTTTGCGAGAGGTGTTAAAAAGTAATGAACAGTAATGTCAATTGGGATCTGGACTCTATCTTCGCCGGCGGCAGCCACTCGGCGGCGCTGGCCGATTATTTAGCCCAAATTACAGCCGATATCGCCACGGCGGAAGGGCAGCCTTTGCCCGAAATTCTAACCCTCGAAACCCAAGCCGGTTGGGTGCAGGCCATCCAGGCTTGGTACGGTTTGGTCGCCCGGCTGCGACAGGCAGGCTCGTTTGTGGGCTGTTTGGTTTCGCAGAATGTGAAAGACGATAAGGCTCTTCAGTGGCAGAGTCAGATCGAGGTGCTGAGCGCCCGGCTCGGGACCATCTGGACACGCTACCAGGCGGCCTTTGCCAGGCAGGATGACGTGGCCTGGCAGGCGCTAACCCGCCACACCGAGCTCAACGGGGTTGCTTTTCATCTCGATGAAGAGCGCGACCTGGCCCGCCAAAAAATGCCGCCCGAGCTGGAAACTCTGGCCAACGAGCTGGCCACCGACGGCTACCACGCCTGGCAGCGGCTTTATAATATCACTAGTGGCGATAAAGAGGTCGAGTTTGAGGGCCAGCCAAAGTCCCTGGGCCAGTTGCAAAGCAAATTCTATGACGATCCAGATCGCGAGACGCGCCAGGCCGCCTTTGAACTGTTTGAAACAGCCTGGGCCGAGTTGGCCAAAACCTGCGCTATGGCGCTCAACTTTCAAGCCGGCTTCCGGTTGACGCTCTACAAACACCGCGGCTGGGACTCGATTCTGCATGAGCCGCTGCTCAACAATCGCTACAGCCAAGAGACGCTCGAAGCGATGTGGAGCGTGATCGAGGCTAAAAGTGGCAAACTGCTCGACTACTTTCAGGCCAAGGCCAGGCTACTCGGGACGGAGAAGCTGGCCTGGTACGATGTCGAGGCGCCGGTGGGTGAGGTTAACAAAACCTTCACCTACGACGAAGCCGCCCACTTCGTGGTCGATCACGTCCACACCGTTAACCCCGACATCGCCGCTTACTGCCAAATGGCCATCGACAAACACTGGATCGAAGCCGAGGATCGACCCGGCAAACGGGCCGGCGCCTATTGCACCGGTCTGCCGGTGACCCAAGAATCGCGCATCTTTATGACCTACAACGGCAGCTACAACGGCATGCTCACCCTGGCGCATGAGTTGGGCCACGGCTATCACGGCTGGGTGATGCGCGATCTACCCTACGCCGCCCGCTGGTACACGATGAGCCTGGCCGAAACGGCCAGCACCTTCAACGAAGCCATCGTCCGGGATGCCAGTTACAAAGCCAGCAGCAGCGACCAGGAACGGCTCGGCATCCTGGCCACCAAGCTCAACGATGCCACCGCTTTCCTAATGAATATTCGCGCTCGCTACGATTTTGAGCGCGAATTTTTCAAGCAGCGTCGCGAGCAGCAGCTCAGCGTCGATGAGCTAAACGATCTTATGCTCTCGGCCCAGAAGACGGCCTACAAAGATGGCCTGGCCCAATACCATCCGCTCTTTTGGGCCTCAAAGCTGCACTTTTACATTACCCGCGCCCCGTTTTACAACTTTCCCTACACTTTCGGTTTTCTCTTCAGCAACGGTGTCTACGCCCAAGCGGAGGCCGAAGGGCCGAGTTTCCGGGATCGCTACGTGGCCCTGCTGCGTGACACCGGCTCGATGAAAACCGAGGCGCTGGCCCAAACCCACCTCGGCGTCGATCTGACCCAGCCGGCCTTCTGGGAAACGGCGGTCGATCGAGTTTTAGCCGATGTGGATGAATTTGTGGCGCTGGCGGAAAAAGTCGCTGGGACTTAACCCACCAGCAGAAGCTCGCTGAGGCAGACGTTTTGCCCGGCTCCGAGTGTTTGATCGAGCAGCTTTTTGGCTAATTCAAAATTGGACTCCTCTTCGCCCTCAAAATTGGCCCTATCCAAGGCTCAATTGGCGTGCTATAATACCAACCAATTGTTAAATTGGACGGGTCAAGCGTGCCAAGAAATCAAATTGAGCTAGATCGGACGAAAGAGCGGGCTCTCTATTTGCAAGTGGCCGACCAACTACGGCGGCAAATTGAAGAGGGCGACCTGGCGGCCAGTACGCGGCTGCCGGCCAGCCGGACGCTGGCCAAGAAGCTGGGGGTCAACCGCATCACCGTGGTCAACGCCTATGCCGAGTTGGAAGCGGAAGGGTTGGTCACCACCCGCGTCGGCAGCGGGACCTACATCGTTGGGGCCAAATCGCTGCCGGATGCCACTCTGTCCGCGCTCCAAGCCCAATGGCGCAGTCCCTTGCCGCCGCGCCCGCCGGCTACGGCCAACCAAATGATCACCGAGATGATGCGCCTGGCCCACCAACCGGGCGTCATCTCCTTTGCCGGCGGCGGACCGGCCAGTGAGTTTATTCCCGTCAATGAATTTCGCCGGGCCCTCAACGAGGTGCTGCGCCGCGATGGCGCCGCCGCCCTGCAATACGAGGAAGCTATCGGTTATCCACCCCTCCGCCAAACGATTGCCCAGCTCCTGCGCCAGCAACAGATTAAGGTTCACGGCAGCGATGTGATCATCACTGCCGGCTGCCAGCAAGCCGTTGATATTGCCCTGCGCGTGCTGGCTCGCGGTGAAAACAGCGTGTTGGCGGTTGAAGAGCCGTGTTACCTGGGCCTGCTCAACCTGGCCAGTTCGCGCCGCATCACCCCTCTCGGCGTGCCAATGGACGAGCACGGCCTCCAGATCGACAAACTGGAGCAGGTCATTCTGCGTCATCGCCCCAATTTAATTTATGTCACCCCCAGCTTCCACAATCCCACCGGCGTGACGATGCCGTTGGAGCGCCGCCGCCGCCTGCTCGATCTGGCGGACCAGTATGGGGTGCCAATTTTGGAGGATGTCAGCTACGATTATCTCTACTACGATACGCCGCCGCCGCCCACGCTCAAGAGCCTCGATACCGCGGACCTGGTCTTTTTTGCCGGCGGCTTTAGCAAAACCCTCGTGCCGGGGATTCGCATCGGTTATCTGGTAGCGCCAGAATCACTTCAAAATCAACTGATCAGCGTCAAGCAGACCGCCGATATCCTGACCTCGCCGCTCAACCAGCGCGCGCTGGATCTCTACCTGCGCAGTGGCCACTTCGAGACCCATCTTGAACAGGTGCGCCAGGCTTACCGCCATCGCCGCGACTTGATGCTCGCCGCCATCGAGCGCCATTTTCCAGCGGAAGTGCAGTGGCACTGCCCGCAGGGCGGGATCTATCTCTGGGTTGAGATGCCGGCCAACGGTCCAACCGCCATCGAGCTCTATCTGACCGCTATTAATTACAACGTCGCCTTCTCCATCGGCTCGACCTTCTCGGCGGGTGGTCTGTTTGCTCATGCCCTCCGGCTCAACTTTGTCGCCTGTGAGCCGGAAGAGATCGAGGAAGGCATCCGCCGGCTGGGCAAAGCCTGGAAAGAGTTACTGGCCCGCCATGTTCCGGCCCGGCACAGCGTGTCCGGGCTGGGCGTAACTATTTTGTAAGGAGGCTGGTTTTGTCAGAATGGCCTGAATTTTCAAGCGAAGCGTCCGCCATTTGGGAGGGCAATGCCGCCTTTTGGGATGAAACGATGGGCGCGGACGGCAACGATTTCCACCGGCTGCTGGTCCGGCCCGCCACCGAACAGCTACTCGAGGTCCAGCCCGGCCAAGTCATCCTCGACATTGGCTGCGGCAACGGCAACTTCTCCCGGCGGTTGGCTGCTTTGGGGGCGCGGGTAGTGGCCATTGATGCCAGCCAGACGATGCTCGAGCGGGCCAAAGCGCACAGCGATGAGCCAGATCGAATTAATTACCAGCGCCTCGATGCCACGGATGAATCGCAGTTGGCCGCGCTCGGTCAGGGGCGGTTTGATGCGGCGGTGGCCAATATGGTCTTAATGGATATTCCAACCATCGAGCCACTCTTGAAGGCCATCAGCCGGCTGCTCAAGCCGGGCGGTTGCCTGGTTTTTTCGGTACTGCATCCCTGCTTTATGCCTAACGGCATGACCCGCTTTGTCGAAGAAGAGGACCGTGACGGTCAGATCATCAAACGCCACGGTGTCAAAATTACCCGCTACCTGACGCCCAACACCGCCAAGGGCTTGGCGGTTAAGGGCCAACCTCAAGCTCAGTACTACTTCCACCGCCCCCTCAACGCTCTGTTTCGGCCTTGCTTCGCCGCCGGCTTCGCCATCGATGGCCTGGCAGAACCGGCCTTTAACGGGGAGATTAGCAGCGAGCGGGATCTGTCCTGGGCCAACTTTAAAGAAGTTCCGCCGTTTTTGGTGGTTCGCTTGCGCTTAAGCCGATGACCGCATTATCTTTTGCTCACCTCAGTGATATTCACATTTCGTCGCTTGGTAATCATGACGAGTTGCTCTCGGGCCAGGCCGCCGCTATTCTGGCCCGCCTGGTCGCGGCGTTGAACGCCCAGCCGGAGCTGGAATTTGTGCTGATCAGCGGCGATCTGTTTGACCAAGCCGATCGGGGGGAGCTGGAGCAGTTTCAGCGCGTCATCGCCGGGCTGGGGAAACCGTGTTACATCATCCCGGGCAACCACGACCGCCGCCCAG
>CALMIS010000292.1 GCA_937864185.1 uncultured Chloroflexota bacterium
AGCTAGATAGTATCCCCCGAAAAATCGGGCGTCGCTCGATCCCATAACCAGGCCCGGCATAGGACCTCTTTTTGGGAAGCAGTCAAGCCAAGAATCTCCATCAAAATCAATAACTGGTCGAAGGGTAAGGGGCGCCTGCCATAGAGAGCATCAGAAAATGCGCCCGGGCTGGTGCCGGCACCGCGCCGCTTCAACTCAAAGACCAGCTGCCCTTTACTCATCCCGTTGCAAAATTGATAACGCCCGTTTGATTGGCAGTGGTAGTACTTCTTGATCTCCTCGACCAAATACTTTGACATTAGTACCCCCTTTCGTGCCGGCTTGACCGCAGATCTGTGTTTCGGCGGCACATTCGTGCTTTTATTCACAAAAGTGTGAATGCCGTTATGGCGTAACTGGCGAGCGACTTGCTCGATTTATGGGTTATAACCGCTAAGAGTTTACAAAAAAGCCTGCGAGGAATTAATCCGTCACAGGCTTTCGAAAGCACAAGGTAGGCTACAACACGACGAATGCCTGCGTTTCTTCTTACGACGGAGATTAAGGATGATGGCAGCCATACTCATCATAGACATTGCGTGTCGCCCTAGTATAGTGAGTCTCACTAGTAGTATAATCAACCTACCTAGAAAATCAACCTACTTCACTTGCCTGGTCATCAAAATCGTGATCTTGTTTTGCCGGCTTCGGCCCTAAAATTAACAACTTGGGATTCTTGGGTAGCTTGTAGAAAAGCTCTACAGGTACAAACCCATAAGGGAGCTTTTGGTTGCGAAGTCAGTTGCGCAGATTATGACCGAGGGGATTAATGATGAAACGGCCAACTAACAATAAAACGCGTTCGCGGTTGTTTAGCTTTATGCTCAAGCTTAACCAAACAGGTTCGCAAACCGAGATGGAAGTCTCAAGCACAAGTCAGGTATCGACCAAAAAGCTTTGGACCATTGGGCTCATTGGTCTACTCATTGCCTTGTCGTTTCTGGCCCAAGCTTCACAGGCAGGTCGGATGATTGCCGACATTATTCAGCGGATATTAAAGTTATAGGAGGCTCTGATGAAAAACGTAAGCGCAGTGCTAATCAGTTTTTTGACAGGGATGGTCGTTGCTACTCTGGCCCTCGTTTTTCTAGTCGGCCGGTCTGGTTCCTACTAATCCAATGACGCTGGGTCTAAGTCTTTAACATTCGGAGAGGTGAGATAATGTTTCGAAAAAATTCAACTGTGGGTGTTTTATTATTTGTCACCTTCGCCCTAGGTTTTACGGTAGCGCTTGGTATCTCCTACTGGGAGTGGACGAAGTTTCCCAATATCATCTTTTACGTAGTTGCCCTGGGGGGTGTTTCGTACGCCGGACTACAAAGTTTGCTGGGTATCCGCGATTATCGTCGAGCATTGGGACGCAAGCTGGAAAGCTCCAGCCAAATTTACGTGCAGCGAGTAAGTCTACCAGCCTTGCCCAAAATAGAAATTCTTAAACTGGAGCCCGACTTTCTGGATACCGTCGATAATGTCATCCAACTTCACGATGCGGTGGTTGTTCAATCAACCTCTCAGGAGAGTTAACAAAATGAGTCGCCGAAAAGAATTGCAGTATTGGGGAATTCGCTTACAGGGGGCCCTGTTAGCTCAAGGATATTTTCAGCTGGCGGTGAGTGGAGCGCCTTATCAAATTAGTTTCAAGCGTGTCTATGCCGATGAGCACCAACCCTACGGCTTCTATCAAGTCGATCTCGATAGCCTCCCGGCCGACGTTAATCAGGAAATCTTGGCGACTCCGACCACAGCGCAGTTGCTATCCACCATGATCGGACGACCGGTAAAAGCCATTAACGGAACCGGGTTAACCTATTGTGTTAAACTATAGGTGATTAGAGCAAACGAGGGCGTTTTGATCGTAGTGCATCGGAACGCCCTCGAACTGCCGCATCCTCTGGAAAGTAGTTCAGTTGTGTCTATCCACTACTTGTCGGTCTAGCGTAACTACGATAGACGAGAATGAAAGTTGTCTGGTTGAGGGACAAATGAAATCCCTTTACACCTATGGTTACGCTGGCCGACAGGCCATCGACCTACTCACTCTGGCCCAATCTCTTGATGCCAGCGTGGCCGGTATCCGCTTCAGTCCCCGCAGCCGCATTCCCGCTTGGAACGCCGGCCGGTTGCAGAAACTGTTGGATGAGCGCTGGCTTCACATTCTGGAACTTGGCAATCGGAACTTCAAGGACGGACCGGTTGAGTTCGTCGATCTAGAGGCCGGTGTAGCACGAGTGGGCGAGCTTTTGGTCCGGCAACCCGTCATCCTCCTCTGGGCCTGCGCCGACCTCCTGCGCTACCATCGTCGGCTGGCAGCCGAAGTCATTGTCATTCGATTTGGTGTTTCGGTTATTCACAGCTGAAATAGCGTGACCAGACCTCATTGAAAAAGACGCAACATGATGCCTGCCATATGCTCACCCACCAGTTCATTCAGTTTGTTACAATCCTATCCCCGCTTTCCAGTGTTACGGTATTCGACGCGGTGAGCCACTGGCTGTCCCTCTGACCAAAAAAGACCAGCAACAGCAGGTAAGAAGCCTCCCTCGAATCCATATCGCTACCTGTAAGCCATTCTTTGTGACCCACCTGCCGAGTGCTCCTGTCATTATCAGCCCCTTTCCTCCCCAGGACCAGCCCAGCGAGACCAGCTTAGCCCCATAGTTGCTCTCCATCACCATAGGATCA
>CALMIS010000293.1 GCA_937864185.1 uncultured Chloroflexota bacterium
CCCCCTCCACCCCTCCACCCCTCCAATCCTCCAATCCTCCAACCCTCCAATCCTCCAACCTTCCATCCTTCCATCCTTCCATCCTTCCAAAACTCCTCGCCGCCCTCCTGGCCTCCACCGCCCTACTCGGCTCGATCATCTGGTCCCTGGCCTTTGTCAATGGCGTCTATCGGACCGAGCACACCTGGCTAACGTTCTCGCGTTGGATCTACGATAATGTCCCGCCCGGCTCGTGCCTGGCCATCGAGCATTGGGATGACAGCCTGCCGGTTGGCCTCCCGGATCAACCCGAGCTGCGGCCGCAGGCCTTTGCCTACCGCCAACCGCAGCTCCCGATGTATAACGAGGATACCGCGGAGAAGTACGAGCTGCTGCGAAGCACTCTGATGGACTGCGACTACGTGGTCCTGGCGACCAACCGGCTGTGGCGCACCATCCCCAAGCTGCCGGAACGTTACCCTATGAGCGTCCGGTATTACGAAGCGCTCTTTGCCGGGGAATTGGGTTTCGAGCAAGTTCATACCGTTGAAACGCCGCCCCGCCTGGGTCCCCTAGTCTTTGACGATCAGGCCGCCGACGAGAGCTTCACCGTTTACGACCATCCCCGGCCGATCCTCTTTAAGAAGCAGCGCCAACTTTCCCCGGCCGAGTGGGATGCGATTCTGGGTGGCACCTGGCAGAACGCGCTCGCCTGGGATGTTGGCCCGCCGACACTGCTTATGCGGCTGCGCGGCTTTGAGTCGACCCCCAGTCCTTTCACTCCGCCGGAAGAACGCGAAGGGCAGAAATCACTCATGCTCGACCGGCCGGTGGATGAGCTGCCCGTGGTCGATGATTACCGGTGGAACAGCCTGGCTAACAACTCGACACTGGTGGCAGTGCTCCTCTGGTGGCTGGCGGTGACGCTGATCGGCCTGATCAGCCTGCCGCTAACGCTCCAACTGTTTCACCAACTGCCGGACCGGGGCTATATCCTCAGCAAAGCGCTCGGTTTGCTGCTGATCAGTTACTTTGTCTGGATCAACGGTAGTCTGGTCGGCTCGGTCTGGTTGGGCAACACTCTGCCGACGGTCTGGCTCGGCCTGATTATCCTGACTTTGCTCGGTCTGCTGGTGTTTATCCGCTCGCGCCGGACTCTTGTGCCTTTCCTCAGCCAGAATCGGATATTGCTTTTAACCAGCGAAGCCCTGTTTGGCTTGATTTATCTGGTCTTCGTCTATTTGCGCCTGCTCAATCCGGATCTGTGGCATCCCTGGTTGGGCGGGGAGAAGATGCTCGAGATCGGCTTTCTCAACGCGATCGTCAAAAGCGCCGCCATGCCGCCTTATGATCCCTTCTTTGCCGGCGGGATTATCAACTACTACTATTACGGTCTCTTTATCGTGGGTGTGCTGATCAAACTGACCGGCATCCGGCCCGAGATCGCCTTCAACCTGGCCGTGCCGACTCTGGCGGCTCTGACCGCCGTCAACGCTTTCAGTCTGGCCGGTAACCTGGCCGCTGCCTGGCTCAAAACGAAGCTCTCGCCCGTGACCTCGATGCTGCGAGCCCTGCCGGCCGGCGTCCTGGCGATCCTCTTCGTAGTTTTTATGAGCAATTTAGAAGGCGCATTTCAGTTTTTGCGCAACCTGGCCAACGTCGGACCGAGCGATGTCCAAACCGCCATCCCCGGCATCAACACCCTGTTGATGGCCGCCGTCGGACTGTGGCAGCTCCTGAACGGGGGCATGGTCGCTACTTACAACTACTGGGATCCCAGCCGCGTCATCCCCGCCACCATCAACGAGTTCCCCTTCTTCAGCTTCCTCTTCGCCGATCTTCACCCGCATATGATCGGTATTCCCTTTACCCTGCTCTTTCTAAGCCTAGCCTTCAATTGGCTTTGTCCCAGTAACAATGAACAATTAACAATTAGCAATGAACAATTAGCAATTAGCAATGAACAATTAACAAATTCTTCGCTCCCACCCTCCAACCCTCCCACCCTCCCACCCTCCAACCCTCCAGTCCTCCAACCCAACCCTCCAACCTTCCAACCTTCCCTCCTTCCCTCCTTCCCTCCTTCCCTCCTTCCCTCCTTCCGCTGGCTCGCCCTCCCCTTCGTCCTGGGCGCCATTGCGGCGATCAACACCTGGGATCTGCCCACCTACTTCGGCCTGATGCTGGCGACCTTTATACTCAGCCGCTACCGCCGGCTGGAGGGCCCCCTTAACGGGCGTGGCGCTTTCCGGCTGCTGGCTCACGGAGGGGCGTTGGCGGCGCTGCTTCTGGTTTTAACCTATCTCTTGTATCTCCCTTTCTTCCTCAACTACCAGGCGCCGGCCGAGACCGGTTTGGGCTTAGTCCACACCCAAACCGATTTAGGGCAACATCTCAAGATTTGGGGCTTCTTTATTTTCATCATTGGCTCATGGCTGTGGCTGTCGCTGCTGTATCCCGGCACCCGCAATGGACCGCTGCGGACGGTCAGTCTGTTTTTGCGGCGCTGGAACGTCTGGCCCCACTTGACCGAGATTTATCAGGCTCTGATCAAGCCGCGCCTTGACAACCGGCAGTTGATGATCTGGGGCGGCGGGCTGTTGCTGCTGCTGGTGGGGCTGCTCTTTCTGCTGGGCTACCGGGTGCCGGCCTACTTGCTGCCGCTGGTCGCCGTCGCGCTGGTTCTACTCCTGCGCCGCGAGAGCTCGGCCGCGACTGCCTTTCTGGGCTTGTTGGTCTTTACCGGCTTGCTGGTTCTACTCGGGGTCGAGTTTTTCTTCCTGCGCGATTTTCTGGGCGGCGAATACTACCGCATGAACACCCTGTTCAAGTTCTTTACTCAAGTCTGGGTCTTGTTCGGTCTGGCCGCCGGAGTCATCTTCCCGCTGATCTGGCACCAAAGCATGCGCTGGAGTCTGACAAAGGCCATCCTTTGGCGCAGTCTGGCGATGCTGCTGCTGATCGCCGGGTTGGTCTATCCGGTGTTGGGCACCCGGACCCGGATCGATGACCGCTTTCCCGGGGCCGCTAACCGGCCCCCACTCGGCACGCTCGATGGGCTGGCTTATATGACCGTGGGCGTCTTCGAGTGGCCGGCCGGCAACCCCATTGCGCTGCAATATGATTATGAGGCCATTCGCTGGCTGCAAGAGAATGTCGAAGGGACGCCCATCGTGGCCGAGGCCAAGGTCGGCTACTATCGCGAGGGCGGGATGCGGGTGGCAGCCTACACCGGCCTGCCGTCGATTCTGGGCGGTTTGCACCAGAACGAGCAGCGCTATCCCTGGCAGATTGGCGACCGCGATTTTGTAGTCAATGAACTGTGGACTACAATCGATCCAGAGCAAGCTCGGCAACTCATCGACCAACTGGGAATTAGCTACATCTATGTCGGTCAGGTGGAGCGAGCTACCTACGGTCCGTTTGTCGGCGACAAGTTTGAACAGTTGCAGACGCGGGGTGAGCTGGAGTTGGTCTTTGAGAACGAGCAGACCAAGATCTATTATCGACCCAGGTCGACCGTTAGCAATTAATATTTTTTGAAGAGATGGAGGTTTCTTATGGAGATTAGTGCCCGCAACGTAATCAAGGGAACGGTTAAAAGCGTGAACCACGGCGCAGTCAACAGTGAGATTGTCCTGGAACTGCCGGGGGGCACCGAGTTGGTCGCCGTCATCACCAAGTCATCGGCCGAACGTTTGGGGCTGAGCGTGGGCAAAACCGCCCATGCCATTATTAAAGCCTCCAACGTGATGCTGGCGACCGATTAAGCCGATCAATCCCACCAATCTTTGCGCGAGCGGGGGTCCATAAAGGTGCCGGCGTCTCGCACTGCCACCCGAATCTCCGAGCCCGCCGCCACGCCCAAGGCCTGATTGTGGCGCAGACCGGGCAAATGACCGGTAGCCAACCAGCCCTGCCCATCGATTTGGGCCTGATAGAGGCGGAGCAGGTTGGGATCGATGCAGACTTGCTCCAAATGAACCGTGTAGCCGGCTGCCACGGTATCGCGGCGGGTGTAACCCAGGGTGATGCGGTCACGCTCGGCGTAGAGGACTAAGGCTACATAACCGCCGCCGTAGATCTGCGGGCCGCGCTCCGGGACGTGGATCGCCTCGCCGGGCGCGGTAGCCAGACCGATCACCGTCACCGGCCAGAGCGTCGCTGGGGGTGGGGCCGGACAGCCGCGTGGGTGACCGCCACACTGGCCGGGGTCCCAAGCCCAATCGTTAACGTGAAAGGCCGCGGTGAACTGCGGGCCGCGGTTGGGTTCGAACAGGCCGGAGAGGTGGGGCGCGTTACCGTCGGTTAAGCCTCTGTAGTCGACTAATCCCAGTGGCTCATCGACGGGAATGTAGCCGCGGAGGGCCAGATTGAGATCGCCGTGAACGGCGGCGGGGTGATCCCTGAGCGGGGCACCCTCGACGGGGATAAGTTCGAAGCTGGCTCCTGACTCGCCGGGACAACTAAAAGCTTCAACGGGTGGCGGCTCCGGCGTAGCGGTCTCGGCCGCTGAGCCCGCCGCCCCGTTTTCGTCATCGGCCGGGGCAACCACGGCCTGAGCGGTGGCTTCGGCCTCGGCTGTAGCCAGCGCGGCGGCGGTGGCTGTCGCATCCAGCTTGGCCAGGGCCGCCGCCACATCTTCAGCCATGGCCGTCGCTTCGGCCCTTTGGGTAGCCAGGGCCTGGGGGTGCGGCGTAAAATCGGTCGCTACCTCATCCGCATCCGGTGGATCACCGTACAGCGATAAGATCATATAAGTTGGCGTCGGCGAAGGTTGAGCCGTGGGCGTTGGCCGGGCGGGTGTCCGGGTCGCCCGGTCCATGGCCGAGCCGGCATCGACCAGCGGTAGCGGCTCCGGCGTGGCCCCGGCCTCGGTGGTAGCTTGGCTACCCAGCGGCGGCAGCCGGCGGATCGAAAACTCCACCGGCTGCGAATTACCCTCCGGTTGAGCAGGCGTCGTTGCGCTGCCGGTCCACCAGGTCGAGACGCCCAACACTACCAAACCAACCACGCCAGCCGTCAAGCCAATAGCGACCGCGATAATACCAAAACGTAAAGGCATAACTTAGTTCTGTTGCACTTTATCCTGGCCGGTAATATGCAGCTTACCCGACCGCTGGACCGACACGCCGGAGCAGCTTGACCACCAGTCTTTGCAGGAGCGAGGATCCATAAACGAGCCCCGATCTCGAATGACGACCTGAATCTCCGTGCCTAACGCCGTCCCCAGCGGCTGATCGTTACGCAGGGCCGGCAACCGATTGGTCAACCGGTAACCGTCAGACCGAATCTGTTGGCGGTACAGGGTCAGCAGATTGGGATCCACACAAACGCCTTCCAGATGGACCGCATACCCAGTCGCGACCGTATCATTGCGAGTATAACCTAAAGTAATCCGCTGTTCTTCCGCATACAGCACCATCACTTTGTAGTCACCAATAATATTTGCTGCGCGCTCGGGGATGCTGATGGCTTGTCCCCGGTTGGTCGGCAGGCCCAGCATGGTCACGTCCCAGGTGGTGATGGGTCCGGCCGGGGTGCCTGGTTGCGGGGGCGAAGCCCAGTTCCAGTTGTTGACCCGGTAGACAGAGGTGATCCCCGGAAACGTATTAGGATTAAACAAACCGTTCAGACGCGGTGCCCCGGGGTCTGTCGCGCCGCTGTAAGAGATCAAAGTTTTGGCCGCTAGCGTCTCGGCGTAGCCCCGCAGCGAGAGGTTGAGATCGGCGTGCAGGGAGTCGGGCCGGTCGGTTGGGCTGCCGTCGATAGGAATCGTCTCGAAGCTAGCGCTGGAGATCAGCGGGCACTCGGGCTCGGGCGAACGTACGACCAACGGCAAGAAGACCAATGCCTCCTCTTGTACCTCCAGGGTAAACGTATAGGGTGCCGAAACCGTGCTTGAAACCTGGTCTTGAACCTGAACCGCCCAGGCATACAGCCCGTTGGTCAGCGTCTGGGTCGGAGTATAGACCGACTCGGTGGTGGTGAAGTTGAGGGTGGTGGTCAAAGGCGAAGGGCCGGTGATGAGCAAGGTGTAGCTCAGGCTGCCGGTCGCGCCGGCGGCGTCCAGCCAATCGAAGCTGACCGCAGTGGTGGTGAGAGTCACCCCGTGACTGGGGGCAATGAGCGGATCGGGGAACAGTAAGGCGGCGGTAACAGGTATGGTCCGGCTTAGAGCCAGGCTGACCAATAGGCCAAACCCGGCTAGTAGCACCACGATCCCTACACCGGACGAAAACGATTTAGACATGGAAATTCTCCTTCACATTTAGGACTTGAGGGCAGATTCAGGCTATAACCTCGTCAGGCTTCGTTATGACCGGAAGCAGCGGAGGGCTTTGTTAAGATTCTATCGGTTCATTTTTACCGTGTCTATAGGCACAATGGTCCTAGTTAGGCTTTACATAACTACCCACCATTGGGAACGCGACCTCGAATTATACCGCTTTTGCTCAAATAAAAAAACCACCTCACCATCCGTGAGCTGGTTTTCTCAAACAGTCTTGTCGGCAAATAGGGCAACTAACCGCCGGCGAATTTTACTTTATAGCCCATTTCTTTCAGTTTATCGGCCACTTTCTCCCGATGATCGCCTTGCAGCTCGATACTTTGGACCCCCTCTTCGCTTTTAGCCGTCCCACCGGCGCCGCACAAGGCCTTGAGTGTCTTGGCCATGGCTTTAAGATCATCCTCCGTCAGTTCAAACCCATAAATCGCGGTCACCGTCTTGCCTTTACGACCGCTGGTCTCCCGGCGAATTCTTAGGTTTTGTTGGTTAGGCGCCTGTGAGACCGAGGGCCCGCTGACCAGTCCGGCCTGCTTGCGCAAGTCGCCGGTGTGGGTGGAATAGACTAGCTTGCCTTTTTGTTTGGACATGGAATGAGCTACCTCGCTGTGCTGCTTGCCAGGGATCAATAGGCGCCCAACTCCCGTAAGCGCTCGTCACTGATCCCAAAATGGTGGGCAATCTCATGCTTAACGGTGTGCTTCACCTGTTCGACCAGTTGTTCCCGCGAGCGGCATACGCGCTCAATCGGGCCCTGGAAGATGGTAATGGTATCAGGCGGAACCAGATTGTAAGCCCCGGATCGCTTGGTCAACGGGATGCCGTGGTACAGCCCTAAAAGCAACTGCCCCGGCCGTAACCCCACCGACCGCAGTTGCGCCGGGGTCGGCCACTCGGCGACCAGAACCTCGATGTTTTGCAGTTTTTGCTGAAAAAAGTCCGGCAGTTCATCCAGAGCCTCGACCACCAACTGCTCGAACTCGGCCGCGCTCAATTCCACCATCTAAACACGCACCTGCTGAGTCACCTGCGCCAGAATCTGATCCGGTGTCACTCCTTCCGCCTGCCCTTCGAAGTTGAGGATCAGGCGATGGCGCAGCGCCGGCAGCAGCACCCCTTGAACATCGGCCGTATCAACATTGTAACGGCCGTCCATCAAGGCCGAAATCTTGGCGGCCAAAATTATCGCCTGCAGACCGCGCGGGCTGGCCCCATAGCGGACGTAACGGCGCACCGGGTCCGGGGCATTGGGATGGCGCGGATGGGTCGCTTCCAAAAGGTTGACCGCATAAGCGGTGATATGCTGCGCAATCGGCACCTGGCGAGCCAGTCGCTGCATAGCGACGATGTTGTCGCCGGCCGTGACCACCCCTGGGCGGGCTTCGGCGGCAGTGGTGGTCCGGCGGGCTATTTCGATCAGCTCATCGTGCGACGGGAAATCGACCTGGATCTGAAAGAAAAAGCGGTCGAGTTGGGCCTCGGGTAGAGGATAGGTCCCCTCCATCTCCAGTGGGTTTTGAGTCGCCAGCACAAAGAACGGAGCTTCCAATTCATAGGTTGTCCGGGCCACGGTCACGCGGCGCTCTTGCATTGCTTCCAACAGCGCCGACTGGGTTTTGGGGGTGGCCCGGTTGATCTCGTCGGCTAAAATGATGTTGGCAAAGACCGGCCCCGGCTCGAAGCGAAAGTAGCGCTGGTTGCGTTCATCCATCGAGATCACGGTCGTGCCGACAATGTCCGCCGGCATCAAATCGGGCGTGAACTGGATGCGGCTAAAGCTACAATGGATCACATCGGCCAGCGTGTTGATCAGCAGCGTTTTACCCAGGCCGGGCGCGCCTTCCAGCAAGGCATTGCCGCCTCCCAGCAGAGTCAGCAGCAGTTGGCGGACCAACCCCTGCTGCCCGACGATAACTTTGCCGATTTCGTACTCAATAGCCGCCACGGTGCGGCGGAAGTTATCGATATTTGACGGCGGCGTGAGCGGCTGCGCCGGCGCCGTCGGTTGGTTTTGATGAGGAATAGTTGTCATATTTTTAACCTCTAACCTGACCAAGCCAAAACCAAACAGATTTTCAACGCCAAGTCGCAAAGTTGCTAAGACGCAAAGTTTTCTGTTTTTTTGCGCCTTTGAACCTTTGCGCCTTGGCGTTTATTTCTGGCTCGACCAATAAAATTTTTCGAGACAAAGTAGGACTTTACTGAATCCTTAAACGCCCCCACCGCCGCAAGGCAATCTCTAAGGGCCACAGCAGCAGGGCGGCCCCCAGCAGCCAAGGCCACAACTCGGTGACCACCTCCGTCGAGACCGTCTCAGGCCCGCCGGCCGGCAGCCTGACCTGTTCGCTCTGGCCCAGAGTCAAGGCGCGGCCTCCGGTCAGCCGGGCAATCTCGTTGAGCAAAGCAGCGCCGCCCTCAGCCGCGGCGGTATCATACTCAGCCGGGTAGTTGATCACAAAGCCCGTCGTCACGCTTTCCTCCGGCTCTTCGCCCCGCGCTTGGCTGACGGTCACTTGATACGCGCCGGGATCAGGTAGCTGCAAGCGCTGCTCGTACCGGCCCGGGGCCACCTGGCGCAGTCTGAACTGGCGATCCTGACCACCCGGAGTTTGCAGACTCACCTGCGGCCGGGCCCGGTCGACCGGCTGGCCGGCCGCGTCGACACTCTCGGCCACCAGGGTTAACGTCCCATCCGGCTCCAGTTTGGTGTCGAGCTGAAGCAAACCCAGATCCGGGGCCGGCAAGGTATAGCCGATCACTTGCCCCCAAAAGCGGCGATAGTCCGGCCAGGTCACCCAAGCGGTTGCCCACTCTTGCCCCACATCCGTGCTCCAGACCACTACCCGGCCCAGGCCGTACCCCCAGACACTCAGCAGCGGGTCGCCCGGCCCGACTTGCAAGGCAATCTCGCTGCGAGGCTTGGGCGTCATGGCCAGGTAGGCGGCCAGACTCGGCGCCGGGGCTTGGCCCGACTCCGGCAGCGCGGAGAAGAGGCCGCGCGTTAAGGGATGTGGCTCGAAAATGGCGGCCGCAAAATCCCCTTCTTCCAGGGCGCTGCTGCGCAAAATATCGCTTTCGGAGACGGTTAGGGCCGGCAGCTCCTCCGGCGTTTCGGCAAAATGGTAGCGACCCCGACCCTGTCCGGCCAGGTACTCCAGCAGGTCAACATCCGCGCCGGTGCCAATGGCAATGGTCGAGAGAGTGATGCCGGTCTCAACCGCTTCGGCGATAATAGTTTCATAATCGGCCACCCCACTTTGCCCATCAAAAGACTTGCCATCGGTCAGCAAGACCGCGTGGCGGGCCACCGCTGTCTCCTCGGCCACCAGGGCAGGCAGAGCGACCTCCAGGGCTTGCAAGATGCGGGTCCCACCGCCGGCCGGAATCCGCGCAATGCGCTGCTGGATTTCCAAAAGAGCGGCGCCATCCTCGATCTGCTGGAAGGGCACCACCCACTCGTACTGGTTGTCGAACATCAACACGCCCAGTCGATCATCCGGTCCCAGGATATCGGTGGCCCGGATGGCGGCCTCTTTAGCCATGGCCAGGCGGGTGGGCGTGTCGCCCCGGGTTTCGATCATACTGCCGGAGTGATCGATGATCAGCAGCAAGGCCACGGGCGGGCGCTCCTCCCGGGGCGGTGGCTCCAGGTCAACCGGCAGCAGGTCGGCCAGAGGCGTTCCTTCGTAACTGCCGTAAGCAAAGCTATTGCGCCCGCCGGTCACGACCACGCCTCGCCCCAGGCTACGGGCGAACTCTTGAACGGCCAGCATCTGCTCCAGCTCAAAGGCGCGGGCCGGCACATCGAGCAGCACCATCCCGGCGTAAGGCTCCAGAGCCGAGAGCCGATCGGGTAGATCCGCGGGCGGCATGACCGTGCTTTGATAGCCGGTGTTGTTAAGCATCGCGGCAAACTGGCCGGCCACGCGGCGATCTTCGCCGATAACCAACAGTTGCGGGGGCGGATAGACCTGGGTAAAGGCCGAGAGGCTGTTATTCGGCGTGACCCGGTCGGCCTCGGCGGTCAGGGTGGCACGAAAGGTCTGGGCTCCCGTTTGCGCGGCCGTAGCGTTAAAGCTCAACGAGTTCAAGCCCGGTTCGAGCGAGACCGTATCCTCGGCGATCGTCTCGCCGTTGTGAGCCAGATTCAGCCCGGCTTCGGCCGGAGTCTCGCTGTAGAGCAGCACCTCCACGTCAAAGGTTTCGCCTTGCCGCAGTGAGGGCGGCACCCGCAAACGGACCAGTTGGGTATCATTCTGTCCGGCTCGCCAGCGTTGCAAATCGGCTGCCTCCGGCCCCAGCACCTCAACCACCAGCCCGCGTCGAGCCAGATCGGTGGCGGCCGCCAGGGTGTCACCCTCGGACGGAGCGCCATCTGACAGCAGCACAACGCGGCCCCGCTCACTGCCGATGAGCCGACCGGCCAGGCTTAAGGCCTCGGCCAAATTCGTCGCTTCCGGGTCCAGATCGGCGGGCGGCTCGAGGGCGGGCGCGGGCGCAGCCGGGTTGGCCGGCTCCCCGGCGGCCATTTCTCCAGCCGCACCGGCGACCAGCACCGGTTGTTTGGCAAAAAAGACCGTCAGCGCCTCGGGATGGGCCGCGGCCAACCGAGCCGCTTCAGCGGCCAGCGCTTGGCGGCCAACCTCGCCCAGGCTGGCCGATTGATCGACCAGCAGGACCAGCTTTTCCTGTGGATCGATCGGCGTGGACACGGCCGCCAGATGTACCGGTTGAGCCAGGGCCAGGGCCAGCAAGACGATGAGCACCAGCCGGGTTAGAAAAGCGCCAAAAGGCTTAAAGCGGCGCCGCCAGGCCAACGCCACTAAAATCACCCAGCCTAGCGGCAGGAAAAGCAACAGCGCCGGATTTTGCAGTTGCAACTGCTGAATTATCTCCGCCACGCTAACCCACCTTCGATCATAATGACCAACAGGGCCAGGCCGGCCAGCCAGGGCCAGTACTCGTTAAAGAGGGTATCAGCCGCGGGAGAGGTGAGCGACGCTGCCTGAAGCCGGCTCTCCAAATCAGGCAGGCTCTGGCGCTGCGTCAGGTTCGACTCCTGGCTGGAGCCGGCGTGGACGGCAAAACCGGCGGCCAGGATGTTG
Source organism: uncultured Chloroflexota bacterium (assembly GCA_937864185.1). Classification (GTDB taxonomy): domain Bacteria; phylum Chloroflexota; class Anaerolineae; order 4572-78; family J111; genus JAGRBY01. Next base: position 11,374 of record CALMIS010000293.1, read on the forward strand.
TTTTGATCGTAGACTCGATATAGGCCCGGCTGCTTGGTCCGGCTAAATAGATTTTCCGAGGCAGCCCCTTCATCATTGAGGAAAAGGCGCTGACCGTCCGGGGCTTCGACGCTGTAGTTGGCCGGCAGCCGGACCGGCTCGCCCAGGTCGATCGCTGCCGGCGGGACTGGGGAGAGCAAAACCTCGAGCGTGTTGGCCGTCAGCAGTGGGAGCGCCAACCGGGCCGGCAGGTTGCTAGCATCCAGGTCAAAAGCCCAAACCGCGACCCGGCTCTGCCCGGTGCTACCGTGAAAAATCAGCGGTGGCTGGCTTTCGATTTGGCGGCTGGTGCCAAGGAGATCCACCGTGGCCCAATCCGGGGCCACCAGCCGGGCCACGCGCGGGAAGTAGACGCCGGATAGGTCAATCCCGGCCAGCATCGTGGACGCGGTCGAAACATCGGGCCGCAGGTTGACTACGACATTATCGACGGGCAAGAGTGGGTGGCCAACCGGCGGGTTGACCAGCCAGATGTTCCCTCGCGGCCAGTCGGTTAGGCTAGCCGGCGGATTGTCGAAGACGAGCAGATCAAAGCCGGACGGTTCCGGCACCGGCCACTCCTCCGGCTCGATCACGGTCAGATCGAGACCCGGCTGCACCTCTAAGGCGCGAGCCAAGGTAGTCGGTTCGGCGGAAATGAGCAGGGCTCGGCGGCGGGTCGAGTCGACGAACCGCAGTTCAGCCCGATTGTCCAGGGGCAAGACATCCGTCTCAACAATCTCGACCGCGGCGGTGTCAGCCCCCGCCGAAACGGTCCAAAGATAGGTCGCGTCCGACTGCGGCTCCAAATCGAGGCTGGCTTCGTCGACCGTCTCCCCATCGACCACCAGCCGTAGCGTGCGCCGGGCCAACAGATCACCGTAGTTGATTACCCGGGCAAAAAGGCGGTAGCGGCCATCGGGCAGAGGCCGGGCCGAAACATCAAACAGAGCCTGGTTTGGTACCGGCTCGGCGTTGTCCGGGGTGAAACGCCAGGGGACCGGCGCCAGAACCGCCGGCAGAGCCTCCGCTTCGACGGTAAAGTTACCATCCGTAAGCACGACAATCTGGCTCTGCAGGTCAGGCTCGACCAGCCCGCCGGCCAGGGACAGAGCCTCGGTCAGATTGGCTCCGGTGGCGCCCGGCAGCAGATGATCGAGCGTGCTCAACAGGGCGGCCCGCTGATCGCCACTGCCGGCCAACAGCAGCTCGGGTTGCGGGCCCAGGCTAACGACGGCGATCCGGTCGCTCTCGGACAGGTCCTCAAGCGCGCTTTGGATCGTGGCCCGAGCCACCTCAAAACGCGTCGAGGCGGCTCCACCGGCGCCGGTAACATCGGCGGCGGTCATACTGGTGGTGGTATCGAGGACAAAGATCGTCTGCTGCGGCCGGTCGAGCAGAAACGAGAGAACCGGTCGGGCCAGGCCGCAGGTCAACAGCGTCGCCGCGGCCAGTTGCAGCATCAGCATCAGTGACCAGGGAATTTTGCGCGGAGCCCCGCCTTCTTTTTCTTGTTCCAGGCCGCGCCAGAGCAGCAAGCTGGGCATCACGACTTGTTGCCGCTGGCTACGCAGTAGATGCAGCAGGATGATCAGCGGCAGGGTCAGCAGACCCAGCAAAGCCAGGGGCACGAGCAGAGTCATTTAGAAAACCCCTCGCTGGCGTAGGTACGGCACGACAGTTTGCTCAAAGGGCCAGTCGGCCAAAAGACGGGCATAGACAGCGCCCCGGCGGCTGCTGGCCTGCTGCAGTTCGCTGCACCAACGCTTCACCCGCAGACGGTACTGGGTCAGCGTGGGCTCATCCAAACGAAACGGGGCCCGGTCGCCGGTTTCCAGGTCGCGGAGATCGACGTCACCCGCAGGGGCGGGATCGAGCTCTTGAGCCGTCAGCAGGTGCATCACGATGACCTGCCAGGTTGGACCGGGTAAAAAGCGCAGCCCTTCGGCCAGATGGGCAGCGGCGGCTCCGGTCTCGATGGAAACGGCGGCGTTGAGAAGATCGGAGATGATGATGAGCAAGCCGCCGCGAGGATGAGTGTCGGCGTAACGTTTGAGATTATAAATCAGGCCAGCCTCCCCTTCTTTGAAGCTGCCGGAGGGCGTCAGGTCCGATAAGAAACGGAGGGTGGGCACAATCTGCCGCTTGCCCTGGGTTGGGCCCAAACCCGGATCGAGCTGCTGGGCAAACGGAGTCAGGACCAAGCGCTCGCCGCCGGTCAGAGCCAGGTAGCTCAAGGCCCCGGCCAACCGCCGAGCCGCGTCCCACTTGAGCGTTCGCCGGGGCAGCTCTTCGGCGAGGGAAGCGGCCGCGTCCCAATGCATCGAGCGGCTGCGATCCAGTAGGATGTGAATGGTGACGCTCTGACTGGCTTCGCCCAACTTGACAAAGAGATCCTCTTGACGGCCGTAGGCGTTCCAATCGACGTGCCGCAGGTCATCACCGTGGGTGTACGGCCGGTGGTCGCTAAAATCGAGAGCTGGACGTAAATTGCGGCTGCGACGCTCGCCGGGAATGGTACCCCGCAACCGGGGTAAGGTGCGGAAACTGAGCCGCTCCAGGCGGCGGACAAAAGCTTCGTCAAAGAGCGGCAGCGGCGCCGATTTCGATTGGGAGGCAAAAATGTTTCTAAACCACATGTTGGCAACAGGCTGGAGATTAAGACTTTACCTGAGAAGTCGGCTGATGATAGAAACAATCAAACTCAGAGCCAGACTCAAGATAATCATTGTCGTTAACGGGAAATAGAAGCGGAAGTTGGGGCGCTCGATGACAATGTCGCCGGGGAGGCGGCCAAACCAGGTCAATCGATCGCCCAGCAGCCAGACGCACAAACCGAGCACAACCAGGATGACCCCAAGACCCAAAATGAGTTTACCTATGTTTTCCATGGGTTAGCCATGCTATCTATTGAACTGCATTTAGGGCTTTACAGGAAAAAAGCATAGTCCATCGACATTAAATGTAAATGAACCTCTGACTTAACCCGCCTGGGACTTTACCGTAGCCGTGGCGAAGAGTCAAGTATGTTCTTTCTAAGTGTTTGGCTTGGCGCGATCAGCCATTTTTCGGTATACTGCGGTCATGGGGCGAAGTACGAACTGCGGCTAAATGCCGCTCATCCTCAGGGCTGACAATGTTGTCCATTGCCCACGACAGCCTGTGAGAGAATTCCCAAGAATCAAACTAATTTTCCAAAGAGGGAGCAAAAACTACTGTGTCAAATCAATCACAATTTATTGACGTAACTTTAAGAGACGGGCACCAAAGTCTGGCGGCCACCCGCATGAGTACCGAGCAAGCGATGCGGGTCCTGCCAATAATCAAGGACGCCGGCTTTGCCGCGTTTGAACTTTGGGGCGGGGCTACGTTGGACAGTTGTATCCGCTTCTTGAATGAAGATCCTTGGGAGCGGCTGGCTATTTTTAAGGAAACCTTGGGCGGCGGCGAGCGAATCCGGGCCCTCCTGCGCGGCCAAAACCTGTTTGGTTACCAACCTTCCGCCGATGACCTGGTCATCTCGTTTGTCCGGGAAGCGGTGGAAACGGGCGTCGGGATTATGCGCATTTTTGATGCTCTCAACGATGAGCGCAACCTGCAAACGTCCATTTTAACCACGCGGGCCTTTGGCGGCATTGTTGAAGGGGCGCTGTCCTATACCACCAGCCCGGTCCATACGACCGAATATTTTGTGAACTTTGCCAAAATCCTCGAGCGAGAAGGCGCCCACCAGATTGCGATCAAAGATATGGCCGGGTTGCTGTACTCGACGGATGCCTTGGACCTGATGAAGGGACTCAAGGCGAACACCGCGCTGCCCATCATTCTCCACAGCCACACCACCACGGGGGTAGCGACGCTGAATGCGGTCATTGCCATGCACCTGGGGATTGACTACATCGATACTGCAATTACGCCGTTTGCCGGCGGCACCTCGCACCCGCCGATTGAAGTGGTGGCGGTCTTTGCCGAAGAAATGGGCATCGAGCACGGCCTTGATAAAGCGGCCATCTTAAAAGCTCAGGCCGAACTGTTCAAAATTTTTGACGAGCTGAAAAACGTCATTCCGCAATATGGTAAGTACTGGCAGCCGGTTAGCTTCGACGATGTGGATCGCCGCCAGGTGCGCCGGATTATTGACCTGGTCGCCAAGGAGGACAAGGAAGCCATTGAGCAAGCCCTGCCGTTGATGCGAGAGATGCTGATGTCCCTGAAATACCCGCCCTACGATGACAAGATCTTCGAAGCGCAAGTGCCGGGCGGGATGCTGTCCAATTTGCATAACCAGCTTAAGGAGATGGGCCAACTGCATTTGATGGACCAGGTTTTGGAAGAGATTCCACGCGTTCGAGAAGACGCCGGCTTTGTGCCGCTGGTGACGCCCACCAGCCAGATTGTCGGCTCACAGGCCGCCTTTAACGTCATGTTGGGCGAACGCTATAAGATGACGTCCGACCCGTTCAAGATGATTCTCAAGGGCGAGTTCGGCCGGACACCGGCCCCGGTTAACCCTGACATCGTCACCAAGGTCCTGGGCCAGTCCGACAAACCGCTCAAGTACCGGGCGGCCTCCTATCTGTCTCCTGTTTTGGAAGATCCCTACAATCTGCCCTTTGTCAGGACTCACAAAGACCTGCTCCTCTATCTGCTGTTCGGCCAGCCGGCCGAGACGTTCCTCCGCAAGCGGTACAATCTTAACTAAGCGCTGACGGCAAAAAAATAGGGTCCGGAATTCATTCCGGACCCTATCGCTGACTACTTTTGAGAGTAAAGAACCGATGCACCAGGCCACCGAGTCCATCGAGGTCGAAGCCACACCCGAGCAAACCTGGCAGATCCTGGCTAATCTCCACCGCTTGCCGGAATGGTATGTGCCCGCTCAACACATCAAAGTCCTGACCGACGGTCCCGTACGCGAGGGCTGGCAGTTCAACCTGGGGGTCAAAACCCTGGTCGGCCTGGTGTTGCAGGCGCTCGGCACGGTCAGCGAGTTTGACCCCTCCGCTCGGACGATCACCTGGCGCGGTCAAGCTCAGGGCATCGCCGGCGACAGCCGCTGGCGGGTGGTGGCGAATGGCCACGGCCATGCCCGCATCGAGCATACCTTTGCCGGGCAGGGCTGGCTGATGTTTTTGTCTCAGAAATTGGGGCGAAATCGGTTAACCGTGCGGCGCCGCCTGGAGAATTTGAAGCGGTTAGTCGAAACAGAGAACGCGGCCAAGCCTGATCTTAATCGCTAAAGTAGTCCCGAATAATTTCCCGCTTTTCCCAGGGATAAGCCAACGGATCAGGGCCTAGCTCCTCGCCGGCGGCGTTTAGCGGCTGGCGGGCAAAGGGTGAGTCGGTGGTGCGCTTGTCGCTGTCCGATCCGGCCTCAAGCTCCGAGGGCTGGAGAACCCGATCCTCGATGTTCTCTTCCTCACTTTCCAACTCCAACGGCTCACCGTCGATGGGTAACCGCTCCTCTTCCTCGCCTAACTCGCTCTCGCCTTCACTGCCCTCGCCGTCACCGGCGCCCTCACCACCCCCCCCGGCTTCCCCCCCCCCCCCCCCCCCCCCGGTCCCGCCGGGCTCCCCTTCGCCTCCCCCTCCCCCCGACCCCCCCGCCTCGCCTTCGGCTTGACCACCCTCGGGCTGCTGTTCGCCCAATTCATCCAGCAAGTCGGCCAAATCTTCAAGGGCTTGGGCAGCTCCGGCCAAATCGCCACTTTGCAGCGTTTCGTTGCCTTGCCGCAACGGCTCGGTGAAGCCCGGGGCGTTCCCCCCGATGTTGTCCGCCGCCTCTTGCAGCGATTGTCCCAGCCCTTGTTGAGCCTGCTCGGACAGCCCGCCCAACTGGTCGGCCAGACGACGCAGTTCCGCGGCCGCCTGACCCAAGTTTCCCTGATCGAGCGCTTCGGCGGCCGGCCGAGAAGCGGCCTGGTCACGCAAGGCATCGGCTAAGGCCTCCAACGCGGCCTGAACCTGCTCGGGCGTCATTGTTTGCAACTGCTGCTGGAAAGGGGGCGGCCTTAACTGAGGATCGGGCGGAATGACCTCATCGGCCCGAGGCTCGTCAAACGGCAATGGCAAGTCCACGAGCGCCGCGTTGGGCCGGACGGGCGCGAGCATATCAAGCAAAATCAGCGCGCCCAAGACCGAGGCAACGCCGATAAGCATATTCAGCTCCAACCAAAAGCCGCGTCCCAAAACTTTGACCTGCTGCCGCAGCCCGACTGTCGTTTCGACGGCATCTTGAATCAGCCGCCCGGCCACGGGGTTGTTTAAGTAAGCCGGATGATTGGCGGCAAAGCTGACCTCCAACGCGGTCGTCAACTGCGAGCGCCGATCCATCAGCCCGTCCAGCCGGCGGGTCATCTTCTCCAGAGTAAGGGGACGCAGGGACCAGATCAGCACCACCGCCGCCACCAGTAGCATCGGGGCGACCCACAATTCCCAGCGGATCTGCCACCCCAGGAAGAGGTAACCGGCCATCACCACAGTCGGTACCAATAGAGCCAGCCAGATCGCCCGCAGCGTGCCGTACAAAAAGCGGCGCTGCCAAAAGGTATCGCGCAGACGCACGATGGCGCGGACCAGAGGGGGCTGCTCTGTCACGACGTGTACTCCATCTCCAGCGGTTGGGCCGGGCGGCGGTAAATCCAAATCCGCCGGCCCATGTTGTAGGCCACCACCAACCCACCCAGACCGAGCAGCCCGTAACCGGCCAAACTCTGCTGGCGGGAGGACTGCTCCAACAAAGCCAGCCCTCGGGCTTGACCTGCCTGATTGCCGAGCGCCTGCAGCATCGCCGTGGCTTCATAGATCTCCTGATCGGCGGCAAAGAAGCTAAAGGGACCGATGTCCGCTTCGGCTTTGGTCAACTGGTCAAGGGCTTGTTGGCCCAACTCGGCCCGCTGAATATAGACTTGAAGTTCCGCCTGGCGAACCCGATAGTCGATGCTCTGATAGGCAGCCAGCGCCTCGTTACTCTTGGCGATAGCCCGGGCGTAATCCGCCCCCTGAAATGCCTCGCGGGCTTCGTCGGCCAGCAGGCCGGCGGCCTTACCTTGCCGGGCGCGGCTCAATAGCTGCTCCGCCCGATCGAGGGTCTCGATCTGTTCGGTGGTGTGGAGCAGATCGGTAATTTCGGACAGTTCCATCTCGGCGTCGGAAAAAGCGCCGTTTTCAACCAGATTAACCACGCGGCTGAGATCGTACTCATAAATCGCATTGACCTGCCAACGGCCGGCAAAGTAGTCCGGCAGGTAGGCCAGCCACTCCGCTTCCAACTCAGTGGCCGATTTCTCGTAGGTGGCTTCCAGCGCGCTGCGGTAGCCCGGCTGCTCGGCATTGGCGGCGATAAAGTCGATGAACTTAGCAAAGCCGTATTGGTCGATCAAGAAGGCGGCAATGGACAAGGCTTGCGGGTAGGCGACCTGCGGATCGCCGAAGACGTTAGCCGAACTATCAAGCTGATCCCAGGTCAAGAGCCGGCCCTGATCATAAGCTTGTTGCAGCAGCGAGGGGTCGGTCTGGGAGCGCTCGTTGGGTTTTTCGACGTATTGGGCAATTCCTTCCTGAAAGCCGGCGGTCAGGTTACCATCCGACAGAAGCGAGGCAAAAAGATGGGTCAATTCGTGGCGCAGGTTGTTGACGATATCTTCTTCGGTTAGCGGCCGGGTGCGCGGCAGGGCGATCGCGATCTCCTCGCGGCTGTTCATCGCGTGGGCCACCACGCCGGTCAGCCGCTCGGCAATGGGGTTGACTTCGTAATAGCTTTCCTCGGTGGGGAACAGGCGCAGGTTGATAGGCGTCGTGAGCTCGATGTCGAAAATATCGACCAAATCATCATAAACCTCGTCAATGAAGCCGGCATAGACCTGCGCCTCCTCGATGCCGCAGGCGCAGCCAATGCCGGTTGGGCCTTCTACGCTTTCGGCATAGACGATAATAAATTTCTCCGTCTCGAGTTCGCGCCAGTCGATGAGGTTCTCCTCGGGGACAGGGCCGAAGGGGCCTTGAGCATAGACCGGCGTGGCAAAGACAGACAACAGCAAGGCTAATAAGATGGTTACAAAATATTGGCGCAAGGTTGCAGTTCCTTCCCGTGGGGTTTGCAGGCCTATTATAGGGCCGGAAGCTTAAATTTCAAATGAAAAGAAAGCGACTACTCTTCGTCTCCGCCGCCGGGGAAAAACTTTTCCAAAGCGTCGCTTTCCGGCATATCGAGCTTGATCACCTCGCCGTGGTAATTGACGATAATCTTAAAGCCCATCATACCCAGCATCATCCGGGCATCATCCGGCAGGCCCTGCTGCATCAACTCATCCATCCGATTGATCGAGGAGTCGATCGCTGCTTTGGTGAAAAGATCGTCCTTTCCGAGAAAATTCATCACACCTTGCGAAACTAAATCTTTGTTCGCCGAGATTTGGCCGGTTAACCAGGCAACCACCTGACCGTCGATCTCCTCGGCGGCTACATGGCGTTTGAAGTCGTTGTCCAAAATTACATAGTGCGGCTCGTGACCAATAAACGTGACATCCACCGCGTTACCGTCTTCATCATAAACCAAATTGGTAAAAAGCGCTTTTTTCGGAACAATTGGCTCGGTCATTCTTGATTCCCTCTAAACACCAAACTCTCGGAGTATTATACCTATAATTTTTTGTGAGCAAAGCCGCCCGTTGACGCCATCGGCTGGCGCCAGCGATAGACGTTCTAGCTTTCTACCCGAAAATAGACGTCCAGCTCCGGCAAATTTACCCGGCTGAGGACAAGCGAGATCGCCGAGTCCGGCGGCAGGTCCCCGCGCACAGAAAGCTGCGTCTCCAAGTCCAGCTCAGGAATGAGGATCAGGTCACGCGGCCCCCGTTTTTCCACGATAACGCCTTGACCACGCCAGCCGGGGTTACGCCGCAGATAAACCAGGGTCCAATGGCGGCGGGCCAGGCGCTCGGCCCGGCGAGTGTCGCCCTCTACGGCTTCGGCAGCCCCTACCCGCTCCAGCACTTGAGCCGCATCGAGCGGCGGCTCACCCCGCAGGGCGGCCCGCAGTTGCTGGTGGACGACCAGATCAGAGTAACGGCGCAGCGGGCTGGTGGCCTTGGCATAGACCTCTAAACCCAGGCCCGCGTGAGGGCCGGGCAGACCGGACAACTGGCTGCGAGTTAGCGACATCCGGCGGGCAAAGTGGCCGGCAAGCGTGTCCGGGAACGACAGCGGTTCCGGAGCCGCTTGAGTGGTGAACGGCAACGGCAAGTTCCGCGCGATGGCGAAACGAGCGGCGGCCTCGCCGGCGATGAGCATGGCCTCGCGGACCAGATCGCGACTCTGGAGGGGCAAGATCGGCTTAATGATGACCTCGCCCTCGCTGACGCGGATTTTTACCTCCGGCAGATCGATCGCGATCTCGCCCCTGGCCCGGCGGCGGGCAGCCAAAGTCTGAGCGATCTGGTGCAGGCCGGCCAGCGGCGGTTCGGTCAGACGGGTCTCGGCTTCTTCGTAACTGAGCCGTTGCACTCTAACCCAACTGGGCGCAATTTCCAGGTGGGTGACGTTCCCGACCTCATCCAAATCGAGCCCAAACGACAGCGCTGGCGACCGATCGGATAAGCCCAGGCCTAAGAGCGGTGTAGCCTGAGGAGGTAGCATCGTAACTGTCTGCTCCGGCAGGTAGAGCGTCGCCCCCCGCGCCCGCGCTTCGAGATCGGCCGGGCTGCCGGGCGGCACAATGGCGGCCACATCGGCCACGTGGACCCACAGCCGCCGCCCGTCCAGGCTAAGGGCGTCGTCGGGATCCTGGCTGCCCTCGTCGTCAATGGCGAAAGCGGGCAGGTGAGTCAAATCGAGGCGATCTTCGGCCGGCAGTTCGGCCAGCGGCGCGGCGGATGAGGTTAAACTCAGACCAAGCCGCGCCGGGTAAGGATCGACCGTCTCAGCCCAGTGACCAATGTCCAGCAGCCAGGCGTGGGCACTTTCGGGTGTTTCGGCTCGCCCCAATTCGCGCAGCAGCTTGCTGTTAGAGTAGCGGCCATGGGCTACCGCTTCCACGTCCCGGAGGAAATCAGCATCTTCCGGCTGAAACCGGCCGGCTCGGGCTCGATCAACAAATCCCAGCCAGGCCTGCTCTTTGGCTGCTTTGGCCGCCCGGCCGGCTTTGACCTGCCGAACCTGTTCGGCGGTGGCAGCGAAGATGGTGTCCAGGCCGCCCTGAAAATAGAGGCCATCCTCGACCAACTGCCAGGTAGCCCAGGCGGTGGCCGGGGTATAAGCTTCATAGATCAGTTCCGCCAGTTCAGGCAGGGTCGTTTGGCTGCCGGCCAACAGTTCCCAGGCGGTCTCAACCTCACCGAGCGTTTGAGCGCTGTTGGTCCGAGGCTTCAGGTCGCTCAGGCTACGCAGCGGGCCGGGGTGTAGCAGGACCACATCCTTGGGTCTCACTTTAAGCTGCTTGCCATCTTCCAACTCGATTTCTAGTTTATCGCCGCTGCGGACGACCAGAGCCGGCCGGCTCTTGTAGAGAACCAGGCTGTTGGGGCCGGGCGTATCAGACATTGGGCTGCGCCTCCAAAGTTTTAGACATTATAGTTAGATTCCGGCCGAGCCGAAATCGGCGCGATGCTGGCGGCTATGGTATATTTAGGTCACTTCGCCAAACTCTATGTGCTAAGGAAGGCGTTTATCTCGTGGATCATAAGCTCAACAAGGTCCGTACTCCATCGCTGGGAGGGATCTACAACTGGCCTTACCTCCTGCTGGTTTTAGCCACGCTCTTTTGGTCAGGCAACTTTGTCTTGGCCCGGGCCGTCCGGCTGGATGTACCGCCGGTGGGGCTGGCCTTTTGGCGCTGGCTTGGCAGTTCGCTGCTGGTGATGGGTTTTGCCTGGCCCCATTTGCGCCGGGATTGGCCGATAATTATCGGCCACTGGCGCATCATCCTGTTGTTGTCGGTACTCGGTATTACCCTTTTTAATACATTGGTTTACACGGGCTTACAATTCACCACGGCCATCAATGCCGTGCTGATGCAATCGACCATGCCGGTTATTATCGTGGTGATGTCCTACCTCTTCTTTGGCGAGCGAGTCACCCCGGTCCAAACGATCGGCGTGGCTTTGTCACTGGCGGGGGCGCTGGCGATTGTGGCTCAAGGCAACGTGCAGACACTGTTAGGGTTATCGCTCAACGCCGGTGACGCTTTGGTGTTCATTGCCGTAGTTGGTTACGCGGCCTACTCGGCCCTGTTACGCCAGCGCCCGGCAATCCACCCCCTGAGTTTTGTGGCCGTAACCTTCATCTGGGGGGTCGGCGTGCTGTCGCCCTTCTACCTGTGGGAGCATCTATCCGGGCGCGTCATGGTTTTCGATACGGTCACGCTGCTGAGCGTGGCTTATGTGGCTATTTTTCCTTCAATCTTGGCTTATCTCTGCTTCAACCGGGGCGTCGAACTGGTCGGCGCCAATCGAGCCGGGCTGTTCATCCACTTAATGCCGGTCTTCGGCAGTTTGATGGCGATCGTCTTCCTGGGCGAATCGCTGCATTGGTATCACGGAGTAGGGATTGTGCTGATCTTGTCCGGAATTATCCTGGCGACGAGGCGGAAGTAGGGTTGGAAGAATGGAAGAATGGGAGATTGGAAGATTGGAAGATTGGAAGGCTGGTGGATTGGATGGGTGGAGGGCGTGTCCTGAGCGAAGTCGAAGGGCTGGAGGAGGGGATTTGTTAATTGTTCATTACGCATTGTTAATTGGTAATTGCTGTGATCAAAATTTTACAGTCTGGCGATGAGGCGATGTTGGAGCGGTTTCTGCTGCCCCGGCTAGAGACCTCGATGTTTCTGATCAGTAACCTGCGGCAAGTTGGGTTGGTTGATCGCGGGCGGCCTTATGAAGGGACTTACGCGGCGGCTTTTAAAGGTGACACGATGAGCGGCGTGGTGGCTCACTATTGGAACCAGATGCTCATTTTCCAGGCGCCGGACCGTGCCAACGAATTGTGGCCGGTGGCGGTGAAGGCCTCGCAGCGGCCGATCGGTGGGCTGCTTGGCCCGGCTGAGCAGGTTGAGACCGTGGAGGCAGCGCTCGGCATCGATCCGGAAAATATTCAACTTGATAGCACGGATAAGCTTTACAGCCTGGCTCTGGCGGATCTGATCGTGCCGGCAGCTCTGCACAACGGGGAACTCCGGGCCCGGCGCATCAAGGCCGACGATCTGGCGCTGATGATCGACTGGCGGGTGGCCTACGCCATCGAGACGCTGGGGGCTGAGGAGTCTGCCGCTCTACACGACGAGAGTCGCCGCTCGATTGAACGCACCTTTGAGGAGGGCTTGCTCTGGCTGCTGGAAAAAGAAGGCCAACCGGTAGCGACGACGGCCTTTAATGCGGCTATCGCTGAAGGGGTGCAAGTGGGAGGGGTCTGGACGCCGCCAGCGCTCCGAGGGCGGGGTTATGGCCGCGCGGTGGTCGCCGCCTCGCTGCTGGCGGCGAGAGAGCAAGGCGGGCAAACAGCTATCCTTTTCACGGATGAGCACAATTTTCCAGCCCAAAAGGCTTATACTGCCTTGGGTTTTCGGGAGATTGGAAACTACCGGCTGTTGTTGCTCAAACAACCGCTCACGCACCGGGAGCAATAGGCGGGGTTAGGCCGGCGCGTAAGTCCCTGAATTGGGAGCGGCCACCTCAAACGCCTTGATAATCTCCCGGTGAGCCGCCACATTCTCGAGGAAGGAGTGGCGGAGCGACTCCTCTGTGATCCGGGCCGCTCGCTCTTTGAGTTGGCGGTAAGCATCCTTAAGTAGATCGTCGGCTTGGGGATCTCCGGCGGCTTTGAGCACCTGGTAACAGGTCAGATAGATGCGGAACGGTTCGCGGGTGCCGGTCAGTTGCCGAGTTCGCAGGTGGTGGAGAATACTTTCCACAAAGGTCAGGGCGCGGGGCAAATCGTCTTGCAGCAGGTAGAGGTTGGCCAGGCCGGCCAGCGGCTCGGTGGCCAGGCGCACCTGGCCCAGCCCATACCGCTCATCAAGCGCCTGCTGGTAGACCTCGACGGCTTTAGTGCCCCGGCCTTGGGCCACTAAAATATGGCCTAAATAGGTCAGGGTAAAGGCCCGGTAAAAGCGATTGCCAATCTCTTCAGACAAGTGAATGGCCCGGCTGCAAATCTCCTCGGCGGACTTGTTCTCACCCAGGTGATGGAGCAGCAAGCCCAGCGCGCTTAAGGTCCCAATCTCGCCCCGCTGATCGCCGATTTCACGAAACGCGGCCAGAGAGGACTCAAGATAGAGCCGCCCCCGGGCATACTGGCCCACTTCGGCTTCATTCTGCCCCAAGTTGCGCAGCGCCCCCGCTTCGCCCCGGCGATGGCCCAGTTTGTAATAAATATGCAGCGATTCCTCGTTGTAAGCCCGGCTCTGCTCATCCTCGCCCAACACCTGCGCCACAATCCCTAAATTGCGCAGGTTAAAGCCCTCGCCCTGCCGGTCGCCTATCTGACGACGGATGGTGAGCGAGCGTTCAAAATAGTCGCGCGCGCCGTGGTAATCCTCGAGTTCCAGCAGCAGCAACCCGAGATTATCTAGCGTCAATCCCTCGCCATACTCGTCGACCAGCTCGCGGTAAATGCTGAGGGCTTGACCAAAGTAGGAGCTGGCACTGACATACTCACCCATCGCCCAACAGACCGAGCCCAACGCGCGCAGGCTGTCAGCCTCGATGATCCGCAGTTGGTTAGCCTGGGCGATGGTCAGACTTTTTTGGATTTCAGCCCGCGCTTCGAGATAATTCCCTTGGTACCAGAAGGCATTACCGCATTGAAGGTAGCCTTCCGCGGTCAGGTCATCCGCTTGATGCGCTTGGGCTAAGCCAACGGCTTGGATGGCCAACTTGATGGCCCGATCATAGCGTCCTTGCTCAGTGCAGAATCGGACCTGCTCCAGCAGGGCCTTGCTCAAGGTCAAATAGGCAGCTTTATCCGTGTCACCTTTAGGCGTGACGCTCCACAGGCTGTCAGAGACAACCTGAAACAGGGCCTCACCCTCTTGCAGCGGACCACGCAGCAGATAAAAGCGAGACATGGTGACCGTACTGCGGTTGAGGGCCTCAAGCTTGCGATGAGTGGCGGCCCAGCGCCAGGCCACCCGGATGTTTTCGAGCTCATGGCCAATGGTTTCGATGGCTTGATTGATGCCGGAGGTGGTAATACGTTCTTCCTGCTGGTGAACCAGGTCAGTATAGTAGGTGCAATGCTTATCATAGGTCGGGATCAAGACATCGGGCAGCCGGACCAGCTTTTCGCCCACCACCTGGCGCAGCAACTCGTGCAGCTCGTAACGGCCGGAGGCGGTTAGATGCAGCAGTGACTTCTCAACCAGGGCTTTAAGCGTGTTTAGCGAGGCAGCCGTAACCTCCGCCACGGCTTCACGCTCAAAGCCACCCCGAAAAACCGACAATTTCAAAAGAGTCTGCTGCTCATTGGGTTTGAGCAAACGCCAGGAGTACTCAAAGGTGGCCCGCAGGCTGCGATGACGCTCCGGTAGGCCAGGAGCTGTCCCGCTCAAAATATTCAAGTCTTTGGAAATCTCGCGCGCGATGTCCGCGCAGGGGATGGTATCGATCCAGGCGGCCGCCAGTTCGATCGCCAGCGGTAAACCTTCAACCAGCCAACAAATCCGCTCCACATCGGCCAAGTTTGCCCTCAGGTTGAAGCCGGGCACCACCCGTTGGGCGGCCTGGGCAAAAAGTTGAATAGCGTCCGCATTTTCATTGCCATCGTCCGCGGCGTAGGACAATCCTGCCAGCGGCAAGCGCGTTTCCCAAGGAATGCGCAAGCTCTCGCGACTGGTGACTAACAGCTTTACGCTCGGCGCGGACTCTAAGATCATGACCACAAAGTGAACGGCCTCGAGGAGATGCTCAAAATTATCAAGCACCAGCAGCAGTTCTTTTTGGCGTAAGTAGTTGAGAATCTGCGTCTGGGGATCGGTCTGGCCAGAGAGGGGCAGATCCAGGGCCAAAGCGACGGCGGCGGCCACCCCGGTCGGTTCGTCCAAGGGAGCCAGGGAGACAAAAACTACGCCGTCCAGGAAAGCGTTAACCTGGGTCGCGGCGACCTCCAACGTCAGCCGAGTTTTGCCGGCTCCCCCGGGTCCGACCACGGTGATGAGCTGCTTTTCCGGGTCGAGCAGCATCCGCGTTAACCGCTGCACTTCAAATTCGCGGCCGATAAATGGCGTGTGGACTAGGGGTAAATTATGGCGCTGCGGCCGACTACGGGCGACCTGAATACGTTGAGCCAGTTCGGTGGTTTCGGGCATCGGTTCAACACCCAGCTCTTCTTCCAAAATCTGGCGGCAGCGCTGGTACTGGGCCATAGCCGCGGTATAGCGTCCCTGATGGGCCAGGGCCAGCATTAATTTACAGTGAATCGACTCCTGCAACGGATCGAGGGCCAGCATTCGCTGGTAAGTTTCGACGGCATGGGCCGGGTCACCGTGGCTAAGGCGTTCTTCGGCCACCTGCTGCATGGCCCCCAGGGCCAGCATACCCAACCGCTCGCGCTCGACCAGCAGCCATTCTTCAAAAGCCGGGGCGCCATCAACGTGCAGGTCAGCCAGAAACTCGCCCCGATACAATTCAACCACTTGCTCCAATGTCTCGGGCCGATCGGGTCCCTCGTGCCGCAGGCCGGCTTCAAAAGCCTCAACATCAAGCCAGTAATCGAGTTCCCGGTTGAAGGCCACGGTCTGGCGATCGGCGATGAGCGCATCAGGCAATTGCTGCCGCAGATTAGAGAGGGCAACCCGCAGACTCAGCTTGGCGTTTTCGTCGGAGTCTTCGCCCCACAAGAGGCCGGCCAGGACATGGCGGCTCTGCGGCTGCTCGGCCAGGGCCAAGTAGCACAGCAGCGCCCGAGCTTTAGCACTGACAAACTTCTCTACCGGCTCGTCACCGCGCCAGACCTGAAGTTTGCCAAGCATTGAGAATTTTAGCTGCGCTGCTCTTGGATTCTTTTCTGAAGCTACGGAGTTAGCCATCGGTCACAATTAACGATTGGTTAACGGATGATTTTTATGCTCTCAGTGTACAACAACAACTTACTACATGCAATCCTATTTTAAAAATAGGTAACTGCGGCGTGTGCCACAGGGTAGAGAGGAGAACACAATGCTAAAACTTAGGACATTTGTAGTCTCAGCTTTCTTCATCATTCTGTCCGTTGGTCTGGCAGGTAGACTCCAGACCGAGGCTGAAGTTAAACCCGTCTCACCGGCACCGGCTGCTCTAGATTGGCCCGTTTTCTCATCAGAGGCCGGCAACTTCACCGTTATCTTCCCTGATGTTCCTTCGGAAGGAGTCACTCTGAACGCGGGTGACACTCCGGACGAGCAGATTTTTACCTTCCGCCAAGCGCACGGGACGAGCGGCTTTGGGTTGGCCTACCAAACCCTGGCCGATGAGGTAGCCCCCGGCCAACTGCCGCTGCAGAAGGCTCTCAAGCTCTTTGATGCCGCTTGCGGCAGTGTGAGCCGAGAGGTGATTCATGTCTTGAGCCTTCGCTGCGACAGGCTGGTTGAGCAGGTCGAAGCTCAACTTGCAACTGCAACATTGACCAAGGATGATCTTCCTAACTGGCGCGCTGAATTCTATATTCCGGCCTCCCTCGACACGCCGGAGGGCAAAGGCATCATTCAGATTTACGTCGTGAACGGAAACATGTACCAACTTATGGCTGTCGGCTATCCGGACGACACGTTTAACCAGCAAGCTCAAGCCTTCTTTGACTCATTTGCCGGATAGACTCAGCAGGTCTTATCCCCAAACCAGTCCGGACTCGACCAGATGTCCGCCCCGTGTTATACTGCCAGCGCCATAACTTCAAACTTTCGGTAGCGGACATCATGGTTAACCCACTTAACCTCCAAACTGAGGAGGCAAACTCACTCAATCTGGAGCAAACCCGGCTGCGGCAGGCCGCCGAGCAAGCCCGCAAAGCCACGGCCCTGGCGCATCCCAATATCGCTTTCATCAAATACTGGGGCAACCAAGATGATGCCCTGCGGCTGCCGGCCAACCCCTCGCTGTCAATGAACTTAGGCGATCTATATACCACAACGGCGGTGACCTTTCAGGAAGACCTGCCCGGCGACATGCTAACCATCAACCGACAAGCGGTCACCGGTCCCGGATTGGAGCGGGTTAGCGCCAGCCTGGATTTGATCCGGGCCCAGGCCGGTCTTGGGCTTTTCGCCCGGATCGAATCCGAAAGCAACTTTCCCGTCGGCTCCGGGATTGCCTCTTCGGCGGCGGCCTTTGCCGCTTTGGCCGTGGCCGGCGCAGCGGCAGCGGGACTGACTTTAAGCGAGGCAGATCTCTCCCGGCTGGCCCGGCGCGGTTCCGGCTCGGCCAGTCGCTCTGTGCCTGGAGGGTACTGCCAATGGCTAACCGGCAACGACGAAGCCTCGGTGGCGACCAGCCTGGTCGGGCCAGCGCACTGGGACCTACGCGATGTGGTGGTCATCGTCAGTCAGGCTCACAAGGCCGTCGGCTCGACCGGCGGGCACAAGCTTGCCGGCACCAGTTCGCTGCAAGCGGCTCGCGTAGCCGGAGCCCCGGCTCGATTTGAGGCGTGCCGGGCCGCGCTCCTGGCCCGTGATCTGGCGGCGATGGGACCCATCATCGAAGAAGATGCCATTACCATGCATGCGGTGATGATGACCGGTCGCCCCCCCCTCTACTACTGGAACGCGGCCACCATGGCCCTCATCCAGGCAACGCAGGAGTGGCGACAGAACAATCTTCCGGTCTACTTCACGATTGACGCCGGTCCCAACGTACACCTCATCTGTGAAGCGCGTCACGTCGCCCAGGTCGAGATCGAAGCCCGTAAGATTCCAGGCGTGCTCAACGTCTTAACCAGCGGGGCCGGTGGGCCGGCTCGGTTGGTGCCCGCTGCCTCCTGACTCAATCTTAACCCGATATTAAGCATCCAAAGCTAGACTGACCGTAACGCTTGGCCTGGTTAACTCTGCGTTTTGTTTGGCAGAAAAATTGGGGCTAGGTATAATGATCTTGGCTAGTGTGCCGCATCGAAAGGATCCGTTGCCTTGACAATCATTGCCTTTATTATCATCCTAAGCGTTCTCATCTTCGTCCACGAGTTGGGGCATTTTATTGTCGCCAAACAGGCCGGGATTACCGTGGAAGAGTTTGCTATCGGCTTTCCCCCTCGGATGGTGAAGCTATGGCAAGATGAGGGCCAGATCACGTTAGACGGACAACCGTACGTGATCGGGCGCAAAATGAGCGTGCCGCGTACCATTCAGCCCGGAGCCACCGTTTACGCTGAAACCGGCCTGGATGAGAAGGGCCGGCCGGCGTTAACCCGGATCGATCTGGTTGAGGTGGTTAAACCCGGTGACAAACGCCAGTCCGGCAGCGAGGCCCGTATCTTCGACACCATTAGCTTTAAATCGAGCAAGCCGATGGCCGCCAAAGAGGGCATGCCTACTTACAAAGTGGATGCCTTAACCCGGCCAACCGAGTACTCAATCAACTGGATTCCGCTGGGTGGCTATGTGCGCATGGTCGGTGAAGAAGATCCGACCGATCCCGGTAGCTTTGCCAGTAAGAGCAAGAAGATCCGCTTTGCGGTGTTGGTCGCCGGTTCGCTGATGAACTTGGTCACGGCCGTCGTTTTCTTCACGTTGACCTCAATGTCCGGCGTGCCCGAGCCGGTGACGGGCACTAACATCGCCGGCGAGCAAGCGCCCATCGCCCAGACCGTTGTAACCGAAGTAATCCCGGACACACCGGCCGCTGCGGCCGGGCTGCAGGCCGGCGACATCATCGTCGGTGACGGCGAGATCGAGTTCAACCACATTGGCGACCTGATCTACTATGTCGATCAGCGCAAGGGCCAAACAATTTCCCTGCAGGTTAAGCGCGATGGTCAGATTTTGACTACGGAACTGACGCCGCGTGTCGATCCGCCGGAAGGACAAGGAGCGATGGGGGTTGGGATCAGCTATGAAGATACCGAGGTAGAACTGACTTACTACCCGGTCCACCGGGCGTTTGTACGCGGCTTGCAGCAAACCGGCGAATACATCGCCCTGACCTTCTACCTGCCGGTGGCTATTATTCAAAATATTATCCCGGCTGAAGCAGCACGACCGACCGGACCGGTGGGTATTTATCAGCAAACAGGGTCGGCGGTTGACGCAGCCGTGCAGCGAGATTGGTGGTTCCCCATTTTGTGGCTCACAGCCATCTTGAGTACGGCGCTGGCCATTACTAATTTGCTGCCGCTGCCTGCGCTCGATGGGGGCCGGATCATGTTTGTGCTAATTGAGGCGGTGCGAGGCAAACGGATTGCACCGGAAAAAGAGGGCGCGATCCACTTTATTGGCCTGGCCCTGCTCTTGATGCTCATGCTGGTGATTAGCTACTACGATATCAGCAACCCAATTCCGGCCATCGACTGGGGTAGCTTTTTCTGATGGAAGATGAGCAGCAGTTATGCGCTCGTTGCCAGGCGCCCATCAACTCGTCTTGGCGGCTGTGCCCTAACTGCGGACAACCCAATTCGCAGTATCTCGCGCCAATTCGGTGTCGAGTTTGCAGCCGGCGAGTGCCGGCAAAATTTAAGACTTGCCCCCACTGCGGCGCTACGTTAGTGGCCAAACCGCCCCCCTATCTCTCGTTGGGCCTGGCCGCTTTGGCCATAGTGGGAATAATTTATGGCTTTACCCAGCTTGGTCCGTCAGTCTGGGGTGGTTTTGATCGGGTGGTATTGGCAGTTAATCCACCCACGCTAACGCCGACAGCGACCCATACTTTAACACCAACAGCCACATCAACGCCGATGCCGACAGCGACGCATACTTTAACACCAACAGCCACATCAACACCGATGCCGACAGCGACCGCCAGCCTAACCCCGAGTCCGACCTTCACCCCGACCGTAACCGAGACTCCCCTGCCCACGGCCACACCGGTCCCCGGTGAGCCAACCCCGACGGAAACACCAACCCCGACGGAGACGCCTACCCCAAATCCACCCACCGCCACGCCAACACCCCGCTTCGGCAAGCCGGTGTTGATCGGGCCAGACGCGGGAAGGGTCTTTAATCGCGAGGCAGAATTGGTTCTACGCTGGGCGGATATGGGTTCCCTGGACGAGAACCAGTTTTACGCCGTCCGGATGACCTGGCAACAAAATGGCCAGATCGCTTATGGCGGCACCAATGTTAAAGAAAACTTTTGGATCGTACCGGCTGACCAATACTGGGGCCTGGCTGATGAGTTCACAGGTCGCCAGTATGAATGGTACGTTTACATTGAACAAATTACCACTGACGCCGGAGGCCGGCAGACCGCGCAACCGGTCAGTGAAGTGAGTGAGACATCAACATTCCTGTGGCAGTAAGCCTGACGGATAGAAAGATTTTGCGGTATGAAAACGACAAAGAAAACCTTTAAAGAAGTGCTGGAAGAATTAGCCACCGACGAAAAACTGAGCAGCGCTAAACTCTACGCGCTTTCAAAGATGAATCGCGAGTGTCTGCAAACTTTCAGCCAGATCTGGCCTACCATTGAGGTCCAGCGCCGCCGGACCATTGTACAAGAGTTGATGGAAACCGCCGAGGTCAATTTTGAAGTTGACTTCGATCCGGTTTTCCTGACCGCGTTAGGCGACGAAGATGCGCAAGTGCGGGCGACAGCGATCAGGAGTCTGTGGGAGTATGAGCAGCCCAGCTTAATTACACCATTAATCCACCTCCTCAAAACCGATGAGGCGGAAATCGTCCGGGAGGCCGCGGCTGGCGCCTTGGGTAAATTTGTCTTTCTCAAAGAGCTCGAAGAGATAGATTGGCATCAGGGCGAATTGGCTGAAGAGGCTCTCTTGACCACCATTCATCAAGCCAGCGAAACCCTCGATGTCCGGCGTCGGGCCATCGAGTCCATGGCCTACTCCAGCCATCCCCGTGTCATCGATATAATTGAGGCGGCTTACTATAGCGATTATGACAAAATGCAGGTCAGCGCCATTTTTGCGATGGGCCGCAGCGCCGATGTCCGCTGGGTGCCGCGCGTCATCGAAGAGCTTGATAATCCGAGTACGGAAGTTCGCTATGAAGCGGCTCGAGCCTGCGGTGAGTTGGAGAGCAAAGAGTCGGTAGACCGCTTAATTCAACTTTTGGAAGAAGACGAAGACAGCGAAGTGCAAGAGATGGTAATTTGGGCCTTGGGGCGCATTGGCGGCAGTAAGGCTCGCCACGTCCTGGAAGCGTATTTAGATAGCGAGGCGGATAATCTGGCCCTGGCCGCTGAAGAGTCGCTCGATGAGCTTAACCTGTTCGATGATGCGATGATGCTGTACGACTTTGAATTTGATGACGAAGAGGATGAACTTGACGACTGGTTTGATGATGAGTCGTATCAGGGCAACGGCAATGGGTACTATCACTAACTCACTGAGCCGGGCAGATTGACTCGCTCAATTGGCGTAAACTAGGAAGTATGGAAGGTTGGAAGTTTAGTAACTTGAGGAGAGGAACAGCCAACCTTCCAATGCTTTTTTTATTTTTGGTTACGTTCGGCCTGGTATTCGGCCTCTACTGGCTAACGCTGGCGCCGGATGTGGTCGGCGGAGACTCAGGCGAGCACCAACTGGCTGTGCCCTTGCTGGGCATTCCCCACACCACCGGTTACCCCCTTTATATCTTAGTTGGAAAAATTTGGACCCTGCTGATCCCGTTCGGTTCGCCGGCCTGGCGGGTTAATCTGTTTTCCGCCTTTGGCGGCGCCTTGGCCGCCGGCGTCACCGCTTTGGTGACTTACCAGCTTTCAGCACTCGTCTTCCGGCGGTCAAACTTGTGGGCTGGGGCGTTGGTGGCCGGGCTGGCTCTCGCTTTTGGCCTGACTCTATGGCAGTGGAGCGTCATCGCCGGCGTACGCTCTTTTAACGTTTTTTTCTTTGCCCTGCTAACTTTGTTGGCCATTCGCTTTGCCCAGCATCACCAGGCGGGCAATCTGGTGGCAGCCAATCGCACACTGCACTGGCTGGCGCTGACGGTAGGCCTCAGTTTGGCGCATCACCGCACGACCATCTTTTACCTGCCCTCGCTGGTGGGCTGGATCTGGTGGCACGACCGCCAACTGCTGCGCCAACCACGGCGGCTGCTGACGCTGGTCTGGCTGGCTTTGGCTCCGTTGTCGCTCTACGGGTTTATCTACTGGCGCGGCCTCAACAATCCCCCCTACAGCCATGAAAAAATCACCGATCTGCGCAGCTTTTGGTTCCTCATCGGGTCCGGCGACTCGACGGGCCTGTTCTTGACCCTCGATCCAGCCTACCTGCCGGCTCGCCTGGCATTCATCTGGCACGATCTTTTGAAGCAGCTTTCGCTGCCGGGGGTTGCCCTGGCGACAGGGGGCGGCTTGCTCCTCCTCTGGCGACGGCCGGCTTACTGGCTTTTTCAAAGCTTGCTCGTTCTCATCCTCTTGATCTTTGTCCTTGATTTTGAGGTGGTCAATCTGGATGAAGCTCCCACCTGGTATTTGATGCCGGCCTACTTTATCTTGGCCGTATGGCTTGGGTTAGCAGTCAACACCATTCAGTTGTTGTTCAAGAAAACAGCTGATCAGGCAGCCGCATCGTTCTCGGTTAGTAGAATGCCGTTTTCGTTTTTCAAGGCTCAGTTCCTCTCCCAGCTGTTCGTTGCCATCGCCTTCACCACGCTGCTGGCTTACACGCTGGCCTGGCCGACCTGGCAGGAGCAGTATCAGGCGGCGATCGCTCCATTGGACGATTGGCGGCAGTTACTGCGCGGCCGGCAAGGAGCCAGGTTGGTGGAAAGCAGTCTGCCGGATGTTGAGCCGAACAGCATCATTTGGGGCGATTGGGAGCAGTACACCCCGTACAAATATTATCAACTGATTGAAGGTTGGCGTTTGGATGTCACCGTCCGCAATCCGCTTGACCGTTGGCCGGAAAAAGTCGCCGCCGCGAGAGAGGCAGGCCGGCCTATCTACTTCACGCGCAAACCGGCCGATCTTGTAGGGACACCTTTTCTCAGCATGGTTGGCCCGATAATCCAACTTCGGACCGAACCAAATTTCGAGCCTCCCCCGGATTTGACTCGCCTCGACGCTAATTTTGAGGGTGAGCTTGAACTGCTGGGGTACCGGGCTAAGGTTCAACCCCAGTTCAATCTCAGCGGCCGGCCAGCCAATTCGATCTTGCAATTAATGCTTTACTGGCGCGCTCCTAAAAAGATCGAGTGGGATTATGCCCTGTCTCTACGGCTCATCGATGCCAACGGACACGAGATCTACAAACAAGACGCTGCCCATCCGGTGCTGAGTAGCTATCCCACCTCACTCTGGACACCCGGAGAAGTCGTGGGCGACTATTACGAATTGCCCTTGCTTGCTGAAGTCGGTCCGCTCACGCTCCATATTTTGCCCTACCGGACCGAAACCCCAGGCGTTTGGCACAATCTGACCCTGAGCGATCCTTCTTTCCCGGCCGAGGGCATTCTGATGGGACCATTTCAGTGAATAGCCACAATGCCACGCTGTCTCTCCTGACTGATCGGAGCATCGGCCTTAGGCTCGTCTCAAGCCTTGCCAGTTATATAGACAACTTCCAAACTATGGGTATAATGACGACGGCTGGAGAGAGGCTATCAATAAAGCTTAAAATGTACCAAGACAATCAGTGGCTGTAAGACCGATTGAAACAAGATTATGACTAAAGCAAATAATTTCAGAGTGGCCGAGTCTGAAGTGAATACTTATGACGCGACTCAGTATGATCGCCCTTCCGTCACGACTGACGTAGTGATTTTCAGCATCCTGGATGAGATGTTGAAAGTTCTGCTCATCAAGCGCAAAAGCTGGCCTTTTGAAGGAATGTGGGCCATCCCCGGCGGCTTCGTCAAGATGTCCGAAAGCCTGGAAGCCGCCGCCTATCGAGAACTGGCCGAAGAAACGGGTGTTTCCGATCAGGATGTCTATCTGGAACAACTTTACACTTTCGGTGAGCCCAACCGTGATCCCCGGACGCGCGTGATTACGGTGACCTACTTTGCCCTGGTTAGCGCCGACAAACTTAGCCCCCAGGCCGCCAGCGATGCCGCCGATGTGGCCTGGTTTTCTGTCTACGAGTTGCCTGCACTGGCGTTTGATCATGCCGAAATTCTGAGCTACGCGCTTACCCGGCTGCGTTATAAGCTAGAGTACAGCGCGGTTGGCTTCCAACTGCTGCCAGAAAAGTTCACCTTGCGTGAACTGCAAGACGCCTATGAGATCATCCTCGGCACCAAGTTGGACAAAGGTAACTTCCGTAGCA
Source organism: uncultured Chloroflexota bacterium (assembly GCA_937864185.1). GTDB lineage: Bacteria > Chloroflexota > Anaerolineae > 4572-78 > J111 > JAGRBY01. The sequence goes on from CALMIS010000293.1 coordinate 35,734, forward strand.
AACTCCGCAAAACCGATGTCGTCGAAGCGGTAAACGGCTTTCGTGACACCGGAGGACGCCCCGCCCGGCTTTACCGCTTCCGAGAAGACGCGGTGGCTGAAGTCAAGACTCGTCGTCTGTTCCCCTAGTCCGGCATCAGGATTAAGTGGCTGAATAAGCCGCCAAGAAACGCGAAGTGAAAACTTAAGCTCCCTTCGCGTTTCTTGGCGTTCCTGAATGGAAGAACCTCATCGTCACCACTGTTTCCTTAAATTTAATAGTGTGCTATTGACAAAAAGATTTTTTTCAAGTATAGTTAGTGTACACCACACAATAATAAACAGGGTTACGATTGGTACCATTTAATCAAGGTGGGTGCCAAAGCTGTTGATTTTTTATCTAAATAGTGTATTTTTAACACTAAAGGAGTGCCGTAATGATCATCTTAATGTCAATCATCATCGCTTTCGTTCTGGCTGTTACTGTTAGCCTGGCTGTCTATTCCGCCCGGAGTCGAGTAGTTGCCGAGGATACCATCGCCATCACGATCGATCGGGCCGGGTTTGTACAGCGGGTCTTGCCTGCCGGGCGACACTTACTACGCCCGTTTGAGCAGATTACCTTAACCATTGAAACTAAAACCAAACTCGCCTCAGGCTGCGCCACCGCTATCTCGACCGGCGATGGAATCTTGGTCAAGATTCACTGGTCCGGCACTTACTCGATCCAGCCTAGCTTTATTTCCGCCGGTGAAGCCCGTAGCCAGCGCCTGCGCAATTTACCCAACGCCGAGAAGGGCCTTAGCCGCAATGTAGACATTCTACTGCGCAAGCTGGTTGGCAACTACTCAGTCAAGGATCTTTTCAACCCGCCTCTCCGCGAGCGGATTGAACGGCAGTTGAACCAGACTCTAACAGACAAGCTCAAACCGCTGGGCATTGCCTTTAACAGCCTCAACCTGCAAGCTATCGAACTGCCGCCGGAGTTGGCTGAAGCGCTCAACAAAGCTAAGGCCATCGAAACCCTCGACGGCGCGATTCGCCACCTCGATCCAACCACGCGTGAGGTTGTCCGCGGCGCTTACCAACTGGACGAGATTTTACACTGGGATCAGTATCTACCGGTTCCTTCGCGGATGGCGATGAAACGGCTGGAGCAAGACGTAAGAGGCTAAAATAATCTACTACCGTCGGTATTCACGCTGCCGTTGGTTTCGACAGGCTCAACAAACGGTTTCCGACAGGTCACTCCACAACTTCGACAAGCTCAGGCTGCGTTACCCCGCCATTAAAGAGGACAGGCCGCTCCATACACCACGGTGGAGCGGCCTGTTTTGTTAGAGTCACCGATCTAAAGCTAGACATTTCTAGCTTTTAGTGATAGATTATGGCAAAGTAAGGACCTCACTTGCGGTAGGCAGGTCAAAAAATACCAAATTTCCCCTCATATGGCATTGATGCCGACATATTAGTCAAGAATGCTCGGACCCCCGGCGAGAGTAGCGGGATTCCGGTTTGGCATGCTTGAGATAGGGGGTTGCATTATGGTAGAATACTCAAATACGCCTTTGGGCTTACAAACTGGAGGAAAAGATGCTGTTTGAGAATGTGAGAATCGAGGCCGTCGCTTATGAACTTGGACCCGAACGGGTTAGTTCGACTGACCTTGAAGAACAATTCTCCGAAACGCTGGCACGCCTCGAAATCCGACCCGGCATTCTTGAAAGCCTCTCCGGCATTAGGGAACGTCGCTTCTGGCCATTTGGCACCAAACCCAGCGAAGTGGCCACACTTGCGGCCCGCAAAGCTATCGAAATATCAGGCGTGGATCCGCAGAAGATCGGCTGTATGATCAATACTTCGGTGTTTAGAGACTACATCGAACCTTCAACAGCCAGTCTCATCCACGGTAACTTAAGATTACCCGATAGCTGTTTGAACTACGACTTGGGCAATGCCTGTTTGGGCTTTGTCAATGGTATCTTCAACATCGCGATGATGGTCGAGTCAAGAATGATTCGACACGGCTTGGTAGTAGCTGGCGAAGCAGGCCGGGACATTATCGAATCAACGATTCAGCAACTTCGGCGCGAGGACGTATCCAAGGCTGATTTTATGGAGAATATCGCCACCTTAACCTTGGGAGAAGGCGCAGTAGCGATGATCTTAAGCCACCGGGATGTGGCCCACTCTAATCACCGGATCAACGGCGCGGTTAGCATGGCCGCCACGGAGCACAACCGTCTCTGTGTCGCCAGCCCAACGCTTATGCGCTCATATCCCAGCAAGTTGCTTGTAGCCGGGGCTAGCCTCATCGCCAAAACCTGGCGCCTGGCCAACCGCACCCTTGATCGCTGGACCGATGACGAGATAGATCTTTACGCGCCGCACCAGGTTAGTGCCCATAACACCCTAGCGGTCATCCGGGCCATCGGCGCCACTCGATCAAAGTTCAAGCTGACCTTTCCCTGGCTGGGCAACACCGGCCCGGTAGGCTTGCCGACGGCCCTCGCTCTGGCCGGCGAAGAAGGCCAGGTTGAAGAAGGTGACCATATTTGTATGATGGGTATTGGCAGCGGTCTAAATTGTATGTTGATGAGCGTAACCTGGTAAGTCTAGCGGAAGACAGAGAAAGAGCGGCCGATTTGGGCCGCTCTTTTTTTGAACTGGAAGTTGGGTTAAACCAAGACCAGATTATCGCGATGAATGGCCGTTGGCCCGTAATCATAACCGAGGAGTCTGGCGATTTGATCGGATCGCTGGCCGCAAATGGTCCGCAAGTCAAAGGCTTTGTAGTGAGCCAGACCCCGGCCGATCTCCTGAGTTTGAGGATCGAGGACGCGCACGACTGCGCCGCGCTCGAATTCCCCGGTAACCTGGGTGACGCCAACAGCCAATAAGCTTTTCTGCTGCTCGACTACGGCTCTCACGGCTCCCTGATCGATCTGCACCGATCCCTGTACCGGTTCGGCTAGAATCCAACGTTTGCGACTCTCGACCCGGCTAAACTGGGTTGGGAAGCGAGTGCCGATGGCTTCACCCCCGACCACCCGTAAAATAACATCCGGCTCGTTACCCGGCGCCACTACCACCACCGTGCCGGAACGAGTTGCCAAGGCGGCAGCTTCGATTTTGGTACGCATCCCCCCGGTGCCGATATCGCTACTGCTACCGCCGGCGATAGCCCAGATATGCTCATCGATGAGGGGGACCTCACGAATGAGTTGAGCCGCAGCATCCAGTCGAGGATCGGCGGTGAAGAGGCCCGGCTGATCGGTCAGGATAATGAGCAGGTCGGCCTCGATTAGGTTAGCCACCAAGGCCGACAAATTGTCGTTATCCCCGACTTTAATCTCATCTACCGCGACCACATCGTTTTCATTGATGATGGGCACCGCGCCGTGCTGGAGCAGCAGTTGCAGGGTATTCCGGGCATTGAGATATCGTGTCCGGTTGGCCAGGTCAGCCCGCGTGAGGAGGGCTTGAGCCACGGTCAAATTGTACATCGCAAAAATCTGTTGATAAAGAAAGAGCAGATGGCCTTGCCCAACGGCGGCTAACATCTGTTTATGCGGCACATCTTTTTTGAGCGTCGGGGCGTTGCTACCGAGTACTTCTCGGCCGGCAAAGATGGCGCCGGAGGAGACCAGGATGGGCTGGTGACCCTGCTGTCGCAAACCGGCGAACTGCCGGGCCAGATCGATTAAGCGCGGCCGATGAATACGGTTTGTGCCGGCTTTAAGGGTATTGGTGCCAACTTTAACAACGATTCGCATAGGGGTTGACTCAAGGCGTTCTGAGCGTTTGGCGGAGTTCAGTGTAGGCCGGACGTGGAGTCCGGTCGGGGTTGAGCAAAGCGTACCAGCGCATCGGTTCGGCGGCAGGGTACCAGGCCACGGTGCTAAAATCGAGATTGAAGAAAAAGACCGCTTCTACATAGGGCCAGGCCTGGGGGACCCGCTGAACGGTATCGACGAGGTATTCTGCCTGTTGGGCCTCGCTGACGCCGATGGACTGGTGCTCGCCTAAGTCCCAGTGGCTCTGGATGACCCACCCCAGCTCGGTAATCCAGATAGGGGTTTCGCCATCACCGGCGGCTTCCATGACCGCGTGCTGCTCGGCTACGCGACTGAGTGACAAACCCCAGGGATCGACTTCCGCCGGAGACCGGCCAAAAGCGTAGGGATGGCTGCCCAGCGCATCAAAATGGCCTTTGGCCCCGGCCTCATACATGCCTTGAATGAAGGCCAGATCGCCGAAGGCAGTCGGCGAACCCTCACCGGTGGTTGACAGGCCGCCGGAGATAATGAGAGCTTGCGGGTCAACCGCTTTTACAGCTCGATAGGCCACCTTAAGCAGGTCAGTATAGGCTGACGGATCAGGTGGCTGATCTCCCCACTCATAGTAGAGGTTCGGTTCGTTCCAAATTTCATAGGCACTGACTTGCCCCTTGTAGCGAATCGCCAAGGCGGTCATAAAGTCACTAAAGTCATCCAGTTTGTCCGGCGGTTGGGTAAAGCTGGTATCGGCCGGTCGAGCCCAGTCCGGAGTACCGTGGACACGCATTAAAATCTTAAGCTGCTGATCCCCGTAGGCTTTGACCACATTATCCGGATCAATCCAGCGAAAATCACCCTTGTGAGGTTCCACCGTAGCCCAATTGACGTACCCTTTAGCCCAATTCATACCTAAATCGTTAACCAGATACGCCATACTCAAATCAGCCAGGTTCAGACCCAAGACTAACTCACCCGTAGAGCTACCCTGCCAAGCCGGAGCTGCTTGAGCCACATTTTCTTGAGAAGCAACTGTGAAGGGGCGAGCGGGATTAGGCACCAGCATATCATCCCACGCCTCGTCATAACTAAGCCGGATGGGATCCCCACCCTTAACCGGCAAAGCATAGACTTCGTGGTTGCCACTCTGCCAAGAGGTAAAAGTCCACCAGGCGCCATCCCCCGACCAGTTCAGCGAGCCGAGCCAATGCTCAGCTTTGTACACGCGTTCCAGATCGTCCTGGGCCGGACCGATGACGTAAATCCCCGGCTGATTTTGCTCATCCCAGCCAATAAACGCGAGCTGCTGGCTATCGGGAGACCAGGCCGGCGAGGTGCCCTGCAAGGCAAAGGGGATCGCCAATTGCTCGTCCGTGCCATCGGGACGGATGAGATAGATCTTCTCGATGCCGTCCCGCACACTGGCAAAAGCAATCAACTTGCCGTCGGGCGACCAAACCGGGCGGTGATCATGCTCGTTATTGAAGGTGAGCTGAATGGCCGTGTCACTTTCTAAATTTTGGACAAACAGCTCAGGATCGCCATCGCGCTCCGAGATAAAAGCGACACTCTGCCCACTCGGTGACCAGGTAGGGCTGTAGTCCCAGGCCGGGTTGTTGGTTAGGTTGCGTGGGCTGACGGGGGTCTCCGTCTCCAGCAGATCGAGCAGCCAGATGTCGCTATCGCCACTCCGATGACTGGTAAAGGCCAACTTGTCCCCGGTGGGCGACCAGACCGGATCCCAATCCGAGGCCGGATGGTCGGTCAGGTTACGCAGCTCTTCATTGGCGTCCACCACATAAATATCGCCGGCGCCCGAGCGATCAGAGGCAAAAGCGAACTGCGGCGGTTCGGATATTTGAGTTGTAGTTAGATAGAAAAGGCCGAGAGCAATCCCTATGATAATCACCAGGCTCCCGACCAAAATCCACAAGATAATTTTACGCATAAGAGAGTCTAGTATAGCATTACTGTGCTTGGCAAGCAATGATTAGAGAAGAGACAAGTAAAAATGATTGAAGTCACGAGCAAATTAGCTATTGATGAAGACGAGCTTCAAATCGAGGCCAGCCGCTCATCCGGACCGGGAGGTCAGAATGTAAACAAAGTAGCCACCGCCATTCAACTCCGCTTTGACGTAACCGGATCAAAGAACTTGCCACCAGAAGTCAAAGAGAGATTAATTCGGCTGGCCGGCCAGCGTATGACCAAGGAAGGCGTGCTACTGATTGAAGCCCGGCGGTTTAGAACTCAAGAGCGCAATCGACAAGATGCCCTCGAGCGGCTCATTGAACTCATCCGGCGGGCGGCCAAGCGTCCCTCTCCTCGACGGCCTACCAAACCGAGCTCCGCCAGCCAGGCCAAACGCCGGGCTGAAAAACAACAGCGCAGTCAAACAAAACGCCTGCGCCGCTGGAGCGAAAATTCGGAAGAATAAAAAAACCGGCACAGCAGGCCGGTCTTTATCGAACTGAAGCAGCAAAGTAAGATTGAAAGATAGTTTTGAAATCGATCGTCCAGGATCTATTAATGCCAGGTAGGTGGTTTGCTGTTCAGCAGCAAAGCTTCCATTTCTAACCAGCGCTGTTCAAACTCTCGCTGAACGGACCGCTGCAAGGCTTCTACGGCATCAAGCTTACCGGCAGTGACGGCCGCTTGATCGATCTGGGTTTCTTGTTGTAACTGGCGTTGCCGAGCTTCAACATCTTTGATGGTAAGTTGAGTTGTCCACATGGTCTCTAGCCCTTGTCCCTAATATGACTAAAACAAATGCCGAGTAGTGAAAAGCTTGTCAGAATCTAGATTTATGATATAACAAAGGTTAACAGAATAATAGAGCCAAAAGTCACTAATTTCAATCACCTGTAAGTACTTTTTTTGTTGCCCGAAAGTCACATTTTTTTGACCAAACGTACTTTTTAGCCTAGCGCTTGCCATAAACCTATCTGCCTGGTTACAATACCGTTATCAATCTTACCTAACGAATAAATCGAGACAACTATGTTTATTCCATTAAAGCAACCTCGGGCTCTTGAACGAATGCGAGAGTCTGGCCGAATTGTGGCGGAAGCTTATGAAATTCTGGCCGAGCATATCAGGCCGGGGGTTAAACTCAAAGACCTCGATCAGCGGATCGAGAACCATCTGGCTAAACGCGGAGCCTTGCCCCTGTACAAAGGCTACCGCGGCAATCCTCCCAGCCACCCACCTTTTCCCGGGGTGATCTGTGCTTCGGTCAACGAGGAGATCTGCCACGGTTTGCCGGATGATCGCATCCTGGAAGAAGGTGATATTGTCGGGATTGATATTGGCCTACGTTATCGGGGCTACTGCGGTGATGCCTGCCGCACTTTTGCCGTGGGCAAGATTTCGACAGAAGCGCAGCGGCTCTTAGAAATAGCCGAAACATGTCTGGAAGTGGGGATTGCGGCCGCCCAATATGGAAACTATCTCCACGACATCGGCATGGACATTCACAATTACGCCGATACCCAGGGCGTGTCGGTGGTCCGGGAGTGGGGCGGTCACGGGGTGGGCAAAACCTTGCACGAACCACCTTCGGTCTCCCACGTTCGCCAACTGGGGCGAGGTCCAAAACTCAAACCCGGCATGGTCTTTACAATTGAGCCAATGATCAATGCCGGTGACTATGATTGGTTGATGCTTGACGACGGCTGGACCGTGGTTACCAAAGACGGCTCGTTGTCGGCTCAGTTTGAACACACGATTGCTGTTACCAACAACGGTCCCGAGATTCTAACCAAACTTTAAGAGCAACTACTGATGAAATATAATGAGAAAACCACAGACGAGATTCTAAGGCGCTACAAACGAGATGACCGGGACTTTAGAGGTGTAACTCTTAAGGAAGGCGACCTATCGAAGTGCCGTCTGGCCGGCGTAATTTTCGAAGGGGCTCAACTGCTGGACTGCACCTTTGAAAAGTCAATTTTAAGGCGCGCCAATTTTAAAGCCGCCAATCTGCGCGGCACCACCTTCAAAGGCGCCGATATGTCAAAGTCAAACCTAACCGGCGCAGATTTTAGAGGGGCCACCTTGCGAGCGGTTAACCTCAGCGGGGCAGACCTGCGCTGGGCCAACCTCGAAGGGGTCAACCTGAGTGATTCTGACATCTCCGGCGCCAATTTTGAAGGAGCGAACCTAAAAAGCGCCAATCTCAAAGGAGCTAATCCCGGCCGGTTATGGTGGAAAGCCAAGCTCGAAGAGGCCCGGCTGGAGGGAACCATTTTGCCCGACGGGACCGTTTTTGGTCAAGCCGCCGTCAGTGCCCTGGAAGAGTAATGAGTTCACCGCTTCGTTATAACCACAATCAACAGTTTCTCACCGCCGACCAACCCGGCATTGGGGGGCGGCTTAAGGTTGAACCCGCCGATTTCTTCGTTGAAGAGATCCCGCTCTATACTCCGGCTGGAGAAGGCCCCCATCTGTATCTTACGATTGAGAAAACCGGGATTTCAACTTACGCGGCCATTAAACAATTGGCGCAGGCGCTGGGTATTTCGCCCCATCTCATTGGCTATGCCGGGTTGAAGGACGCCCAGGCCGTGACCCGGCAAACCTTGTCAATCGAGTCGATGACCGCGGAGGCTGTCGCCGACCTCGCCATCCCTAAAATCCAAATTCTTGAAATGAAGCGCCATACCAACAAGCTCAAAGCCGGTCACTTGAGCGGTAATCGTTTCCGCATTCGGGTTCGGGATGTTGAGCGGGAGTCACTGCCTCAAGCTGAGGCCATTCTCGAGACCTTGATCCGGCGCGGGGTCCCTAATTTTTTTGATGCCCAACGCTTTGGGACCCGGGGAAACACCGACCGCTTGGGCGAAGCCATTGTGCGCCGGGACAATGTCGAATTTGTGGCCGAATTCTTGGGCCGGCCTCAAGCTCACGAGATGTTGGCCGTCCAAGCTGGCCGGCAGCTCGTCGATGAAGGGCGCTGGGCCGAGGCCCTGGCGCTCTGGCCTCAAAAGCTGGCCGACGAACGTCGCGTTCTAACCGCCATAAGCAAAGCGGGAGGCCGGCTTGAGGATGTCTTTAAAATCCTCAACAAGAAGCTCCAGATCTTTTTTGTGTCGGCTTTTCAGTCCCTGCTGTTCAATCAACTCCTCACTGACCGTCTGGAGACGCTCGACAGGCTTGAGCCGGGCGATGCGGCTTACATTCACCACAAAGGCGCCTCCTTTATTGTAGAAGATGTCGCGGCTGAACAGCCTCGAGCCGATCAATTTGAGATCAGTCCCTCGGGTCCGATTTTTGGCAGCAAGAGTTTGTTGGCTCAGCAAGAGCCAGGCCAGCGTGAACTGGCCAAGCTGGCCGAATACCGCTTAACGCCGGATGACTTTAACCTCCCGGGCCTGAAGATTAGAGGGACGCGCCGCCCTTACCGATTTCCAATCAAAGCGGGTAAGATTGATTGGGATGACGGCCTGATTATCTCTTTTGAGCTACCCTCCGGGGCTTATGCCACCCGGGTGATGGCGGAGATTATGAAAAACTAAAAAGCCACCGGTTTGGTGGCTTTTACTTTTCTGTGACAACTTCCCCTGGTGGTAGGCTTTATGAAGCTTTAGCCTCTTCATTAAGCGCCACCAACGCATCATCGACCGTCGGATGCAAATCGGCATATTGAGTCAGCCCGACCATCCGAAAGATTTTTTGAAAATGCGTGCTTAGGCCGGTCATTAACAGCTTTTGATCACGTTTGCGGGCCTCGGTGACAACGCCAATGAGAATGGCAATACCAGCACTGTTGATGTAATCATTCTCTCTAAAGTTAAAAATAATGTTGGTGGCTCCATTGGCTGAAGCGGCCTGGTAAGCCTGGCTAATGGCCTCCTCGGCAAAAGTTGTTACATCACCCACTAAATCAATGACGGTTGCCCGCTCTTCAGTACGCTGGGTAACCTGAATTTCTTCACTCATAGCTTTTCCTCTCTAACCTGTTTTAAACTGCCGACGCGTCGGAATTGGAGTCTAAGCTGCTGTCGTCGACGCGATAGATTACCATTCTGAACTGATTGCCGTCGTCTTCATCGGCAGTTTCGATGAATCCAGCCTCATCGACGAGTTCCCGGATAATATACAGCCCCATCCCCCCTAACCGATGTTTACCCTCAACCATGCCGCTAATATCGGGGATATCGATGTTGGAGGGAGGCGCCCCACTGGCGCCGGGGTCTTTAATCAGAATATCGAGTTTATTCTCATCGGCTGTGAGAATGACTACAATTTTCATCCGAGCATCAGAACCGCTGCCATACCGGATAGCGTTGGTACAGGCTTCACTGATGGCGGTTTTAATATCTTCGATTTTTTCTTCAGTGAAATTTAAGCGATGGGCTACGGTGGCCACAGCTTCGCGCGCGATCTTTTCGTATCCAAGTTCACTGGGGATTCTGAGTTCAACGACTCGAGTGCTTTGTGGTATCATTCACCCAAATCCTGTAAATTTAACGCTTGTCGATTATACCATGACTGTGACTGAGTAAACAAGCCGTTTGTTGGTACCACCAGTCTAAAAAAAATTAGCCTGGCGGAAATTACACAACATTTACTTGACCCTTACCCAAATTTTACAGAAAAAGCGTAAACTTAAAGATAGCCTACTAAAACGGAGCGAACTATGTCGAAAAAGATTATTGTGATCGGCGGCGGCCCGGCGGGCCTTGAAGCCGCCAAAGCCGCCGCTCAGGCCGGCGCTCGGGTGACCTTGGTCAGTGACTCACCGCTTGGCGGCCGAGCCGGATGGGACAGTCTGGTCCCCAGCAAGGTCTGGCTGACCGCCGCTGACGCCTGCGGTTCGATCGCTGGGGCGGAGACGCTAGGGTTGACCCGGACCGAGCAGCCGCAGCCCGATGCGGCCGCCATTTTGAGCCGGCTCAAAACCGTGGCCGAGCAGTGGAGCAGCCAACAAAGGCACCAGATCCACGCCCTCGGCCTCGAGGTCCTCAACGGCGTGGCCGCCTTTGAGTCGGCCACAGATGTTGTCGTGAAGAACGGCGAGGGCCAAATTGTAGCCCGCCTTGCGGCCGAGGTGGTGATTATTGCTACCGGATCCGTTCCATTTTTTCCGCCCAACCTGAAACCGGACGGCAAACGCATCGTTGCGCCCCGGTTTATGAGCCAGCTTCAGACCTTACCCCCGTCCATCACCGTCATCGGTGCCGGACCGACCGGCAGCGAGTTTGTATACCTCTTTAATCGTCTCGGGGTCAACGTCACCTGGCTGGTTGACCAATATGGGGTGCTGCCCACCTTTACCCGCGAGGCGGGTCGTCTATTGGCCGAGGTCTTGGTGGAACGGGGAGTGAATCTCGTCGCCGGGCAAATGGCAGCCGGATTTGAAACGGACGAAGAGAGCGTGACGGTGGTCACCGCCGACGGCCAACGTTACCCGGCGGCCATGGCCTTTTTGGCTATTGGTCGCTCACCGGATTTGACCCGGCTTAATCTCGAAGCCGCCGGATTGTCTATAGCCGCCGGCCAGGCTCCCCGGGTAGACGACTACGGTCGGACCGACGTCCCGTACATCTACGCCATCGGCGACGCGGCCGGGGCCCCGATGGTGGCCAACCGGGCCATGGCCCAAGCCTGGGTGGCCGGCCGGCACGCCGCGGACGCCAAGACCCTGCCCTTTAAACCGGACACTGCTATCGCGGCGACCTACACGGAACCGCAGGTGGCCCAGGTGGGCGTGGTGGAAGGGACCGAAATCACGACCGTGCGTGTGCCTTTCAGCGATAATCTTAAAGCCAACTTGCTGCCGGAGTCGACCGGATTTGTCGAATTGGCCTATGCGCCGGATCGCCGGATCACCGGCGGGGTGGCGGTCGGGCCGCACGCGGCTGACGTTCTGGCCCCGGTTGCTCTGGCTATTCAGCAAGGCGCCTCGCTCGATGATCTGGCTTCACTCTACGGCGCACATCCAACCGTCAGCGAGTTGGCCTTTGCCGCCGCGCGCTCAGCCGGCTGAAACGAGCCGGGGGTCAATCCAGTGGCGAATCGTGGTCCGACCCGATCTTCTTAACCATCAACTTTGGCGGAATGCTGAGCTTGTGAGTTTGGGGATCGTAGTGGCCTTTGAGCTCGTCATAACGGGTTCGGTCCGATAAAGGCACCCCGCTAAAGTAAGCAGCCCGGCCGATCATATGCGCGGCAACCGGAGCGGTCAACAACAAGAAGAGTAGAGCGGCCAGAGCCCGGCTGGAAATACTGAGTTCGGAGAAATTAATAGCAGTGGCCAGCAGCAGCGAGGCGGCCCCTAAGGTGGCGGACTTGGTTGAGGCCGACATCCGCAAATAGACATCTTGCAGCCGGACCAGGCCGGCCGCTGAGAGGAGCATAAAGGTTGAACCTAAGATGAGCAACCCGGCAATGATAATGTCTCTAAAAATCATAGGGTCCGCTTCTCCATATAGTAGGCAAAGGCGATCGTCCCTAAGAATGAGATCAATCCCAAAGTAATGGCGACATCAATCATCGAGCCCTCGTTAAAGGCGATGGCGTAAACGGCCACAATCCCGATGCCCAAGGTATTCATCAGGTCGAGCGCCACCACCCGGTCAGGCAGGCTGGGTCCTTTCACTAACCGGATAAAGGCTAAAACAACAGCGAAGATCAGAACCGGCAAGACATAGTATTGAACGATGGCTTCAATCATTATTCAAACACCTCCCGGACCCGAGCTTCAAAAACTTCTTTAATCTCACGCCGCACCTCGTCCGGCGTACCGGCGTGCATGGTGTGAATGTAGAGGACCTGATTATCATCGGAGACGTCGATACTGAGTGTCCCCGGGGTTAAGGTAATGAGGTTGGCCAGGACCATAATACTCGTATCTTTCTTCAAATCAAGCGGCACAGCCACAATGGCCGGTTCAACTCTGGTGGGTTGCAGAACACTCAAGGCCACCCGGAAGTTAGACTTTATCAGTTCCCAAAGAAAAGAGCTGATAAAGCGAATGATGCCGAAAAATTTTCTAGAGTAGTCCCCTGTCCCAATGGCAAACTGCATCAACCAGATCATCACATAGCCTATCCCAAAGCCAGCCAACAGGTTGATGCCGGTAAACTCACCCAGGAGCGCCGCCCAGGCAAAGGCCAAAACCGTGTTAAGCAATAAAATGTTCACCGCGGGCTCCCTTCCTGTGAGAACTCGGCCAACGTTTCCGGCCGAACAGCCGGGATGTAGTACTGCTGAGGATTTAGTAACTGTTCGGCCGTAGCGTTAGCCAGTTGCATAAAAGGTTCGACAAAAAAACCGATGATAATCGTTACCACCGCTAGCGAAACAATCGGCCCGACCAAACCGAGCATTGTCCTTAAGGGGGGGTTATCGGCGGCGGTCGTTGGATGCACTTCTTCTTTCCAAAAGACCTCGGCCCAGATCTTGGTCATCGAGAAGATGGTCAGCAAACTAACCACCAAGGCAACGGCCACAATGGCATACTGCTCGGCCTCGATGCCGGCCCGGATTAGCACAAATTTAGCCCAAAAGCCGGACAGGGGCGGGATGCCGGCCAGGGACAGGGCGGGGATGAGAAACAAGACGCCCAGAAGGGGATAGAGCCGGTAGATCCCGCCCAGCTCTTTCAACTGGTAGGTCCCGCGCAGGCGATGCACGACCCCGCTGACCAGAAATAAATTGGTCTTGACCACAATATGGTGGGTAATATAGAACACCGCGCCGGCCAGGGCCAACGGCGTAAAAAGGGCCAGCCCCATTACCATATAGCCGATCTGGCTGACAATATGAAACGAGAGAATGCGGCGAAACTCATTTTGGGCGGCGGCACCGAGTACCCCGGTCACCATCGTCAGGCCGGCGATCAGCAGCAGCAGGGTGTGAGTGTAGGCGACATCTTGGGTAAAAAGCAGGGTGAAGACGCGAATCAAAGTGTACACGCCCACTTTTGTCAACAAGCCGGCAAAGATGGCCGAGACGGCCACCGGTGGGGTGTGATACGAGGAAGGCAACCAGAAAAACAACGGAAAGACGGCGGCCTTCAAGCCAAAGGCCACCAGAAACAGCATCGCCAGGGTTAACACCAGACCGGGATGGTTCGAGGCATGGAGCGCGATAGCCAAATCGGCCATGTTAAGCGTCCCAACCAAACCGTAGATCAGGCCGACAGAGGCCAAAAATACAGCCGACGAGAGCAGATTCAGGGTTACATACTTGATGCCACCTTCCAACTGGTTAGCCTCACCGCCGAGAGCGGTCAGGACAAAGGAAGAGATGAGCATAACTTCAAACCAGACATACAGGTTAAACAAATCTCCGGTCAGAAACGAGCCACAAATACCCATCAAGAGAATGTGAAAGAGAGGGTGATAACCAAAGGCTTCACGCTGAGCGTCCATGCTGGTCAGCGAGTAGACCGCGACCGACAGACCCATGAGGCCGGCCAGGACGACCATGATCGCGCTCAGTAGGTCGGCCACAACGGTGATGCCAAAAGGGGCCGGCCAAGCGCCGATTTGGGTAGCCTGCGTTCCACTTTGCCAGATTGTGTCAAGCAAGAACAGACTGACGCCAAACAAGCCTGCGGCCCCGATTAGACTGACAAACCGCTGCGCCGAACGAGAATTCCACAACAGGATCAGGATAATACCGGTCACAAAGGGAATGAGGATAGGTAACACCAGTAAGATGGACATAGGCAAGTTAAACATCATAACGGTCCGTAGAGCGCATATGGTCAAAGTTGTCGGTGCGGACTGTCTGGTAGGCGCGCTTAATCAGAACCAGGGCAAAGGCCTGCACGCCAAAACCGATCACAATCGCCGTTAAGATCAGTGCTTGAGGCAAGGGATCGGCAAAGACGCCGGTTAAGGCTTTCTCTCCTTCCTCGATGAGAGGGGGAGCCCCGCGGGTAACCCGGCCCAGGGTAAAGATTAGCAAGTTAGCCGCGTGCCCCAGCAAGCCTAAACCCAGAATGAGCTTAAAAATACTCCGCCGGAGGATCATATAGAAACCGGCCGTGTACAGGGCTCCAACCACAAAGGCGAGCAGAACCTCCAAGTTATTCCTCCTCTTGCAGTGAAAAAACGATGAGTAGCGTAATTCCGACGACGACTAGATAGACACCCACATCAAACAGCAGCGGTGTGCCAAGCTTACCGATGACCGGAATCTCATTCTCGTACCATAGGCCGGTCATAAAAGGTTGGCCGGTAAAGAACGATAAAAGGGCGCTGCCGACGGCCAGCAGCAAACCGAGGCCAATTAAGGGACGCGGGCTAACCACCAACGAGGCGCGGACTTCAACCGGATCAGAGGCAAAACCGTAGAGAGCATAAGCCGCGGCCGCTACCAAACCGCCAATAAAGCCTCCACCCGGCTCGTTGTGACCGCGCAGCAGGATAAAAACGGAAAACAGCAGCATCAGGGGCAAAATTAACCGAATGGCTCTGGTTAGGATAAGTGAACCCATCTCTCGCTCCTTAGGTTAAGGCTAATAATAAAAAGGGCACGGGAACAACTAAGGACCAAATTAAATACGTTTGGTCTTCTGCGCCCCGTGCCCTGTACAAGCTCATAGGTAGACTGAATAAGGCCCCCCAAAGAGCTACGGCGATGAGGCACTGACGGAGGTAGCCTCGCTTCTACCGGTAGGCGTGGCGTTTTGGCGATTGATGAGATAAGCCAATATCGGCGGGGTCATGAGGGTCGTTAGAATGACCATAATGACGATGACCGAGAACACCTCATCAGAAATCACTCCCAGGCCCCGGCCAATAGAGGCAAAGATCAGACCGACTTCACCTCGGGGCACCATGCTAAAACCGATTAATATTTTGCTGGGACCACCGGTCACAATCAGGCCGGCAACAACCTTGCCGATGACGGCAACAAAAGTTATCCCCAGAGCCACCAACAAAATTGCAGGGTCGAACAACACGTCGATCCGGACAGCCATACCGGTCATCACAAAGAAAATCGGTACGAAGAAATTAGCGATCGGCTCGATGAGCTCCTCAACGTGCCGGTCAGAATGCTCTTCGATGACGGAGTTGATCCGACTCTTAACATCCGCCGGTGCCTCGGCAAAGGAGTGACGCAGGTGTTCAATGATCTCCGGATCCTTGAAGTTACGATAATGGACCGGCTCCAAGACTAAGCCCGCCGCAAAGGCCCCGACAATCGGGGCCAGACCGATGATGGCGGCCGCGTAGGCAAAGACCAGGGCAAAAACTATCAACAACGTGAACTTCATCCCAATGCCGGCATTAATTTTTGAGAAGGCCTGATTGATATAGGGCGTGAGCAGCACTCCAGCCACAATCGCTACCACCAGAAATAAGATCGCTTTTGTCGTGATCCAGGCCACTTCATAGAAGCTGACAGAGCCGGCGGTCACAATAGCCGAGACAATAGCCAGAATAATCAGGCCCATTACATCGTCGATCACAGCCGCACCCAGCACAATTTTAGCCTCTGAAGATTGCAGGCGCCCCAAGTCACGGAAGACCCGAGCCGTAATCCCAACCGAGGTAGCTGTCAAGGCTGCTCCCAGAAAGAGATAAGCATTATTGTCCAAACCCGGCAACAACAGCGGCCCCACCACGTATGTCCCCAGGGCGAAAGGCACGACCACTCCTACTATCGCCACCAAGCCAGCCTGAATACCCACCCGACCTAACTCATTTAATTTAGACTCCAAGCCAACCTGGAAAAGCAGAATGACCACGCCTAATTCGGCTAAAAACACCAAAATTGTTTCAGTTTCAAAAGCTTCAAAGTAATTGATGCCGAGCAGAACCAAGTTTCCCAGAATCACCCCCATCACCAACTCGCCCAGGACCGCCGGCTGGCCGAATCTTTCGACCAAGCCTGACGTCTTGGCGACTAGCAGGATGATGGCAATCCACAGAAAAATCTGGGTAAAGGCGCCATGCCCACCCTCTCCTTCCCCTTCGCTAGCCAGAACCGGCGCTGCCCAAGCAAACATCCCGGTCAGGATGACTAGCCACACATACCAACGACTGAATCTTAAACGTCTCATGAGATCTCCCTTATAACAGACACTGATTAGATCTCCTCAACCGGTGTCGCCTGGGGTGACGAGGCCGGGTAGACATCCGTGGTATCCGGACGCCGATGTTGAGGTTCCACCTGATCGGTGCGCTTGTCGTCTAGACGTAGTTTGAGGAGGGCGAATACGCCCAACGCTGCAACACCTAACACTACAATTTCGCCCATCGTATCAAAGCCGCGAAAATCGACTAAGATCACATTGACCACATTTAAACCTTGGGCCAGAGTGTAGCTATTCTCCGCAAAGTATGGCGTTAAGCGAGACTCTCTGGGTATGGCGGTGACAACCAGCACCAAAACGGTAAACAGCGAGCCACCCGCCAACGCGACCCCTAGATCGCGCAAGCGCTCTCGGGATTTGGTAAAGACTGAAAAACGGGGCAGCTTATACAGTACCAAGACCAGCAAGATTACGGTCAAGGTCTCAATGGAAAACTGGGTCATCGCCAGATCAGGGGCGCTAAACAGAATAAAGAGGACTCCCATCCCATAGCCGACCACGCCCAAGCCGGCCACCGCTGCCAGCCGCGAGTCGGTAACCGTCACAAAGATGGCAGCCGCGATAATAATGATCGAGATCAACAGTTCGTAAGTCAGAAAGACAGGGGCTCGCAGCATGCGGACCGTAATTGCCTCGTGGACGATAAGGGTATAGCCGGACAGCACTACCATCGATAGGATGATGATGATCAAGTAATAGCGCAGATAACCGCTTTGCAGCACGCGCGTCTGGACTTTTGCCACCAGCATCAGGCCGTCCAACGCCCAGCGATACCACTGCTCCGGCCCAAGCCGGTCGATGGCGTTAAGCGGCGCCACCAGCCGGCCGACTACCGCTCGGACACCATAGAAGCCAATCCCACCGGCCACCGTAATCACACTCAGCAGAACCACGGTGTTAAACGATGAAGGCAGAGCGTGAAGACTAACTGCGCTGGGTTTGTTGAGAATGGCCTCCACCGCCGGCTGGGCAAACGTATGGCCAAACCAGCCGGTTAAGACGGTGCCCAGCAGCAAGCCTAACCCGGCTAAAGTCAACGGTCCGAGACGCATGCTCCACGGTGCTTCGTGGGCGTGTTTGGGGGTTTCGACAAAATCACCCAAAAATGGCTTGAGACTAACCATCCCGGCTGCAACGATGGTCAGAATATTGGTGATCACCGCCATCCCGGTCAGGAGGCCGGCATAAAAGTGGGTCTCCAGAGTGGCCTCGTAAATGTATTCCTTAGCCACAAATCCTAAAAAGAGAGGGATACCGGACATAGAGAGAGCGGCCAGCCCGGCCGCCGCCATCGTGTAAGGCATCAACCGGCGTAGTCCACCCAACTCAGTGATGAAACGCGTGCCGGTTTCGTGATCGATTGCCCCGGCCACCATAAATAAAGCGCCTTTGTAAAGCGAGTGGACCACCAAAAAAATCATAGCCGCTTTAACCGCCAGCGAGTCACCCAGCCCTAACAGCATCACCAAGATCCCCAGGGCGCTAACGGTGGAGTAGGCCAGGATGCGTTTGAGATCAATCTGCTGCCAGGCGATATAGGCCGACAGTAGCATCGTCACCGCCCCGACGCCGGTCACCAGGTAGAGCCAGGCCTCGCTACCGCCCAGCACCGGACTTGAGCGAGCCAGCAGATAAACTCCAGCTTTGACCATAGTGGCAGAGTGAAGATAAGCGCTAACCGGAGCCGGCGCGGCCATGGCTCCGGGCAGCCAGAAATGGAAGGGAAATTGCGCTGACTTGGTAAAACAACCGATCAGGATTAGCAGCAGCGTCGGAAGATAGAGCGGATGGGCTTGGACCAGGTCACCTCGACCTAACAAGGTTGAGAGTTCCCAACTTTCTCCGATCACGGCCAGCATCACCAGGCCAGCCATCATTGCCAGACCACCGCCACCGGTGACCAGTAAGGCTTGTAACGCCGCCGCCCGGGACTCCTGTTTTTCGTGGTAGTAACCAATGAGCAAAAATGAGGTAATACTGGTCAACTCCCAAAAGACAAAGAGGCTAAGCAAATTGTCCGAGAGAACCAAACCCAGCATGGAAGCCATAAACATCAAGAGGTAAACAAAAAAGCGGTCGATATCGAGGTGCCCTTTAAGATACCCACCGCCGTAAAGCACAATGAAAGTGCCAATCCCGGAAATGATGAGCGCAAACAGCAAACTCAGCCCATCAATATAGAAGGATAACTGAACGTCGAGCGCTGGGATCCACTCATATCTAAACGAGATTGCTTCCCCGGTTACCACTCGACCGATGAAGCCGGCAAAGTAGACAAACAATCCGGCGGGCAAAAGCGCCAGCACCCAGCCGGTTGGTTTACCAACCAGACGATAAATCCAGGGCGCTATGAGGGCCAGCAAGAATCCAGAGAGAATGGCAAAAAGCATAATGGCGATAGTAACCTCTGTTTTGGCGCCGTGTAAGGGTGAGGAGCAACGTTATCACGTGCACACAAGCTCTATTATGCCTCAATCTAGCCTGTTGACCAAAAAAGGGTAGAACTTGACTGGTTTAGTCTTGCTTGGTAACAGGTTTAGATGACATTATCGACCGGGGATACTGACAACAACATAAATTTTCTGTAAGGAATAAAGGGGTAAATGAAAGATTTAGCGTTGTCCAACCGGCATTAACGCGAGTTCGGGTTGTAGGGGCAGGATTACGGTAAAAGTACTGCCCTTCCCCTGGACACTGTCTAGCCAGATGCGACCGTGATGGTGCTCGACGATGCTCTTAACGATGGCCAGTCCTAACCCTGTGCCTTTGACCTTAAGGGCATGTTCACCGTGTACCCGGTAGAACTTTTCAAAGACAAAGGGCTGCTCAGGACGAGGGATCCCGATGCCGGTATCTTTAACCTCAAGCCGGAGAGTTTGCTGCTCAAGGCGCGCCTTAACCGTGACTTGGCCGGCTTGGGTATACTTAACGGCATTGCCAACCAGATTGTAAATAACCTGGCGCATCCGGATTGGATTACAGCGAATAGGTGGCAAATTTGACTCAAGATCAATGTTGACGGTCAAATCTTTGCCGTTAACTTCAGGGCTAAGGCTGTCAACCACATCTTTGACGATTCGGGCCACATCGCATGGCTCTTGTTTCATGTCGATCCCGGCCTCGATTTCGCCGATGTCAAGGAGATCTTCGATGAACTCGGCCATATTATTAATCCGGTTTTCAATGACGGTCAAGAGGCTGTGCTGATCTTCATTCACCGGCCCCACTTGAGAAATAAGGTTGAGAGCCATCAGTATATTCGCCAACGGCGCCCGCAGATCATGGGAGACCGTATTAACAAACTCGGACTTGAGCTCATCTAAGGCTTTAAAGTGGCTGACATCCTGCATCGTCGCCACCCAGCCGATCACGCCCACGTCATTGATGGTCACCGGCGACAGACTGGCGTAAAAAGTGCGTCCGTCATCAAGGCCAAGTTCACCGGTCGACTCGCCGCCTTGCCGGACGCTTTCGAACAGGTCGATCAGAGCCCGAATCCGAGTCCGTTCTGCTAACAACCCACCGACTTGCGACTCAGTCACGCCTAGCACCTTGCGAGCCGCGGGATTGTCCAGGACAACTTTGCCGTTACGATCAACCACGAGCACGGCCTCGTTGGTACTGTTGAGAATAGCTCGCAAGCGAGCGTGCTGCTGCTCGACCTGGCGGAATAAAGCGGCGTTCGCCGTCGCTACCGACACCTGAGAGACCACTAACGAGAGGGTTTTGAAATACTCATCTTCCTCCAGACTGTTGGTGGAGCTCGAGGAGACATAAATCAAACCGAGAACGGCGTTGTTTGCTAAAATTGGAAAGAGTTTGACATCTACCGGGGTCCAATCCCCCTTGACCGGCTTATTACCGGCAACACTGGTGGAAACGGTTACGGTCAATGGTGAGGCAGAATCCTGCAGCTCCCTGAATTTGCTCAGGAGATCCTGTTTAACTTCCTCAGTCCGGGTAAAATTGTAGGGAACGGCGACTCCGACCATGGCCTCGTCATCTTTGATCAGCAAGACACCGTGTATATCGGCCGGTACAATCCGAGGGAGCATTTTGAGCGTGGTTTCAAAAATCCGCTCTAGCCGGGTAGTTGAGTTAAGCCTAGCCCCAAACTGATTTAACAGATGCAAATTGTTATTGTGCCGCTCCAAAATGTCTAACAAATTGGCTTTTTCCAGGGTGACAGCAATTTGGGGAGCAAGGCGATCTAACAGCTCTACATCGGCCAGGGTATATTGGCCCGCTTGCCGGCTGCCGAAGGTCAAACAGCCGTAAGGCTTCCCCTTGATTGCCAAAGGCATCGATATTTGGGCCTTAATTCCCTTGGCCAGCAGTATCTTGTCATCCGGATAAGATCGAGGGCCGGGCTTTCGTTGGGTGATATCGACCTCAAAATAAGCTTTACCGCTCTCCATTAACTCAGCCAGCCGGGATGATTTAAACGGAACCACATTGGCTTCGGTAGAGCCAAAGGCGCTGATGGACCACTGATGCACCAACTTTTTCGGCGCGTCGAGCAAAGCTAGGCTGGCGTGATCAAATTTAAAAAGACGCCCCAATTGAGTATGCAGAATTTTAGCGGTATCGTTCAGTCCCCGCCCGGTACTGAGCGCAGCCAAAACCTGGCTAATCAATTGGCTACGCTGTGCCTGTTGTTGAGCCTCTTTAACCCGGTAATGCGAATACAGGTTTTGAGCAATGATTTTGCCCAGAAAAGCCAGCAGATCTTGGCTTTCGGGAGAAAAAGGGGCTATCCGGGCCTGTCGTTGGCCAATGATCAACGCGCCAAGCGAGAGTTGATCATCGTGCAGCGGCACCACCGCCGTCGGCACAATCGCAAACATCTCAAACAGCACATCACCTAGGTCAGGATCGGGCCGGTCACAGGCCAGATCAGGGGTAAGAAAGAAGGGGGTTTGGCTACTCTTGACCCGGCCCAACAGGCAACCGGCCAGCTTATCGCCTTGAGTAGGGGGGGCACTGTCCAGCACGGTCACTTTGGCATCCGGGTCCAAGAGAGCCGGTGTTCGAATCAGACCGCAAGATAACACGGGAAGCGGGGGGGAAGTGACAAACCAGATTGCCTCCACCTCAAGCATCTCGAGCAAAATCTCGTTCACCGTGGGGACAAGTTCGGCCAAGGGACGAGATTGATTAAAGGTTTCTATCACCCGGAAAAGCGATTGCCACATAGAGGTTGTTGCGTCGGTGTGAAAGGGTTGCTTGTTCATTCTAGAGTGAGATATCTACTTCAGAGCTACTGATAAAAAGTAAAATATAGTATACCAAAGTATGGAATGGAGTGACAACCCCCAAAAGGCCTATGTCTTCCAAATTTCGCCGGGTTAGAACCAAGACGGAGGGCTTTTCCTACCTGATATGAGCATCAAGCAAACCCGGCCGAAGCCGGTAATGGTAAAGAGCAACTCGCTGAAAATTGGCTTGATCCACCAATTCGGCGTTTTGATCGAGCCACCTACGCACCAGGCGGCGTTGGTCCCAGGTCTCTTCCTCCGAGACGACCAGCCACAGGTCGGTCAGCGCGGCAGTTTGCTGCTGCATTGCCGTTTCGACGATAACCTCGCTCTTGCCGTCGTTGGTCCACAGCCCCTCGATAAACTGATACGGGTACGGATAATAGTAGTCCCAGGTATGTTGCAGATACGGCATCTGGATCATAAGGGTAGCCGGTGGCGGTGACCGATCAGCCAGATACTGGGCGGCGGCTCGAAAATCAGCTTTGATGGGCCCGCGCTGCTGAAGCCAGATCCCCAGCAGATTGATTATCAAGATCAGGCCCAAAGCCAGCCCGGCCAGCAGGCGCGAATGGTGGCGTAGCAGCAGCAGACCGACTACCACCAGCAAGTAAAAAGCCGGGGTGATATAAATCAGATAGCGGTCCTCGAAAACCGGCACACGCAGGGAAATGAGGTAAACGGCGAACGGCGGCAGCAGCAGCCAAACCGCCAATGTTCCCCGTTTAATTAGAGTTATTTTTTCGGCGGCGGCCCGAGCATTAGTCAAAAACAGCCCACTCAGGAAGAGAAAGACGTAGAGGATCATAGCCGTGCTACCCGTAAACCGCAGCAGGCCGCTCGTATAGAGTTCCAACAAAATCGAAATTTCCTGGCGTAATGGATAGAACGGATGGCCCCGATCGGCGCCACTCGAAAACAATGAAAACTGCCAGATGACGAGCGGCGCATAGGGCCAGGTCAGGCAGGCCAGGCTGATCAGCCACCCCCGCCAATGACGGCGTAAGGCAGGCCAACGCCCCAAACCTACGAGAGCATAGACTCCCAACATTAGTGGCGCGAGAATGTGCATGTAAAATGACAGGCTGGTAGCCAGGACAAAAACCAACCACCAAAGCGTGCCCCGGTTAGCCAACGCTTTGAGATAAGCCACAAACGCGACAGTAACCGTGAACCACAACATCGCATACATTTTGGCCTCCTGCCCATACCAGATCAGGTACGGCGAGGTCGCCAGCAGCAGACCAAACAGGATCCCGGCTCGACGGCTCAAGCCAAATTGCCGGGCCAAAACAAAACCAAGCGGCACGGCCACTGTTCCCAATAGGGCCGACGGGTAGCGCAGGGCAAATTCGGAGTCGCCGGTGAGCGCTCGCCAGGGGCGTAACAGCAGAAAGAAGAGCGGTCCATTATGTCCCGCTTGAACCAAACCACCGATCAGTTCTCGCAGCGGCCAATTTGAAAAGCGGATCGCGTCGACTTCGTCACGCCACAAACTCTGTCCGCTCAGCGTAGCCGTACGCAACAAAAAAGCGACAGCGGTGATCACCAAGATCACAACACGCGTCGCTTGCCTTGAGCGCAGTAGATTGTTAGAGAGCGTTTGTAGCGTCAACGATCGTTAAAGGGCTTCTTCTTTAAGAATCTGGCTTCGCCCGCGAATCTGTAGGAATAAAAAGGCCAGCGGAATCAGCAAGAAGACCATCACCCCACAGCACAACCAGACCCAAGCGCCATAAATGATGAAAGTATCGACCATTTGCGCTTCATTGAGCACCAACTCAGGCTCGTCGTCATCGGCGGCGGTGTCCGAGCGGTCCAAACGAACAGGACGTAGTTCGCTCGAAGAGTCAGCCGGTTCGGCCAGCGGCTCCTCGGTGGGGGCTTGCGGTGAAAGCTCCTCAAAGCTGGGATCTACCAGCGGGGGTTCCACCGGCACCGGCTCAATCGGCACCGGCTCAAT
>CALMIS010000294.1 GCA_937864185.1 uncultured Chloroflexota bacterium
ATTTTAGCCCAGCGACAAGGATTTCAATAATCTTGTTAAAAAATAAATTGGGTCAAGACTAGTCAACTGACCAGGTTTTATACTAGCTAAGTAACTGGTGTACTCAACTAGCGGCTAGGGTATATTAAGAACTAATCCTGAGGTAAAGTAAGGGTTTTTACTCAGGTAACAAACACCTTGGTTTCGACCGACTTTTGGTTTCTACCACCCCCGCCAAATTCTCTGCCGTAATAAGACAAATGTACACTTGGCTGAATGGGCTACCTGGATAGCAGCTACTTAAATTATAAGTAGGCTGTCCGGTTCTTTTCGCCTAATCAATTTCGGTTAAGTCTGCTTCGTTGTAGACGAGTCAATGGAGACACCGCAATAATGCTTTTCCGGTATTTTCACCTAAAGGGCTTAAGGTAAAACAAACCGCCATCATCGAGATGGCGGTTTTTGTATTTAAGTTTGTGAAAAAAGACACAAAGCAGAGGAAAGGGGGCAACTATGTTCAATGGAAACCATCAGCTTGACACTATCCTGACCAGCAAAGGCATCTCACGCCGCAAGTTTTTGAAATTCTGCGCCGCTATGGCCGGAACGCTAGCTCTACCTTATTCATATGTGCCGAGAATTGCTAAGGCACTGGAAGACGGGGCCAAACGACCGCCACTGGTCTGGCTGGAGTTTCAAGACTGCGCCGGTGATACTGAGTCGCTTTTGCGAGCCTCGCGGCCGACCATCGAAGAAGTCATCTTGGATATTCTATCGGTGGACTACCACGAGACGATTATGGCCGCCTCGGGCCACTTGGCCGAAGAAGCCTTGAACCAGACGATTGAGGCCGGCGGACATCTGGTCGTGGTGGAAGGTTCGATTCCGCTTAAAGATGAAGGCATCTACTGTTGCATAGCGGGCCGGACCGCCATCGACATTTTAGAACGCGCCACCGCCAAAGCAGCCGCGGTCATCGCTGTGGGGAGTTGCGCTGCTTTTGGCGGATTGCCCAAAGCCAAGCCTAATCCGACCCAAGCCGTTGGCGTAATGGATTTGGTTGATCATATTCCGGTGATCAACCTGTCTGGTTGCCCCATGAACGTCGCTAACTTTACCGCCACGGTGGTTCATTATCTGACCTTTGGCGATTTTCCGGCCGTAGATGACAAAAAGCGACCCCTGTTTGCCCATGGCCAAATCATTCATGACAACTGCGAGCGGCGTGGACACTTCAACGCCGGCCGATTTGTTAAAGAATGGGGCGATGAAGGCCATCGCCTGGGCTGGTGTCTCTATGAGATGGGCTGCAAAGGACCGGTCGCGACCTTCAACTGCCCCTCGGTGCGCTGGAACGATGGCCTAAACTGGCCGGTTGCGGCCGGTCATGGCTGCATCGCCTGCGCGGCGCCGGACTTTTTCGACCGGCCTATTTACGAGCCGGTCGATATTCAGGAAGCCACGCCGCCCAGCTTCTATCCGGCGGTCGAGCAGGAGCCCAGGTCTGTCACAGCGAGCACTGCCGCGGCGACAGGTGCGGTTGGCGGCTTGATTGTCGGTGCGGTAGCGGCGGGGGCAATTGCCGCCAGTCGTTCCGGCAACTCAGACCCGTCGCAAGAATAGGTTGGGAGGTGGATTATGGGTGTTAGACGAAGGGATTTCTTAAAAATAGCGGGGGCGAGCGTCGGCGGGTTGATCCTCGCTGCTGGTCAAACCGAGTCTGTTTCGGCCGACGACACGCCTGAAGAGGCCGCCGAACAGCCGGCCATGCTTTACGATACAACCCTATGCGTCGGCTGCCGGGCCTGCCAGACCGCCTGTCGCAACTGGAATGGAACTACCCCGGAACGGGATGCACTGGGTTATGATGCCCCCACCGACCTATCGGGCGATACCTGGACCCTGATCCAGCTCTATCAGAACAATACAGCCGAGGACCCCAGTGACCGGACCAACTGGTCGTTTGTCAAACGTAACTGCATGCACTGCCTCGATCCGGCCTGCGTTTCGGCCTGCACGGTGGGAGCGCTGCAAAAAACCGAGGCCGGACCGGTGATCTATGATGTCGATCGCTGCTTTGGCTGTCGCTATTGTATGGTGGCCTGTCCCTACCACGTGCCTCGCTACGAGTGGGAGAGCAATACGCCGTTGGTCCAGAAATGCACCTTCTGCTTCGGCTACGTGCAGCGCGATGGCAGTCTCGATCCTAAGAACCGGCTGGCTCAGGATCTCCAACCAAACTGTGTGGCCGCCTGTCCCACCGGCGCTCTGGCCTTTGGCAAGCGCCAAGATTTGCTGGCCAAGGCGAGGCAGCGAATTGAAGAGGATAAGGCCAAACCGGAGGCGGAGAAAAAGGGTTATCTCGACCACATCTATGGCGAGCATGAAGTAGGCGGCGCGTTGCAGCTCTACCTGTCGCACGTGCCATTTGAGAAGCTGGGCCTACCGACACTGGGTCCCTCGCCGCTGCCCACCCTGACCGACATCGCCAACTGGTCGGTGCCGGCCATTATCGTTGGGATGGGCAGTCTGATGACCGGCACGTATATCGCCCGCAAAGGAAGCGACTCGGACACGGGGAAAGAGGAGGGCTAAAATGGCAACTTCGACGGCAACCATCAGAGCGCAACAACGCGTAGGCTTTTCCACCGGCACAGCGATTTTATGGTTCTTGGTCGCGCTCGGCCTGGTGGCGGCGATTCTCCGCTTCAGCCAAGGGCTGGGGGCAACTACCGGCCTCAGCGACGCCCGGCCGTGGGGCCTATGGATCGCTTTTGATGTGATGTCAGGGGTGGCGCTGGCCGCGGGTGGTTTTACCTTGGCGGCGGTGGTCTATATCTTTCGGATCAAACGCTTCTATCCCTTGCTGCGGCCAACGCTGCTGACTGCATTTTTGGGCTATCTCCTGGCCGCCGGCTCCATTCTGTTCGACCTGGGCCAGCCGACCCGCTTTTACCATCCTTTCTTTTTCTGGAATCCGCACTCAGTGATGTTTGAGATTGCCTGGTGCGTGATCACTTACCTGACGGTTTTGGGCATCGAGAATAGCCAGTTGGCTTTGGAGCGATTGGGCTGGACCGGCCTGTTGCGCTTTGTCCACTGGATTACCATTCCAGCGGTCATCCTGGGGATTGTCCTGTCAACCATGCACCAATCGGCGCTGGGCAGCCTCTTTCTGCTGACCCCGTATCGCCTGAACGTTTTATGGTACACCCCCATTCTCCCCGTGCTCTTCTACACCTCGGCGATTATGGTTGGGATGAGCATGATCATCTTTGAGTCGACCCTCAGCGCCAAAGCCTTTAACCGCCCAGTGGAGATGCACTTGTTGTCGGAGATTGGGCGGTGGCTGGTCTATGCTTTGGGGTTGTACCTCGTCCTCAAGTTGGGCGACATTCTCGTGGCCGGAGAGTTGGGCTTAATGTTCAACTTCAGTGCGGCCAGCCTGCTAATGCTGTTTGAGGTGGGCGTGGGCGTGGTTATTCCGCTGGTTATTCTGGCAAACCCCAGCATGCGGCAGCGCAGCGGTCCGCTATTTGCGGCGGCTTCGCTGGTGGTGTTGGGGGTGGTCATGAACCGGTTCAACGTTTGTTATGTGGCCCACAACGAAAACGTGGTTTACCTGCCAACCTGGGGAGAGTTTGCCGTAACCGCCGGGCTAACCGCCTTGGGCGTGCTGGCCTACATTTATGCAGTCAAGAATTTTAGAGTGCTGGACGTCCATTCGGCACCCGTCCACTAATTTATTTAGAGAAGGCGGAGTAGGGATGCGGATATTTAGACTCATTCCGCCCTCTGCCTGCCAAAATCCGAAAACAACGAAGGAGCAACGATAATGGCCAAGATTGCAATTGATCCGGTCACCCGCATCGAGGGTCACCTGCGGATTGAAGTAGAAGTCAACGACGGGGTCGTGACCGACGCCTGGTCGTCGAGCACGATGTGGCGTGGGATTGAAACGATTTTGAAGGGGCGGGACCCCCGCGGGGCCTGGTTGATGACCCAACGCATCTGCGGTGTCTGAACGACGGTCCACGCCGTCTGCTCCGTGCGAGCAGTAGAAGATGCCCTCGGGATCCAAATTCCGAATAACGCCCGTATGCTGCGCAACCTGATTGCCGGCATCCAGTATGTGCAAGACCACGTCATTCACTTTTATCACCTGCATGCCCTGGACTGGGTCGATATCGTCAATGCCCTGCAAGCCGACCCGGAGGGCACAGCTCAGTTGGCTCAATCCATTTCCGACTGGCCACTGTCCAGCCCGGTTTATTTCAAAGGCGTACGGGACCGGCTGGAAAGTTTCGTCAACACCGGCCAGTTGGGGCCGTTTGCCAACGCGTACTGGGGCCACCCGTCTTACCAGTTACCGCCCGAGGCTAACCTGATGGCGGTGGCTCACTATCTGGAAGCGCTCGATTTTCAGCGAGAATTTATTAAGGCCCAGGCCATCCTAGGGGCTAAGAACCCGCACCTGCAAACCTACCTGGTCGGTGGGATGGCCAGCCCGATCGATCCCAACAGCCAGGCGGCGATCAACGCCGACAAGATCGCCCTCATCCGGAAAATGATCACCAAGGCCAAACACTTTGTCGAGCAGGTCTACGTGCCGGATGTTCTGGCCGTGGCCCCCTTCTATCTGGATTGGGCCGGCTATGGTGAAGGTATCGGTAATTTCCTCTCCTATGGGGAATTTCCCGACGCGAACGGCGACGACTTCCTGCCGGCAGGCATCATTGTCAACCGGGATTTGACCAAAGTGCTACCGGTGGATCACCAGAAGATCAAGGAGTATGTCAGCCACTCCTGGTACACCTACGAGGATGAAGGCGCCGGCAAGCATCCCTGGGAGGGGGAAACGGTTGACAACTACACCGGCCCCAAACCCCCGTATGAGTTCTTGAACACCGGGCCCGAAGACAAATACACCTGGATGAAGGCGCCGCGCTACGAAGAACAGGTGATGGAAGTGGGCCCGCTGTCTCGCATGTTGGTCGCCTACGCCTCGGGGCACCAGGCGGTCCAAACCACGGTCAACGCGGTGCTGGAGAAGCTAGGCGTCGGGGCGGAAGCACTCTTTTCCACCCTGGGCCGCATTGCCGCTCGAACCGTCGAGACCGCGGTCATGGTCAACCAATTGGACGGCATGCTGGATGAACTGGCAGCCAACATCGCCACCGGCGATCTTAAAATTCACGCCGGCGAGATGTGGAAACCGGAAAAATGGCCGGCCGAAGCCCAAGGCTTTGGCCGGCACGAAGCGCCCCGGGGCGCGCTGGGCCACTGGATTAGGATCAAAGATAAGAAGATCGAAAATTACCAGTGCGTGGTGCCCAGTACCTGGAACTGCTCGCCCCGCGATCCGCAAGGCAACTTGGGGCCCTATGAAGCGGCGCTCATTGGTACCCCGATCGCCGATCCAGAAAAACCGCTGGAAGTATTGCGCACGATCCATTCGTTTGATCCGTGTATGGCCTGCGGCGTCCACGTGCTCGATGCCAAAGGGCGGGAGGTGACCCGAGTCGTCTTTAACACGGCCTCAGTTTGTAGGTAAATCGACCCGAAGCCAGGTGGCACCTTAAGCCGGTGCCCGACTTCGTAGCCTGCTTCTGGTCGAATAAATAGATAAATTTCATCTTTTTATTCACAAAGGAGCAGCACGAATGTCTAAGATTGCGATTGATCCGATCACGCGGATTGAGGGCCATCTGCGGGTAGAAGTGGAAGTAGAGAATGGCGTTATCACCAATGCCTGGTCGTCGAGTACGATGTGGCGCGGTATAGAGACTATCCTGCAAGGCCGGGATCCGCGTTCGGCCTGGCTGATCACCCAGCGCATCTGCGGTGTCTGCACCATGGTTCATGCTCTCGCTTCGGTGCGGGCAGTCGAGGATGCGCTGGGGATCGAAGTGCCACCTAACGCTCGCTTGCTGCGCAACTTGATCGCCGGCGCTCAGTTCATTCAGGATCACGTCATTCACTTTTATCACCTGCATGCCCTGGATTGGGTCGATATCGTGAACGCCTTGGAAGCGGACCCAGAGGCCACCGCTAAACTCGCTCAAGCCAGTTCCAACTGGCCCCTGTCTAGCCCAACTTACTTTCAAGGAGTGCAAAAACGGCTGGCAGGCTTTGTCAATACCGGGCAGTTGGGGCCGTTTGCCAACGCCTATTGGGGTCACTCGGCGTACCAATTACCGCCGGAAGCCAATCTGCTGGCAGTGGCGCACTATCTGGAAGCGCTTGACTGGCAGCGAGAATTTATCAAATTACACGCGATCTTGGGCGCCAAGAATCCGCACCTGCATACTTTCTTGGTGGGAGGGATGGCCACCCCTATCGATCCCAACAGCCAAGCAGCCATTAACGCCGACAAAATCGCTATGATCCGGCAGATGATTGCCAAAGGTAAAGCCTTTGTCGAGCAAGTCTACTTACCCGATGTGTTAGCCGTGGCGCCTTTCTATTTGGACTGGGCTGGTTACGGTGAAGGAGTGGGCAACTTCCTGACCTATGGTGAGTTTCCGGAGGCTAACGGTCAGCTCTGGCTACCTCAAGGGATCATCTTTGATCGAGATTTGAGTACGGTTCATCCGGTTGATCAGGAAAAGATTAAGGAGTATGTTACGCATTCCTGGTACAGCTATCAGGACGATAATGAAGCCAAGCATCCCTGGGAAGGTGAAACCAACCCTAACTACACTGGCCCCAAGCCCCCCTACGACTTTTTGGAAACCGACAGCAAGTATAGTTGGCTAAAGTCACCGCGCTATGAAGACAAGGTCATGGAAGTGGGGCCGCTGGCCCGGATGCTGGTGGGCTATGCCGTCGGCCACGAAGGGGTGCAAACCGTTGTCAACCAGGTCTTGACTACCCTGGGTGTTGGCCCGGAAGCCCTCTTCTCGACCTTGGGTCGCATCGCCAGCCGTTGTATCGAAACGGTGTTGATTGCGCAAAAAATGGACGGCTGGCTTGACGAATTGGCGGCCAACATCGCTGGCGGCGATCTAAAAATGCACGAGGGCAGCCGCTGGCAGCCATCAACCTGGCCGACCGAAGCTCAAGGCTATGGCTGGCACGACGCTCCACGCGGGGCGTTGGGCCACTGGATCAGGATCAAGGATAAGAAGATCGAAAATTACCAATGTGTCGTGCCCAGCACCTGGAACGCCGGGCCGAGAGATCCCCAAGGCCAGCCCGGCCCGTATGAAGCCGCGCTGATTGGCACGCCGATCGCCGACCCGGAAAAGCCGTTAGAGGTTCTGCGTACCATCCATTCGTTTGATCCGTGTCTGGCCTGTGGCGTGCATGTCCTGGATGCGCGGGGGCAAGAGATCACGCACGTTGTCTTCAATGCAGTTTAGATGCATGTCAAATGATTGAGGTATGAGTTTGAGAGATTAGGGGATCTATCAAGGACCTAATCTTCCTTAGCTAAGAGGAGATCAGATGACGAAAAGTTATGGAATTATACAGTCAGACAGCGTGGGCAAGACCTTGGTTTTAGGCGTCGGAAACTTATTGATGGCCGACGAAGGGGTCGGTATCTGGACGATCATGCAACTGCAAGAGGAGTACGAGTTGCCGGCAGAAGTCGAGGTCCTAGATGGCGGGACACTGGGTATGGATCTCCTCTACTATCTAGAGGGAGTACGTAACTTACTGATCATCGACGCCGTGGAAACGGGAGAGGAGCCGGGGACGATTATCCGGCTCGAGGACGAAGCAGTGCCGGCCTGCCTGTCGGTCAAGATGTCGCCCCACCAGGTGGGTGTGCCTGACATGCTTTTTGCCGCCAAACTACGTGATCTCTATCCTCCTAACCTGGTGCTGTTAGGGGTACAGCCTGAAGTCCTGGACATGAGTTTAGAGATGTCGCCATGTGTTGCTGCCCAAACCGACCCGCTGGTCAAGATGATCTGCACTGAGTTGGACCGCTGGGGCATAAAGGCTAAGCGGCGGAGGACGCCCGTCGTTGAGTCGTTATACCATCGAGAAGAGGTTTTTGCCTAACGTCTAACCGGCTTTGACGGCGAGACCCCACCGGACCCAGTCTTTTCCAACATGTTTTGTTCTCAAGCTAACCGGGCACGGATGGGCCGGATCACGCCCATAGGAAAGGTTTATTAACCTGATCCGTCTTATACGTGTCTGTTTTTCTTTGCTTGGCTGGTCCGGACAGGAAGGCGGAGAGAAGATGCTAACAAATTATCTAACCGGCCCGTTCTACGACTTGAAACGATTCGTGGTTGGAGTCATGTCTGAACCGCCACCGACCCGCGTCGTTTCGGAAGCGGGGTTGGTGGCGGCCCGGGCCGTCTTGACCGGCACCAATTGCAACCTGAGGCCCTGCACCGAGGAAAACCTCCATACCGGCTGGACCAGCTTACCGGCCGACTTGGTATTCGATCTGCTGCTACGGTGGCAGCTTTGGCCACACTCCTCTTTTTTTGCCTGTCCTTCCACCGATGAGCAAGGAGTCAGTTGGTTTGCCTATCGCTTTTATAAAGTTCTACCCATTGTCCGGATGAGGCTCAAAGCAGCCAGAAAGCCGCGCTACATTATCTACGATATCGTGTCGGGCATTGGAGCTGGAGGCTACCACAGCTTTTTGATTGAAGAACCGAGACGCAACTCCGCCCACCCTACGGAAACGCAAGTATTGATCTTCACCACCTTTCCGCCCTCTCTGCTCTTTTTTGAGGGCCTTCATGATCAGATGAATGCCGATATCTTTCGGGAACTCGAAAACTTCAAAGTGGCCGGTTCGCTGCCCGCAGAGATTCAACCGGCTCCAAATGAAGAGAAAGAGCAAAAGTAAATGACTAGGCCAGGGATGATTATTACCGGGGCGGCAGGATTTGTGGGACGCTGCCTGCTTGAGGCATTTCAGCCTGACTATGAGATCTACGCCATCGACCGCCGCCACCCCCGCGAGAGTAACGCTCCGCAGGGGGCGCATATTCATTGGTTTCAAGCCGACATCAGCCAGCACGAGACTCTGTGCCCGCTTTTTAACTTTATCAAAGACCAAAGCAACATTGATTTTTTGCTGCACCTGGCCGGCTACTACGATTTTTCGGGCGACGATCATCCCGAATATCGGCGGAGCAACATCGAAGGGATGCATAATGTGGTCGAGATGGCGACAGTCTTCAACCTCAAACGTTTTATCTTTACCAGTTCGGTGGCGGCCTGTCCGTTTCCAACGCCCGGTGAGGCCATCACCGAAGCCACCGCTCCAACGGGGACGCCCCCCTACTCCCGCTCAAAACGAGCCGGCGAAGAGATGTTGTGGGCTCATCGAACCCAGTTTCCGGTCACGATTGTCCGCCTGGCTGCTGTCTTCACCGACTGGTGCGAGTACGAACCGCTCAGCCATTTTTTAAAAACCTGGTTTTCAGGCCGCTGGGAAGCGCGGATAATGGGCGGCCGAGGCGCCTGGGCCATTCCGTATATTCATATGCACGATTTGATGGCCTTCTTTCAACAGGTGGTCGAAGCTTCAGATAGGCTAGAGCGATTCGAAATCTTGCAGGGATCTCCCTGTGGGGCGACCACCGTTATTGATCTGTATCGCGGAGCCACCTATGCTTACTATGGTCAGTCTCAACCCGCGGTTCAAATCCCAAAGTTGTTGGCTCGCGCCGGTATTTTAATGCGCGAGCAATGGGGGCGGCTGAACGGCACTATGCCGTTTGAACGCTCTTGGATGGGTGAATATATAGATCTGCAACTCACGGTTGATGCCTCACGGACCCATTATCGTTTGAATTGGTCGCCTAGAACAGAACGAAGTATACTGCGGCGAATACCGGTGATTGTCGAAAATCTGCGCAATGATCCAGAGACATGGGACGTGCGGCACCGACAGCGCAAGGCCAGCCAGATGATTCGGCTACAACCGATTTAAGCTAGAAAGGATGGGCAGCTCAAATTGAGCTTGGCTCGTGTCCAATTAAATGTTTTTTAAAATTGAGTCGAGCGCATGACCAAGCCAGGCCTTATCATTACGGGCGCCACCGGCTTCTTAGGTGGTCGTTTGATTAGATACTTGTGCCATCAGTATCAGATTTTTGCCCTGGGGCGACGGTCGCCTGCGCAGGTAGGTGGGCTTGAGGGGCCTGACATCCATTGGTTTCAAGTGGACATCGGCCATTTTGACCCGCTGCGCGAAGTTTTTTATCGGATTCAGGAGCTAGGGGGGGCCGAGATGATTCTGCACCTGGCTAGCTACTATGACTTCACCGGTGAGGAGCATCCGGAATATGTCCGGACCAACGTCTTTGGCACGCGCAATATCCTGGAACTGGCGGTCCCGCTCCGCCTCCGAAAACTGATCTTTACCAGTTCGGTGGCGGCGTGTCCTTTTCCTACACCTGGCGGGGCAGTAACCGAAGACACTCCCCCCACCGCCCCACCACCCTACTCTCGTTCCAAACGCCGGGGAGAGGAGATGCTGCGGGAATATAAAGACCAGGTCCCTTCCTGTATTCTGCGTCTGGCCGCCATCTTCAGCAACTGGTGCGAGTACGAACCACTACACAACTTCCTTGAAACTTGGTTTTCAGGTCGGTGGGACTCCCGCATCTTGGGTGGTCGAGGGCAATGGGCCATTCCTTACCTGCATGTCCGGGATTTACTCTCGTTTTATTTGACCGTGGTTGAAAAAGCCAATCAGCTTGAGCCACTGGAAGTGCTGCAAGCCTCGGCAGACGGCTGCACGACGCACCTGGAACTCTTTCAAGAGGCGACATGCGCCTATTACGGAGCGCCGCGGACCGCTCTGTATGTGCCCAAATTCTTGGCTCGCTTGGGAATTATTATGCGTGAGGAGAGGGGGCGCCTGACTGGCCGGATGCCATTTGAACGCCGTTGGATGGGAGAATACATCGATTTAAAACTCAATATCGATGCCTCGCGAACGCGCCGCCGCCTGGGCTGGGCGCCGAATCCGGAACTCGACATACTTAAATGCATGCCGGTCATGATCCATAATATGAGGACCAACCCGACCGAATGGGCCATTCGGTATGAGATGTCCAAAAAAGGCCTGAGAATTCCACAAGAATCTCAGCGTGTGAGCTGATTTACTCACTAACTTACTGGGGCAAGCGCTTAAGATAGACCCACAACCCACTTCGTTCGTAGGCGATTACGTCGGCACTTACCTTCATCGCCTTTTTGACTACAGCTTCATCCAACTCGTTAGTCTGATCTGTCTCACTGTAACCGACAATGGTCCATTGATCGAGCGAGTAACGTCGTGAAGCCGGTCCATTGGTGTCAATTTCCGGCAAACGTCCTTGAGGTCGTAGTTGCCGGTTGAGCAGGAAAAAGAGAAGCGGTATGGCGATAAGGGAACCCGAAACAAAGCTCAGAGTGATATTGGACATGTTTAACGCACCATTTTAGTTAACACTAACTCAGTCTACAGCATATCGTTTCCCGGTAACCAGTGAGTTACAGATCATCTCTACTATAACACCGAACCGTGGACAACTCCGTAAAAAGTACGTAAGTGTTACCTAAAAAACAAGGTCGCACTTTTACAACCAAGCCGTATAAAACACAGTAGCTGCCCGCATGTCAGCGGAATTGAGGTATTTCTATGAACAAGCAGCAAGCTCAAAATCGGGCTACCTCCCCGCCCACCCTCTTTGTCGTTTCCGGCAGTTTTGGTACGTCTGGAGAGCAAATAGTACGTAAAGTCTTGGCTCAATTCCAGGGCGTTGAGGTACCCCTTAAGATTGTGCCTCGAGTGCATCATAACGGTCAGATCGCCAAAATTGTGGACGAAGCCAGTCAGGTCGGTGGTATTATTGTCAACACTCTGGAAAATTATGAGCTAACGCGGTCGCTTACAAAACAAGCTGCCCAAGCCCAAGTCGTGGTGATCGATCTGGTTCGCAGTTTGCTTGATCATTTAGCCAGCACTTTGAGCCAGGAGCCGATCGGCAAACCCGGCCTCTACCGGCAGCTCCACGAAACCTACTTCAAGCGGGTGGAGGCGATTGAATATACCCTGGCCCACGACGATGGCAAGAATCATCAAGGTTGGGCACAGGCCGAAATCGTTCTGGTCGGCGTGTCGCGGGTGGGTAAGACGCCGATCAGCCTCTATCTGTCGATGATGGGCTGGAAAGTAGCGAATGTGCCGATTGTTAAAGGAATAGAGCCACATCAAGAGCTATTTCAGCTCGATCCACGGCGGGTGGTGGGTTTGTTGCTCGATCCCAGCCAACTGGTACAATATCGCCAACATCGACAACGGCATCTGAACACCGGTCTGCGCTCAAAATATGTTGATCCGCTCAATTAAGCTATTTCAAACGAATCGAGGCGATTGAGTTTACCCTGGCTCATGATGATGGCAAGAATTTTCGGGGCTGGCCCGAAGCCGAGATAGTGATTCTGGGTGTATCACGGGTGTACAAAACTCCGCTTAGTCAATACCTGGCGATGCTTGGCTTTAAGGTGCTAACGTTCCCATCGTGCCTGGCGTCGAGCCCCGCGCCGAACTATATCAACTGGATCGCCGCCGGGTGGTGGGACTTATGATCGACCCGGATCAACTGCTCCACCACCGCGAACATCGCCAACGCCATTTGGGCATGCGCGGGAAGACCAGTTATGTTGATCCGGTCAAGGTCTACGAGGAGTTGGAATTCGCCCGCAGACTGTTCCGGCGCGGGGGCTTTCCCACCATCGATATGACTGACAAACCAATCGAAACCAGTGCCGATGAGGTGGTGACCGTAATTACACGCCGCCTCAAGACGGATCCGGTTGAGGACCTCGTCAAATCGTAGGGTCGTGCGATCGATTTTCTAAAATGGTTTTTGGATAATTTTGGTTACCCGCCTTAATCGTGCTAAAATAAGTGAGCAGTGTCTATTTTCACGAGCCCAGTGTCATCTAAGCCGCAGGAGAAAAATAAATGGCTCAATCTACATCCATTCCATCTATTCAGGTCAACGAGCGAGCGGCGAACAAAAAGATCAAGTTTGCCGTTGGCGGAGTTGTTATCGCCTTAACCATTGTGTACTTAATTTACACTGGCATCCAAAGTGCCTCGGCTTATTTCTTGACCGTGGACGAACTTTATGCCAAGGGCGATACCATGCTTAATCGCACCGTCCGCGTAGCCGGTGACGTGGATGCCACCACAATCGATTTTAACAACCGCGACCTCATTCTCAAGTTCGATGTGACCAGCGATACTGGCCAGCGTATGAACGTTGTCTTTAACGGTCCCAAACCCGATCAAATGCGTCAAGGGGCTGAAGCTATCCTCGAAGGCAAATATAACGGCGACTACTTCGTGGCCGACTCCCTGCTGCTCAAATGTCCCAGCCGGTATGAAGAAGGCACCATCGAGGAAATTCAGGTTCAGGCGGTGAATTAGCCTTATGCCTCACGTCGGTTTTGTTGCGGTCACGCTGGCACTGGCGCTGGCTGCCTACGCTTCTATCGCCGCCCTTGTCGGAGTTCAGCGCCAGCGCCCCGAGTTGGTCCTGAGCGCGCGTAACGCCGCTTGGGGCGTTGCCGGATTTTTAAGCCTGGCCGTGATCATTTTGGAGTACCTACTGATCACCGGTCACTACCAAACCGAGTACGTTCATAATAACAGCAATATCGCCGCCCCGCTGTTTTTTCGGATGACGGCCTTGTGGGGCTCGCAAAACGGTTCGCTGCTCTTCTGGGCCTGGCTGCTATCGGTTTTTGGAGCGGCGGTTTTGCTGCGCAAGTGGGGCTCAATCCAGCCGCAGTTGCGGGTGCTCATGCCGTACGTCATTGCGGTTATCCAGCTCAACCTGGTCTTTTTCATCGGGTTGGTCGTCTTTTTGGCTAATCCGTTCCAGCAACTTGGCTTTATCCCAACTGATGGGCTGGGGATGAATCCGCTGCTGCGCCACTTTGGCATGATCATCCACCCCCCGATGCTCTATTTGGGCTTCACAGGTCTGGTTATTCCCTACGCCTTTGCCATGGCCGCCCTGATCACGCGCCAAACCGGCGATGAGTGGATCCGGACCACGCGGCGGTGGACCTTGACTGCCTGGCTCTTTCTCAGCGTTGGCCTGGTGCTAGGCGGTTGGTGGGCCTACGATGTGCTGGGCTGGGGCGGCTACTGGGGCTGGGACCCGGTTGAAAACTCGTCGCTCATCCCCTGGCTGGTGGCAACGCCATTTCTCCACTCGGTGATGATGCAGGAGAACCGGGGCATGATGAAACGCTGGAATATGGCCCTCATCCTGTTGACCTACTGCTTGATGCTCAACGGCACGTTTCTGACCCGGGCGGGGCTTATTGCGTCGGTGCATAGCTTTGCGCAGAGCGCCATCGGCCCGGTCTTTCTGGTCTTCATTGCTCTGATGTTCGCCTTCTCGCTCTACATGTTTGTGAGCCGCTGGGAAACCCTGAAATCAGAAAACGAGCTTGACTCCTTTATCTCGCGCGAGTCGTTTTTCCTACTGAACAACCTGATCTTTATCGGCCTGGCCGTCATCGTCTGGTGGGGAACGCATTACCCCCTCTTTTCCGAGGCGTTAACCGGCGAAACCATTGTGGTGGGGCCACCGTTTTATGAGAAAACCACCGCGCCACTGTGGG
This sequence comes from uncultured Chloroflexota bacterium, assembly GCA_937864185.1. Taxonomy (GTDB): domain Bacteria; phylum Chloroflexota; class Anaerolineae; order 4572-78; family J111; genus JAGRBY01. The sequence continues at coordinate 14,596 of CALMIS010000294.1, forward strand.
CCATTGTGGTGTTGCTGATGGGCGTCGCGCCATTGATTCCCTGGCGGCGGGCCTCGCTTAAGAAGTTGGGCGATACGCTGCTGTGGCCCACGGCTATCGGTGTGGCTACAATGGCCCTGCTTTACCTGGGCCTTGGTCTCAAAATTTTTGGAGCGCTGCTTGGTTTTGCTTTGTGCGCCTTTACCCTGACCAGCACCTTGATTGAGTACTGGCGCGGCGTCAGAGCCCGGCGGCGCAGCCGGAATGAGAGCTATCCGGTCGCACTGCTGACCCTTTTTAAGCGCAACCAGCGGCGTTACAGCGGTTATCTTATTCATATCGGGGTGGTCTTGCTAGCCATCGGCATCATTGGCAGCCGTTTTTACCAGGTTGAGACGCAGCAAAACCTGGCCGTCGGCGAAAGTATGTCGATCTCGAGTGAACTGATTGGCAGCTATGAACTGACTTACCACGGCCTGCGCGAAGGCGACAGCCCGGATGACCGGCTGATCACCGAAGCCGTCTTGAGTGTGACCTACAATGGCCGGCCGGCCGGCGAGGTCGTCCCCATTCGCGAGTTTTTTGTCGTCCAGCAGCAGCCTATGACCATCCCGGACAAACGCAGTACCTTGCAGGATGATCTGTACGTTATCCTGGCCGGTTGGGAGGGCAGCGGCGAAACGGCCACCTTCAAGGCCTACATCAATCCGCTGGTCAACTGGATTTGGGTTGGCGGCGTCGTTTTTATGGTCGGCACGCTCATTGCCGGTTGGCCCAAAGCTCAAGATGCGCCGCAGCGCTTTACATCGCCGGCCAAGGTAGGCGGCGCGGTCGTGGCCAAGGGGTAAATTATGGTTAGACGTTCTTTCTTTTCGTTATGGGTCGTGCTGTTTTTACTGTTTCCTACCGTCGCCTTCGCCCAAGAACCGACTTACGACGAGGTCAACGAGGTTGCTGAGCAGCTTAACTGTCCCACCTGCGTCGGCATCAACTTGTCCGACTGCCAGACGCAAACCTGTAATCAGTGGCGCGGCCAAATCGGAGATTTGCTGGCCGAAGGCAAGACTAAGCAGGAGATTTTAGACTATTTCGCCTTACAATACGGCAATCGGGTGCTGCTGGAACCACCAGTTGAAGGGGCCACTATTCTGTTGTGGGTGCTGCCGGTCATCGCACTTGTAGCAGGCGTAGCCTGGTTGGGCACAATTTTACGCGATTGGAAAAACCCGGCCACCCCGGCTCCATCCGCCGAGCCGCCGGCGCCCCTGGCCGATGATTATCTCAAGCGCGTTGAAGAGGATCTAAGGACATAGATGGAACAAGCGGTCACCTCTCCAAAATCAACGGGAGCTTTAAAGAAAGTTTTTCTCAGCATCGGCTTGCTGGCCATTCTCGGTTGGGTGGCGATTGTGATTAGCCAGATGCATGACGTCGAGTCGACCGGTCTGCATGGCCAGGTCGCCCCCGATTTCACCCTGACCCTGTTCGACCAGTTTGATCAGGACTCGATTACGCTCTCGGAGCTACGGGGCCAGGTGGTGGTCATCAATTTTTGGGCCAGTTGGTGTGTCGAGTGCTTTAAAGAAGCCGACCTACTGGAACAAGCCTGGCGAGAGCACCAGGATCGAGGTGTGGTCTTTCTTGGCGTGGATTACCTCGATACAGAAAAAGAAGCTCAAGCTTATATGGACAAGTACAACATTACTTACCCTTCCGGACCCGATCTGGGCAGTAAAATCTCCAAAGATTACGCCATCACCGGCGTCCCGGAAACGATCTTCATCGACAAAGACGGCAACATCGCCCACGTTCAAATTGGCCCGATAGAGCACCAGCAGCTCTACCAATTGCTCAATGATCTGATGGCGCAACCGGGCCAGGGGACATAAATGGATGTCCTAACGATCATCATTATCATCGCCCTAATGGCCGCGGCGATTTGGTTGGTTGCCCTGCCTTTATTGGAGCAAAAAGCTCCGCCGTTAGAACAAAGCCCCGAGCCAGCGAGTCAGTCGCTGATAGAGCTGCAAGCTCGTTATCAAGCTTTGCTCAATGCCATCCACGACCTCACCTTTGACTACGAGATGGGCAAAGTTACGGCCGAAGATTACGAACCACTCCTCAACAAAACCAAGCTCGAGGCTGCCCAACTCCGGCAGCGGCTCGATCAGCTCAGCCAGCCACTCTCCCCCGAGGAAGCAGCCGGGCTGGAGGCTGACGTTGAAGCCCTGGTGGCTCAGTTACGCCAAAAACCGGTCGAAGATACCGCGCTCAAGCGGGAGGTAGAGGCCGAAATTGAAGCCCTAAAAATGCGGCGACCGGCTGCCGCAGCCCAACCCACATGCCCGCAGTGCAGTTCGCCTTACCATTTGGGTGACACTTTCTGCGCTCGCTGCGGCGCGTCATTAAGCGAAACTACGCCGCCGCCTCGCTGGGAAGAGGTGCGGGCGTGAGGCGAGGAGGAGCCTCTGCGCTCGCGCTCATCGGCTTAGTCTTTCTCCTCACCGCTCTGTTTCTGACCGATATCCAGGCCGCTCCACCCGCCCAAGCCCCCGAGGCAACCCCCTCGGTGGCCGGCGGCAGAGTCTTGTGGGCTGAGAACTGCCTGCCGTGCCACGGTCCAACCGGGCGTGGGGATGGCCCTACCGCCCAGTCGATCCCCAATCCGGTCGGCAACCTCATCGACCCCGAGGTGTACCGCAACCGCACCCCGGCGGAACATTTTGACGTCATCAAGAACGGCCGGATTGAAAAGCTGATGCCCCCGTGGGGCAATCGCTTTGACGATGCCCAAATCTGGGACTTGGTCGCCTACACCTGGAGCCTGCATACCAATCCTGAGACTTTAGCAACGGGTGCCACTCTCTACGGTGAACAGTGCGCCAGTTGTCACGGTCTCGAGGGCGTGCCGCTTGAGCAGGCGAGTGCGTCGATCAGCTTTGCCGACCTGGCGGTGATGACTCAGCGCAGTTTGGCTGATCTGCAGGCCGGTTATACTGCCAGTCAGGCTCACACTAACCTGAGCCTGAGTGACGATGAGTTGTGGCTGGCCCTCGATCAGGTGCGAGCCTTGGGCTACCGGCTGCCCCGGCGCGACGGCGTCCTGAACGGTCAAATCATCAATGCCACGGCCAACCAGGCCCAAGGCGACTTGCCGGTCACGCTCTATGCCTTTGAAAACGAGGCGAGCGTCATTACCTACACCACTCAGGCCGATAGCCAGGGTAACTACACCTTTGCCAATCTGGCCACTGATCCCGCCACCCTCTATGTCATTGAAAGCTACTTTGACGAGGTCAGCTATCTAACCAGCCCTCAATCTTTTGCGCCCGACAGCAGCCAGACCACGGTCGATCTTAGCGTCTATGAGACTACCACCAATGCGGAGGCCGTCCAGTTGACGCGGCTTAACCAGCTTGTTTCGCCCCAGCCGGATGGCCTGCAAGTGCTGCAAATTTTTGTCTTGAGCAACAACGGTGACAAAACTTACATCGGCCAAAACGGCCAAACCTTTGCCTTCACCTTGCCGGCCGCGGCGACGAACGTCGAGTTTCAAAACGATTTTGGGAATCGCTTCCGCCGCACCGACGACGGTTATACCACCAGTGAGCCGATTGTACCCGGTCCCGAAGGTCTGGTCATCGCCGCCAGCTACGAGCTGCCGGCTGAGGGCGACTCGCTCACCGTTGAGCTGCCTATCCCGGCAGCCATCGAGACGATCAACCTGCTGCTGGAAGCCCAAAGCGAGACGGTTAGTTTAACCAGTCCCCAACTCCAGTTTCTTGAGTTTCGAGATCTGCAAAACAGCCGTTTTGCCGCCTATAGCGGCGGCGCTTTTACCCAGGGTGACTCCCTCAGCCTGACCTTCTCCGGCTTGGACAGTCTCGAGGCTCTGGCCGCGATGCCGCCCGGAGCCGTAGCCGCACCGCCGAGTATGCTCGACCAGGATCTCCTCCGTTGGCTGGTGCTCGGGCTAGGGAGCCTGGCCATCGTCCTGACCGTGGGTATGTACGCCACACGCCGCCCGCCTCAGGCCGCCGGCGTGCCTCAAATGGACTCAGCCGCCCGGCAGCAAAAGTTACTGCTGCTGTTGGCCCGGCTCGATGATGCTTTTGCTGCCGGCGAGATTGATGAGCCGCTCTATCGTCAGGCCCGGGCCGGCTATAAAATTGAATTAGTAGGATTGATGAGGCGTGGGGGAGATTAGGGGATTTAGAGCCTGAGGCTTGGGCGGTTGATTAATCACTAGTCATGGGTGCTTAGTCGTTACGAGTACTTTCCAGCAAATGATCCTCCTCACTCTCCAGATACTCCCAAAAGCAAATGATCGAAATCAAAAAGCTGGTAAAAACCTTTGGCCACCGAGTCGTCCTGCGCGGTATCGATTTGACGATCAACCCGGGCGACTTTGTGACGCTGCTCGGGGCTAACGGCGCCGGCAAAACTACGCTGCTGCACATTGTCGCCACCTTGAGCAAACCCACAGCCGGCGAAGTCTTGATCAACGGCTATTCCCTGGCCAAAGCGGCCGGCCAACTACGCCGCTTCATCGGGTTAGTGTCGCACAAGCCGCTGCTCTACGACGACTTGACGGCGGTGCAGAATCTTCAGTTTTATGCCCGGCTGTATGATCTGGAAGCGGTCCCGGCCCGGATCGAGACCGTACTGCGCCAGGTGGGTTTGTTTGAGCGACGGTTTGACCCGATCCGGACTTACTCGCGTGGCATGCAGCAGCGGCTGGCCATTGCTCGGGCCATTTTGCACAACCCCCCCATCCTCCTGCTCGATGAGCCGGACACCGGCCTCGATCAACACGCCGCCGACCGGCTAGGCCAACTACTCGACGCGGTCGGCATCGAGCAACGCACCATCTTAATGACCACCCACAATCTCGAGCGGGGCTTGTCACTGGGAAACCGGGTGGTTATACTTAGTCAGGGGAAAATCGTTTTCGATGCGCCTCGACCCGAGATCGACATCGATGAACTGCGGCAGCAGTATTTTCGCCTTATTCAGGGTAACCCGGCAGCGCTGGAGGTTCAACACCCAAGATGAATGGGGAGACACGCCCAACCCACAAGGCTAAAATTTTAGTCGTTGACGATCAACCCAGCAGCCTAAATTTGCTGGGTGACCTCTTGACCGAAGCCGGCTACGAGGTCCAGTTTGCCTTTAATGGGTCAGACGCTCTGGGCCTGGTGGTAACTCACCGGCCGGATTTAATTCTCCTCGATGTCCTGATGCCTGGGCTGGATGGCTACGAAGTCTGCCGGCGGCTGAAAGCTGATCCCGACACCCGCCACATCCCCGTAATTTTCATCAGCGGTCTGCAAGGCACTATCGATAAAATTAAGGCGTTTGAGCTGGGTGGGGCGGATTTCGTTACCAAGCCGTTTCAAATAAGTGAAGTCGAAGCTCGAGTCAGGACTCATCTCACCCTCTCCCAACTTCAGCACAAGTTGGAGCAACAGGTTGAAGCCCGCACCCGAGATCTAACCGAGACGAACGCTAAATTGGCGGCTGAAATCCTGGAGCGACAAGAGACTGAAGCGGCCCTCCGCCAGACCGAGCGCCGCCTGGCAGCCGTTTTTCAGGCCAGCCCCATCGCCATCAGCTTGAGCAGTTGTCCGGAGCCCCGGTACATCGACGTTAACAGCGCTTTTCTGAACTTGTTTGGCTTCAAGCGCCAGGAAGTCATTGGCCGAACTTCCCGCGAGCTTAACATGTGGGTTGATCTTGACGAATGGACCGACATCGTCGCACGCCTAACCCAACAAGGTCACCTGCACGATGTTGAAATTCGGTACCGGCACAAATCCGGCCGGCTCATCTATGCAATTAGCTCCGCGGAGATCATTGACTTGGACGGCGAGCCGCACCTGCTAACGATGGTGCGGGACATCAGCGCTCGCAAACAAGCTGAGGCTGCCTTACGGGAAAGCGAGACCAGATACCGGACCATGTACGAACACATGGCCCAAGGAGTCTTTTACCAACGGGCCGATGGGGTTTTGATCGATGCCAACCCCGCCGCGCTGGAGATCTTTGGTCTATCCCGGGCAGAGTTTTTGGGACGGACCTCGCTGTCCCCGCAATGGCGAGTTATCCATGAGGATGGGTCGGACTTTCCCGGTGAGCAGAACCCTTCGATGGTGGCTTTAACAACCGGTCAAGCGGTTCGCGACATCACGGCCGGCGTTTATAACTCGCGGCGCGAGGATTTCGTCTGGGTCAGTATCACCGCCATTCCGCAGTTCCGGCCGGGCGAGGACAAACCGTACCAGGTTTTTGTTACCCTACACGATTTGACCGAACGCAAGAAGGCCGAGGAGAGTCTGCGTCGCTATGAAAGAATTGTCTCGGCTACACCTGACGGAGTTTCGTTGATAGACAAAAACTATGTGTATCAAATTGTCAATCAGGCTTATCTAACCATGAGCGGCAAACGGCGTGAAGAAATTGTAGGCCGTACTGTTATCGAGTACCTGGGACCGCAAGTTTTTGAGGATGTCGTCAAATCCGAATTTGATCGCTGCCTGGCCGGAGAAACAATCAATTACCGGGCCTGGTTTGAGTATCCAATCGCCGGCCGCCAGTTCATGAGTGTTACCTATTTTCCCTTTTTGGAAGACGATCGGACAATTTCCGGCATCGTCGCCGTTACCCAGAATCTTACCGATCTTAAGGTGACTGAGCAAGCTTTACGCCAGCATACCGAGCGACTAGAAGTCTTGAATGAGATTGGGCGAGATATTTTGGCAGCGCGCACTCCGGCGGAGATTGCTGAGGCTGCCCTGAAGCGGACTCGTCAACTGATCTCCTGCCAACGCGCCAGCGTAACTCTGTTCGATCATCAAGCCCAAGCTGGCATTATTTTGGCGGTCAATGGCGCTGATGAGACGTCCCAGGTCCAAGCCGGTCGGCCTATCCCTTATGCCGCTGCCATGGAGGCTTTACAAAACTTAAAGCCAGGACAAGCCTTGGTTTTGGACGATTTGCCGGCTATCGTCGATCCGTCCCATCTTGCAAAAGATTTGGCGGCGGAAGGTATCCAAACCCTGCTCATTGTCCCGTTATTTGTTCAGCACGAATTCATAGGGGCCCTGAACCTCAGTACTGGCGATCACCCGGTTGCCTTCAGTGACCAAGATCAGGCTATTGCCTGCGAGGTAGCCAACCAACTGGCCGTGGCCCTGCACCACGCCCACCTTTTTGAGGAAGTCCAGGCTAGCCAAACAAGATTAGCGGCTCTGTCACGCCAGCTCATCGAAGCCCAGGAAGCCGAGCGCCGTCGGCTGGCCCGAGAACTGCACGATGAACTGGGGCAAAGTTTAACTTTGATCAGACTTCAACTGCAAAAGATCCATCAGCAGTTCCGCATTGAACCATTGACCACTCATCTGACTCATTGCCTTAGCACCGTGGACCAGCTTTTGCAGCAGGTTCGCAACCTGTCTCTGGATTTGCGGCCGTCCATGCTTGATGATCTGGGGCTAGTGGCGACGCTACGCTGGTATATCGATCGGCAGGCTCAACACTCAGGCTTTACCAGTCAGTTTCTGGTTGATCCACCGGCTATGAAGCTACCGTCCCAATTGGAGACGGTCTGTTTCCGGGTTACGCAAGAGGCGCTGACCAACATTAGCCGCCACGCCCAGGCCCAACACGTCTGGATTGAACTACGGCAGATGGAAGAGCAATTATGGCTGACGATTCAGGATGACGGAATTGGTTTTCAGGCAAAAGCGATGCTGGAGCAGGCCAAACAAGGAACCAGCATGGGCCTGTTAGGGATGCAAGAGCGGCTAGCCTCGGTCCAAGGAACGTTGGAGATCGACTCTCGGCCCGGGCAGGGAACCGAGCTTCAAATCTATATTCCGTTGAGTCTCGAGGCCGGATAAGGCAATGACCCGAACTTTTACCTAAGGTATTTACCCGTGGGACATTCCTGTATTCTCATGATTGTATTCCACCTGGTTATGCGGTAGACTAGAAACTATTGTATCCATTTTGCAACCGGGTTAAAAGGAGCAAGAATACCAGTGAATCCAATTCGTGTTTTACTTGCTGATGACCATACTTTGGTAAGATCCGGCTTTCGAGCGCTAATAGAAAGCTGTCCCGACATGGAAGTGGTGGCCGAAGCAGGGGATGGAGCCGAAGCTTTGCGCCTGATCGAACAATACCGCCCGACCGTGGCCTTGCTAGACATCACGATGCCGGGCTTAAGCGGTCTGCAAGTCGCGGCTCAAGTTGTTGATCAGTACCCGGAAATGCGGATTGTTATGTTGTCGATGTACGCGACCGAGGAGTATGTCTTGGGCGCACTTAAGGTTGGTGCCCATGGCTATTTATTGAAAGATGCCCATACCTCTGAATTGGAAGCCGCTATCTCGGCGGTAGTTAAGGGTGAAACATATCTCAGCACTGAAGTGGCTAAACATGTAGCCGATTACGTACGGCGGACGGATCAAAACCTGACGCCGGTTGAACATTTAACCCCTCGCCAATTGGAAGTGTTACGCTTGATTGCCAAAGGGCACACTAACAAAGAAATTGCCCAAAAACTTGGGCTCAGCATAAAAACAGTGGAGACCCATCGCACTCACCTTATGGCCCGCTTAAAGATTCACGATGTCGCCGGATTAGTTCGATATGCTATTCGGATCGGGTTGATCACTGCAGAAACGTAAAGAGCCGCTTTTTTTCCGTCTCTAGTCCTCCCATTGTCGCCTGCTAATCGTAGGGTTTTACCCGACAGGTTTTTCAAGATTTTGCCCGATTGTTGCCCTGTCGAATCTGTAATAGAATGTTTAGTGATTGCTAAATTAAAGTGGCTAATTTAGTTGCTCCCGCTTTTGTGTAATTATTCACTTTTTACCTGTTTCTATTCAAAATTGATCGTTGCCTAGCAGGGTACATAGCGGTTCAAAGGTCTCGAAGCTATGGAAACATCGTCGTCTGCCTCAATCTTGATCGTTGATGATAATAGAATTGGGCGTTTAATGCTACGGCATCTGATCGAGAAAGAAGGCTGGACTGTACTCGAGGCGGAAAATGGACAGGAGGGTCTAGCCCTCTTTGATCTACAGCGACCCGATCTGTTTCTGCTTGATATCGAAATATCGGACATGAACGGCGTTGAATTCTGTGCCCGGCTCCGTCAGCGGCCGGGCGGTGACCAAATCCCGCTTCTGTTGATCAGCGGCTTGACGGATCGGGCCTCAATTGCTCAAGCGCTCGAGGCCGGGGCCACCGATTACCTAACCAAACCCATTGAGTGGCGTCTGTTACGCCAGCGAATAAGCCAGCATCTCCAACTCCAAGCGGCTGAAACCAAGTTAGCCCAAATTGAAATTAAGCAAGAAGAGTTTCTTCACTATCAAAAAACGGAAGCAATCGATCGCATGGCCGGCACTTTGGCCCATGAGTTCAACAACTTACTCCAGGTTATTAACGGTTACAGCGAGCGTCTGCTTAGCGGCTTAGTGAGTGATCAATCCGGCTGGCGTCACGATATGGAAAAAATTAAGCAAGCCGGCCAGCGAGCCGCGGCTCTTAACCGACAACTGTTGAGCCTTAGCCGCAGACAGCCGGCAGATATTCGAGAAATATCCCTCAACGATATTTTAACAGACTTAGAAGATATGCTAAGGCGACTAATTGGCCAAAATATTGACATGGAGGTTAGGCTTGCGCCGGACCTGGGCTGGGTCGCCGCCGACCAGGGACAACTTGAACAGGTTTTAATGAACCTGGTCATCAATGCCCGTGATGCCATGCCTTATGCAGGCCGGCTAACTATCGAAACCGGTAATGTCTTTCTGGAAAAGAGCCACACCGGCGGGCAGATGGATCTTAAACCCGGCCCCTATGTTATGTTAGCCGTCAAAGATACCGGTGTTGGCATGGATCAGGAGACTATGAAGGTCATCTTTAAACCCTTCTTTACGACCAAGAAACCCGGGAAAGGTACCGGGTTGGGATTGGCGGCTGTCTCTTCGATTGTACGGCGGAGTGGTGGCCACATTTGGGTCGACAGTGACCTGGGACAGGGGACCACGTTCAAAATATTTTTGCCACGCAGCCGAGAGACTGATCGGCCGTCGCTTCGTATCCTCCAACCCTCTATTGTATCACGAGAGTCAGCCCCTAACGCTGCATCACCCTAATTAAAGAATAGAAAACCTATGATCCGATTGACTTCAAAACCTCTTGATTACCAGCCCTTGTTAGCAGCAGAACGAGAACACCGCTTGTTAGCCGAAACCCTGAATGAGATTAACCTGGCCCTCGTTTCACAAACTGACTCCCAAGCTGTCCTGACTGAAATCTTGCGTCAAGTGGAACGCTTGCTGCCCTACAAAAATGCCCATATTATGCTACTCAATGGCGTTGAGTTGCGGATTGGAGCCTGGCAAGGGTACCAGGCCTGGGCTGGCAAGCACCCCATCGATTGCCTGGTTCAGCGGCTGTCCGATTTGCCCATCGATATCGACGCTATCCAGACCCGGCAGCCAATCCTCGTCCCCGATACCGAGCGCGAACCACGCTGGGTTAAGAATGAAGAGAGCTTTTGGGTCCGCGCCTACCTGGTTGTCCCAATTTGCTCGAAAGAGACAGTCTTGGGGTTGCTCCGGATCGATTCGGATGAACCGGGGGCCTTTTCGGAAGAGGACGGTTGCAGATTACAGCCTCTAGCCACGGCGGCGGCTATTGCTCTGGAAAAAGCGACCCTCCTAGAACAGACCCAGCAGGAGTTGGCCGATCGGAAGCAGGTAGAAGCCGAGCTCCGACGGCGGAATCAACAACTAGAGCTGCTTGAGAGAGCCAGCCAGACCTTCACCTCTACTCAAGACCTTGACCAAGTGCTTACTACCTTGCTGGAAGGTATGAGAGACTTTTTGAAAGTCAGCGCCTGGTCAGTCTGGTTGATAGATCCGGACACGAATGAACTGGTCTGCCGGCAAGCAACGTCGGCATCACTACTCACCCCGCAGGGGTGGCGGTTGCCTCGGGGCGTGGGCATTGCCGGCTGGGTAACTGAACATCGACAAGCGCTCATCATTCCGGATACGCGGCTCGATCCACGCCACCACCCTATCGTCGATCAAACGTTAGGCCTTGAATTACGCTCAATATTAAGCCTCCCGCTGCAAGTTAAAGATCGAGTTATCGGGGCGCTTCAAGTCGTGGATGAACGAGTGGGGCGCTTTACGGAAGCCGACAGCAAATTACTGGAACCTTTGGCGGCGAACGCCGCCCTGGCTATTGAAAATGCCCGCCTGTTTGAGCAAGCTCAGCAAGAAATTGCCAACCGCCACAGCATCGAACAAGAAATTCGGCGCCGCAATCATGAACTGACTTTGCTCAATCAAATCATTACCACCTCTGCTGCCAGTCTAGAGCCTGAACCAGTCCTGAGCACTGCCTGCCGTGAACTAGGCCTCAACCTGCAATTGAGTTGGGTGTCTGTCGCTATTCTGGATCCTCAAAAAGCCACGGTCACTATCGTCGCTGAATATGCCAGCGGCGATCAGTCATCAACTCTGGGGTTGATCTGGTCGCTGACCGACAATCCGGCCTGGCAGGAGAGTATCAATAATCACCGACCTTTTGTTATTGAGACAGGCGAAGTCGACGCTGAGTTGGAGCCGATCAGTTCTTTTCTAAAGAAACACTCCCTTAAGTCCCTTCTCGTAGTGCCCCTGATCGCAAACGGTGAGATCATCGGTTTTTTCAATTTGGGCCAAGCCGCTTGGTATAATTTTGATAAAGAGCTGATAAACCTGGTGCAGCGCGTAGCAGACCAATCAGCCAGTGCCCTGCGTCGCATCCGCCTAGCTGATACCCAACGTCAGCTCTATACGGCAATTGAGCAAAGCCCGGAAAGCATCGTTATTACCGATGTAAAAGGTTCTATTCAGTATGTTAACCCAGCCTTTGAGCGCCTCACTGGCTATCAAGCCAGCGAGGCAATCGGCCAGAACCCCCGCTTGTTGAAAAGCAACAAACACGATAAAGACTTTTACCAGGAGATGTGGACCACCCTCAAAGCCGGTCAAGTTTGGCAGGGGCGATTGATCAATCGGCGCAAGGATGGTTCATTGTATACAGAAGATGTGGTCATTAGTCCGGTGCGAGATCATCAAGGGGTCATTGTCAACTATGTAGCCATCAAGAAAGACATTACTGAAGCCCTAAAGTTGGAAAATCAGTATCGTCAAGCCCAAAAAATGCAGGCAATTGGTCAATTGACCGGTGGTATCGCCCATGATTTTAATAACACTCTAACAGCCATCAACGGCTATGCCGAGTTGCTTCGACTAGAGTTACCCCCAGATCAAATTAAGCTCCGCAATATGGTTGATAGAATCTGGCAGGCCGGCAACCAAGCCTCTGCCTTGATCCGGCAATTAATGATTTTTAGTCGCAAGCAGATTGTGGAACCGCAACTGGTGGATCTTAACGAGGTTGTGGAGCACACCCATAAATTACTAGACCGATTAATTGAAGCCGCTATTGAAATCGAGATCAGGTTAGCCAAGGACTTATGGCCGATAAAAGCGGATCCTAGTCAAATGGAGCAAGTGATTCTTAATTTGGCCGTTAATGCTCGTGACGCTATGCCAGAGGGAGGTCGTTTAACGATCAAAACCAACAACGTAGTGATCGACCAAACCTACAGCGCTAGCCACTTGGGCGTTGAGCCAGGCGAGTTTATTCTGCTAAGTGTAACCGACACCGGCATTGGGATGAGCAAAGAGATTCAGAGCCAGATATTTGAACCGTTCTTTACGACCAAACCTGAAAGCCAAGGTACCGGTCTAGGACTAGCAACCGTCTTTGGGATCGTCGAACAAAGTGGCGGACATATCTCGGTTTATAGCGAGACCGGCTTTGGTACAACTTTCAAAATTTACTTACCAAGGAGTTCGGAAGCAACTGGCTCAACCCCATCCAGGCCGGAAGTTGCTCTTCTACCACGGGGCGCGGAAACCATCTTATTGGTTGAAGATGAGTCTGACGTCCGGGACCTAGCAACCAGAATCTTGCAGCGACAAGGTTACTATGTATTAACCGCCACTCATGGCCAAGAAGCGCTGGCAACGGCCAAAAAAAATCAAGGACCAATTCACTTATTAATGACAGACGCGGTTATGCCGAAAATGGGCGGAGTTGCCTTGATTGATCAGTTCAAGGTGCTGTACCCGACCACCAAGATACTACTAACTTCAGGTTACACTACCATGGATATGAAGATCCAGGATCACCTCGCAAACGAGATTGCTTTTCTGGCCAAGCCCTTTTCAGCCTCGGATTTAATTCACAAGGTCCGTGAAGTACTGGAGCATACTCCCCCTTTAACTAAATTTTAACCTATCGTTCCAAAATTCCAATTTAACTGACATTAATCAAATGAGCTATTCACAAGAAAAATTGCCCCACTTACACGCGGACTATAGCGTTTAATCAATACCATCTCTCCACTAAACCGTTCTCTTAGACAGTTGTCATTCTGCCTTCAACCCTTGTGCCAGTACTGAATAATGATCTGCTTCTCCATTGGGAATTGTCAACACTACCTCAAAAGGGGTGATTGCACCCGCTTTAAGCAAAGAAATAGCTAACTCTACCTGCCGTTGAGCTAAAGCACGTTCCTCCCCATCGAAAGCAATAACCACCAACCGTACAACCTCTACATCTTCCCCGCCAAAATTGTGGAGTTGGCCCGTTACCTGATATGATCCAGTGCTCTGTAAATTTCCACGGACATCGAAGGTTTCTAAGTCAAAATAATAGCGAGTGTCCTCAGCCAGAGGCACTCCTGAAACCGGTACAATCTGGTATTGCGCAAAGCTGCTCGGTGGTGTATCAAACAAAATGGCAAAAGGCACCGACTGCTCAGGTAAGGCGACATCTAACTGGGTAAAGGCAGCTTCGCGAGCTAGGAGGGCCCCACTTTCATCCATCAAGGAGGCTTCTAATACAATTTCGGTTAGGGGTACGTTACCGGGATTGTAAATTGTGCCTAGGCACCAGAGCGTCCCTTGACGAGTCTGTTGAAAGTTAATAGCCGTTACATTTAACGGCAAAGGGGTGGGGGTGGGGGTGGGGGGCTCTTCAGGATCAATCTCCGGAGGAGGTATAATCAGTTGCTGACCTATTTGCAGGTAACGAGGATCGATGATGCCATTTGCTTCTTGAATAGATTCGTTTGAACGACCGAATTCAAGGGCGATTTTGAGTAGCGTATCACCAGGTTGAATCGTGTAAATGACCGGTGTTGGGGTGATAGTAGGAGTTGGCGTGGCTACAGGGGTAGCGAGCCGTGGCGTAGAAGTAGCGCGGGGAGTCAGGGTTGGTCCAGTCACTTGCACCACCAGAGTAGGCGTTGATGTTATAACTGTATCGGGTGTCGGGGTAATAACCCGTCCACAGCCAACCAATCCACAGGCGACAACTAAAGTCAATTTTGCAGTTTTTTTGATTGATAATAAACTCACCGTAGGACCGTTTTCTTCACTAATAAAGGGATCATATATCAAATAAATTGCTTCTAGCTACTCAGATTAGGTCATATTCTATTTGAGTACTCTTTTTTGATCCCTGCTCAATCAAGTATTGCGCCCCGACTTTACTAGACCCTTGTCGATAATTGAAGTGAGACAGAATAGAGGCAAGTGGGAAAAATACTTGTATGAGCATCCATTTAGTTATGCGTATCCCTAATTTGAAGCCTACTTCAGCGCTTATTCTAATGTTTACTCTGCCAATTTCCATGAGTCTACATTCCTGTCAAGAATTAGCTCCTTTTCAGGAGGATGACAGTTTCCAAAAGCAAAAGGTTCTGGCAATTGAAGACAGCCCAAACCTGCCATTACTAAGAGCGACTGGATTCTACACAAGTTTGAACCATTGCAAAACGACAACAGAGTTAGTTTAGATCTATACGGCGATAGCATAAACTTGAACATTATGAAAAGTTTTGGTAGAATAAACCCAGTAAATTCCCCCTATTATTTGATTTAGTTTCGTCGGACTGTTGCACAGCAGACTTGCCACATCAACTTTGTCATCACCTGCATAGCAAGTATTTGTCACAATGCGATGGCCAACCTCTCAAATAAAGGGGAGCATAACGAGGATGCCGTTGTTAAGATTGCTTCATCCTACATCCGATAAGGAACAAATCATGAATGATCATGTCCGGAATTTTCTAGAATTCTTAGAGAAAGAAAAGAGGTATGCCGATAATACGATTGCGGCTTACCAAAACGACCTGAACCAGTTTGCCCAATTCGTCGACGAAAATAAGAATGGAGACGATGTGGAAAGCTGGGGGGATGTTGGCAAGGATATGATTACCAGCTATATTGGGCATCTGAAAAACAGCGGTTACAGCTCCTCAACGGTAGCTCGTAAAGTGGCTGCCATTAAATCTTTCTTTCATTTCCTGGTGGCAGAGCGACACCTCAAGGAAGATCCCACCTACGCTCTGGACTCGCCAAAAGTGAAAAAGCGTCTCCCTAAAGCTATTTCTCCGGGTGAAATCGACATGATTTTGCAGGCCCCCAACCAGGAAAGTGGTCCTAAAGCCCAACGAGACCTGGCTTTACTGGAAATGCTCTACGCCTCCGGTATGCGGGTTACAGAGCTCGTTTCACTGGATGTCGACGATATTCGGTTTGAAGCTGAAACTGTGGGGGCAGTTACGGTACGCGGCAAACGGGCTAATAAAGAGCGAGATATTCCCTTGACTGGCCAAGTGATGACCACGCTGCGCAACTACATCAACGGCGGTCGGGAGCAGCTAGCGCATGATCCTAATGAGGCCGCTCTTTTTCTTAACAACCGAGGCCAGCGATTGACCCGTCAGGGCTTGTGGCTGATCATCAAACACTATGTTGAGAGCGTGGGTATTTCATCTGAGGTCACTCCGCACACGCTGCGCCACTCTTTCGCTGCACACAAGCTGAGTCAGGGAAAATCTTTGCAGGATATTCAAAAACTCCTGGGCCACGCCAATATTTCTACCACCCAAGTTTATGCCCATTTAACCCAGGACAACGAGAAAAAGTAATCGTGCCTCTGAATGAGCGTTTATATCGATAGCGGGTAGTAATTCCCCTGTTATCAAACAATGCAGGCGTTTTTACGACCTGCATTGTTTATTTAGCCCTGGTAAGGATCCTTTTTATGCCAAACCAATCAAAAGAATTTTATCCCTATCACTCTTATAAGGAATCTGCCGATTATATTCTTCGCCAGACTCAACATCGTCCCACCATTGGCCTTATTCTCGGCTCGGGCTTAAGTCCATTGGCCGATGAGATCTTAGAAGCGCAGATCATTCCTTACGAACAAATCCCCCACTTTCCTTGCTCTAGCATCCCAGGTCACGCCGGACGTCTAGTTATCGGTAAACTGGCCGGTAAGACAATCCTGGCGATGCAGGGTCGAGTCCATTTCTATGAGGGATACACCATGCAACACCTGACGTTGCCTGTACGGGTGATGCATATCTTGGGCGTCAAGCAGCTCATTGTAACCAATGCGGCCGGAGGTATTAACAGCAATTTCAAAGCCGGGGACCTTATGCTCATTACCGACCATCTCAACCTCGTCGGCTTAGGTGGGCATAATCCCCTACGTGGTACTAACCTGAATGAATTTGGCGAGCGCTTTCCCAGTATGACTCATCCTTACAGCACTCATTTTATCCATCTGACTCGCAAAGTCGCTCAATCGCTAGGGATCTCTATCCAAGAGGGAATTTATGCCTTTGTGGCCGGCCCCTCGTTCGAGACACCCGCCGAAATTCGTTTTTTACGCACAATCGGTGCAGATGCTGTTGGCATGTCAACCGTACCGGAAACAGTGGTGGCTAACCATGCCGGTATGGACGTACTAGGAATTAGCAGCATCACAAATGTGGCCGTAGAACAGGTTTTCTCCGGTCAAGAGACTACCCACGAAGAAGTATTGGAGGCTGGAAAAAAGATTGTTCCTTACCTCACCCAACTTCTTAAAGGAGTTTTGGAAAACCTCGGCTGACGTTGAACTTCTCACCTTATACTAGTACTTTGAAGACATTTCCCAATCATAATTGATTTGCGTCTACCCTCGCCTGTTGTATACTCTCACTGCAATCAAATAGTGGAGGCGCCCACTCCCGATGACAAGCGTATTCCAGCGCCCAAACTTGCTGCGTAGCCACTATATCCCATTAATCGATAATGACGGTTACGACCACTAAGATGGTAATATAAGGGGAACATTTTTCCTCCCGACCATCACAACCTGATACCGATGAAAGTTAGAGAACTTATAATATCATATGCTGGAATTTCTCAGGCCAATAGTTTTCCTTTCCACCTGGCTTTATATCGGCTTGGGTTTACTCGGCCTGTTTTTTCTGAGATTAATCTGGCTGGCCCGCAAAGATCGGACCCGGTCTATTTTTACGCTCGAACGTGAGAATGCAAATGTTAGAATTACGCGCTATATTGTCGGACTGCTGATCGTTTTTATCGCCATGTTTGGCGTCTACTATCTCAATTTGGTAACTCCTCAAATTGTGCCGCCAGCGCCAAATACGCCCATACCTACGCCTATCCAACAGTTACCGCCAACGCCAACACCACCCCAATTGTTTCCGCCGACGCCCACGGCTACACTGACGCCATTGGTCCCTACACCAACCCTGGTGGAAGCTATCGTTCCGGAAGTCAATGATACGGCTGTACCGCAGGAACAACCTACAACACAACCCCTAACCTCCGGTCAACCGACGAGTTGTCTTACGACTGGGATTTCTATCTCGCAGCCCAGTAATGGAGCTCAGGTGGACGGCGTCGTGCAAATTGTTGGCACGGCTACGATAGATAATTTTGACTACTACAAGTTCGAATTTCAAGACCCGATTAGCGGTAACTGGGGATTCATTAGTCGCTATGATACGCCGGTTGAGCAAGGTGTTCTCGGCCAATGGAACAGCGATACTGTTTCCCCTGGCGACTATAGTCTCCGGTTGGTTGTCGTCGATCAGACCGGTAACTTTCCCGAACCCTGCGTAATTCGCTTGCGTGTTCAATAACGAATTTGCTGACGATAGTGTCTTCCTGGGACAGACTTTGGTCTGGGCAGAGAGGGTGCAAGTCGGCTGACAGTTTTATAGAGCATGGCGGATTGAGCCACGCTTGATGTGGCCTGCCTTGAATCCGTCGTTCGATAAGGCCTGAAAACTCAGAAATTGGGGCAAGAATACCCGCAGATATAGATGTCAACCTACAATGAAATCGTATACTGGCTCACACTGATCAATGAGAGCGGGCTTAGGCTCAACTTGATTAAGCCGGTGATTCAACGCTGGTGTGTGACCGATCGGCGCTTATTGTCTGAACTTGTCGATCTTTCACCGTTGGAGCTGACGACCACGTTTGGTTTGTCCGACGATCAGGCTGAGCGGCTTATTCGCTCAACAGCTAAGTTGGATGTTTGGGCTGGTCAGCTTGAGCGGTGGTCGAAGCAAGGCGTAGAGCCAATTCTCCGGACTGATCCGCGCTTTCCAAGGCGGCTGGTCTATTATTTGCTGCCTATGCAGCAACCCTTATTGCTTTGGATACGCGGCGCCAATTTCTTGCTGAACCAGGCGGGAGTAACAATGCTGGGTCAACAAGACCCAGATGTATCCACCGCCGATTTTATCAAGACGCTAATGCTAGCCTTGGAGCGCGAAGAAATCGGCTTGATCAGCGGTTACGGGCGCGGCTTGGATCGGGCTTCATTTGAAGCCATGCTTAAGACTCCCAGCGGTTATACGACTGCTGTCCTACCTATGGGACTTGGCGCCTTTGCCGAAACAACCTCTCGCCTTGATGCTGCTATTGAGGCGAATCGAACGCTGCTGATCAGTCCTTTTAATCCGGACACCGCCTATCAGGAACGTCTGGCCGACGCACGCAATCTACTGATTGATCATTTGACGATGGCCCTTCTTGTTCCCGAGAGCGATGAGACCTCGCAAGACCGAGCCACTTCAGCGTTGGAACGCGGTCTGCCGGTCTTTGTTAAGG
The DNA here is from genome assembly GCA_937864185.1 of uncultured Chloroflexota bacterium. Classification (GTDB taxonomy): domain Bacteria; phylum Chloroflexota; class Anaerolineae; order 4572-78; family J111; genus JAGRBY01. The sequence continues at coordinate 33,654 of CALMIS010000294.1, forward strand.
CCGACACGGCTAACAATCGAGATCTCATTGAACGGGGAGCCTTGCTGTTAACCGATCCTGGCGAAGTCATCGATTGGGTGCAGCAAGCCATCGTTGATGCTGCTATGCGAGCAGATGAAGAGGCTGCCGAAGCGGTTGAGAGTGAGGCTGCTACCCCCTTAACCGTGACAGCCCCTAGCGACTCACCAGCTAGCGGCGATGATTTTGCTTTGCACGGTGACGAGGTTTCGCCTCTAACCAGCGCCGAGGCATTGGAAATTCTTTCACTAGGGGGTGATATTCCTGAAGTCTTGCGCAAGCGGTTAAAGAAAAAGTCGAAGGAGTAAGTCACCTCAATGAAGCTACATGCTGGGTTTATCAGGCCCAGATATGGTACTGGTTGTTTTGCCGATTTGCCAGCAACTATTTATCACATGCTGACTGGCACACCATCATTTGGCAAGCCGCTGGAAGGATTGGATCGGCGTTACGATTCAGTGATACTGTTATTGCTTGACTCGTTTGGCTGGCACTTCTTTGAGCGGTTTCAGGATCATCCTCTGCTTGCCGAAATTAGCCGCCACGGCGTAGTCACCAAACTAACTTCACAGTTTCCGTCAACAACCGCTGCTCATGTCACATGTATCCATACCGGACAACCGGTAGGTCAACATGGTATTTTTGAGTGGCAATATTATGACCCGGCGGTTGATATGATCATTGCTCCCCTGCTCTTCTCTTTGGCCGGAACCTCTCAACGCGAGCAGCTTGCCTCACATAATGTGCAAGCTGACTTGCTCTTCCCCAAGGAGAACTTTTACCAGCACCTTAATACTCAAGCCGTCAAAGCTCATATTTTTCAGGAGCGCACCTATGCTGATTCAACTTACTCCCGGGTGATGCTGGATGGAGCCAACGTGGTTCCATATCGGACGTTACCAGAAGCGCTCGTAAATTTGGTTGCTCTGCTCACACAACAAAAAAACTCAGCAGGTTACTACCTCCTCTACTTCGACAAGATTGATGGCGTCTGCCACGATTACGGACCAAATTCTCCTCAGGTAGAGGCCGAGATTGACGCTGCTCTCACCATCATTGATCGCTTGTTCTTTAAGAAATTCGCCGGGCAAACCACTAATACGCTACTAATGATCACAGCCGATCACGGTCAGACGACTATCGATCCAGAGGCCACGGTTTATCTGAACCTTGATGCCAGATTTACCGGTATAGAACGAGCCCTCAAAATTAATCACCGTAACGAGCTCCTCGTCCCAGCCGGGTCATGCCGTGACATGTTTCTCTATATCAAAGAAGATCAACTCGACCAAGTCCAGGCTTTGTTGAGCAATGAATTGGCTGGCGTGGCTGAGGTTTATCCAGTTGCCGATTTAGTGAAAAATGGTTTTTTTGGCCCGACGCCGGTCTCTGCTTCATTTCAGAGTCGAGTTGGCAATCTGGTAATTCTGCCATTCCCCGGGCAATCGGTTTGGTGGTTTGAAAAAGACAAGTTTTCAGTGAAACAACGGGGGCATCATGGAGGTCTGTCCCCAGAGGAAGTAGAGATTCCTCTCTTACTTTATGCCACTTGATACCACCAAGCAAAATTAGCCCGTCTGAAGTTTGGGCTACTTCACTGGCGAATTTAGCTGCGTCTTATCCGAGCAATAGCCCAAGCCGCGTGTTCCCGGATAAGGAGGTCGTCTTCGTTTTTAACCACATGTTCCAAAATAGGCAGGGCTTCACCATCTCCCCAATTCCCTATAGCTACGGCGACGTTACGCAATAGACCACGCCGTTTAGTCCGGTAAACAGGGGTCCCCTTGAAACGAGCCCGAAAAACAGACTCGTTCATACTCAATAAATCAAGTAGTTTTGGGGCAGCCCAATCCGGCTCATAGTGTAGAAATTTAGCCGCCGTGGGCTGAGAGTACCGGCGCACCCATGGACAAATCTCCTGACACTCGTCACAGCCAAAAATCCAATTTTTCATCAATGGACGAATTTCGGGTGGGAGAGAACCTTTATGTTCAATAGTGAGATAAGAAATACAACGATTGCTGTCAAGAATATAGGGCGCAGGGAAGGCATGGGTCGGACAAATCTGAAGACAACGACTACAGTTCCCACAGGTACCGACCCGCTTTGACTCTCCGGCTGGGTCAACGCGGCATAACGCCCCTTTCTCCTCTGCCGGCTCATCATATTCCAAATCAAGACCGACCAGAATTTCACCCAAAAATAGATAAGAGCCTAATTTGGGATTAATCAACAGCGTGTTTTTGCCCACAAAACCCAGCCCTGCCCGTGAAGCGAATGAACGTTCCAAAATAGGACCGGTGTCCACATAAGACCGCTGAGGAGAGGCTCTGGTCTCGTTATCCAAGAATTGACCCAGCGACCTTAACCGGGGCAGCATAATATCGTGATAGTCTAACCCCCAAGCATAGCGAGCTATTCGTCCTCTGGAAGGGTCATTCCAAATTTCAAGCGGGGGATCGACTGCGAAGTAAGACAAACCGACGACAATCACCGACCGGGCCCCGGGGATAACCAGGCGGGGATCTTCTCGGCGCTCGGGGTGGCGCGCCAGCCATTCCATAGTAGCATGATATCGATTGGCGATCCACCGGTGATAAGCTTCCGCGTGAGGAGCACGTTCAGCGGGGGCAATTCCAATCAGGTCAAAACCAAGCTCGTAAGCTTTGGACTTGATCCGTTGCGTGAGAGATACCATTATTAAAAGCGACTATTTTGAAACCGGCGACCCTGAGGATCCTCAGGATCGCCGGTTAGCTCACAGCAACATGAAATGGTCAGTTAACCTACTGATGACCATTTTTTTGACCATTCGGTCCAAAGTTCTTTTCGATGTAATGAACGACCGACCGGAAAGATATAACCCCCTGCGGCTTTCCCTCCCCATCGACAATAGGAATATGTCGGAACTGATGAATGGCCATCAAGTGCAAGGCGTCAGCGATGGTAGCTTCGGCTCCTAGGGTAGTGACATTAGTGGTCATGTAGTCCTTGACCTTTTCCTGGTTTAAGTTCAAGATCCGACAAGCCACTTTAAAGAAAACGTCCCCTTCGGTAAATACGCCTACTAATTGACCACTGTCATCCACCAGAGCCATAAATCCGACACTCAAACTCTTGAGTTGTTGTACCGCTTCTGCCAGCGAAATATCGACATGGGCAATAAGCGGTTGCTTAGGGTCAAGAGCGTCCAACGTGTCCGTAAACATCGAATGTTCAACTCTGGGTACAGCGGGACCCTCACCGTGGAAGATAACACCCATATATTCTTCATCGAACTCACTGGACACTTCCCAGGTGTCGGCATTGCTGTATAGTTCGTACAGTTCACCGCGCCCTCTGGAACGAACTGACTCCTCGATTTGGGCCATAAGCTCCACTTCATAAACTGGAAGTTCAATGGCCCGAAAAACGCCGATTGGTTCAGGGAATTGAGGCTGTCTCATCCGGCTGAGCAAGTAGGCCAAACTCGGTTCGGTCGCTTTTTCGTTATGCACCAACAAATCTTCCTGAGCCACCGCGTCAAGCGAAACTATTTCCGGCTTTAACTCATTCAAACGGATCCCCTTGTCTCGGTTCTTACCGAAAACCATAGGTTTTCCATGCTCCAGAGCCAACACGTTTTCCTCTCTCACTTTAGGATCAGTGGCGTAACCCCAGGCACCATCATTGAAGATCACGCAATTCTGATAGATTTCGACAAACGAAGTACCTTTATGTTCGGCGGCGCGCTGAAGGGTCTCGGCCATGTGTTTTACATTGGTATCGATCGTGCGGGCGATAAAAGTCGCTTCCGCCCCAATAGCGACCGAAATCGGGTTGATCGCCTGCTCAATTGAGCCCATGGGCGAAGATTTGGTTTTATGCCCGTGCAGGGAGGTGGGTGAATACTGACCTTTGGTCAGGCCATAGATCCGGTTGTTAAAGAGAATGATATTGACGTCGATATTACGACGTAAAATGTGAAGCAGGTGATTGCCGCCGATCGACAAGCCATCTCCATCCCCGGTGATAACCCAGACGCTCAACTCAGGATTGGCAATCTTTAGCCCACTCGCTAGGGTAGGGGCCCGGCCGTGGATACTATGGATCCCGTAGGTATTCATATAATAGGGAAAGCGGCTAGAGCATCCGATCCCGGAAATGAAGACAATCTTCTCTTTGGGAATGCCTAAATCCGGTAACACTTTTTGCATTTGCGCCAGAATAGCGTAATCGCCGCAACCCGGGCACCATCGAACCGTTTGGTCAGACACAAAATCTTTACGGGACAGTTTTATCATTTCGCTCATTATCTTCTCTCCCTGGTTATACTAACAGCGATTTAACTTTATCTTCGATTTCAGTAATCGTGAATGGGCGGCCTTGCACTTTTGAAAAAGGAATAAAGCGGTGATCCCCATAATAGCGACTGCGAAGCAAGGTGATTAGCTGTCCCAGATTCATCTCCGGCACCAAGATGCGTTTGAACCTCGGCAGGATGTCACCCAAGTTACGCGGCATTGGATTCAGATAACGAATGTGCGCGTGGGAGACCGTGTACCCTTGTTTTTGCAGCCGCAGCACAGATGAACGCACTGCTCCAAACGTGCTGCCCCAAGTGACCACCAACAGATCACCCTCTTGAGGACCAACAATTTCTTGGTCCGGTATAATGTCGACCAGGCGGGCTATCTTCTCACCTCTTTCTCGCACCATCTGCTCGTGCTCAAACGGAAGATAGGAGACATTACCGGTTTCGGGCTGCTTACCCAAGCCGCCTAAACGATGCTCTAACCCGGGTGTCCCGGGAATGGCCCACCACCGGCCCAAAGTCGTCGGGTTGCGCTTATACGGCCTAAATCCGTCAGCATCGCTATCAGCCTCGGTAGGATGTTCCACAGCAATGGGTTCAATTTCATCAGGGTTGGGAATCAGCCACGGTTCGGCACTATTGCCCAGATAACCATCGCTTAGGATGAAGACGGGGGTAGTGGCCCGCACCGCCATCCGAAAGGCTTCGATGGCCGCATAGAAACAATCGCTCGGTGAGTTTGGAGCAATGACCGGAACAGGACTCTCACCGTTGCGGCCGTACATGACTTGCAGCAAATCTGACTGTTCGGTCTTGGTTGGGAGGCCAGTGCTAGGACCGCCGCGCTGCACATTAATAATGACCATCGGCAGTTCAAGGACAACCGCCAGGTTAATGGCTTCACTTTTTAAGGCAACACCAGGACCACTGGTGCCCGTCGCGGCAAAAGCGCCACCAAAAGCGGCTCCAATTGTCGAGCCCATCGCCGCAATTTCGTCCTCGGCTTGAAAGGTGCGGACCCCGAAATGTTTGAGGTTAGCCAGAGTGTGCAGAATATCACTTGCCGGCGTAATAGGATAGGTTCCATAGAATAGGGGCTTTCTGGCCTTAGAGGCAGCCGTCACCAACCCCAAGGCCAGGGCTGTATTCCCGGTGATGCGCCGATATAGACCAGGCCTCAATCGGGCCGGATTGATATGGAAACGCGTTTGAAAAGCCTCGGTATTGTGGCCAACGTTGTAGCCGGCCCTGACTGCGGTTTGGTTGGCATTGAGGAGTTCTGCGCGGCGAGCAAACCTGGCCGCAATGTATTCCAAAGTCGTGTCAAGGGGACGATCGTAAATCCAAAAGGTTAGCCCCAAAGCGAAAAAGTTTTTGCATCGATCGATGTCTTTGGCTGACAAGCCTTCGATATCCTGCAATGCATTGCGATTAAGCGTGGTGATGGGCAGTTTGTGGAGTTCGTACCCGTCCAGAGAACCATCCTCAAGCGGGTTACTCTCATAGCCGGCCTTCTTGAGATTCGCATCGGTGAAGGCATCCGTATTGATGATAATTTTGCCACCCGGCGCCAGGTCGATAAGATTGACTTTAAGCGCTGCCGGATTCATGGCCACCAATACCTGGGGAGCATCACCGGGGGTCAGAATATCTTGATTGGAAAAGTTGACCTGAAAACCACTAACCCCGGCCAGCGTCCCCGCCGGAGCCCTGATCTCGGCCGGAAAGTCAGGCAGGGTGCTGATGTCATTGCCAAAGATTGCGGCCGTATTGCTAAATTGAGTGCCGGTAAGTTGCATCCCGTCACCGGAATCACCGGCAAAGCGAATTATTACTGAGTCAATTTCCTGGAACTCAATGTGATGTTTAATTTCAGCCATTCTTTAAAACCTCCATCCCCATAAGTTCATCTTTACGCTCCATCTCGTTTGCGCGCGACCCGATCAGGCATGGGCGGTAAGTTATACACCGTCTCCGGAAATCGATCACACAGGTACTTGATAATAGCGTAATGGGTCAGCGTGCCGACCACTACTCCATTTTGATCAACAACCGGAACGTTACGGAAATGCATATCATCCATCAAGGTCAGGCCCTTATCGGCCGAGTCCATTGAACTGATGGTCAAGGGAGACGGCGTCATGACTGTCTCAATCGGCTGGTCCCAGGTTTCTGGAGAGTCTACGATCTTTTCCAAAATATCGCGATCCGTAAAAATCCCAACTAAGGCATCCTGCTCTAAAATAACGGCGCAGTGATGCCCGTCCCGGCGCATGACCTCAACTGTTTCTCTCACCGATGTCCCCCGCTCGACTGTGGCAAACCGGTTTAGATCAAGATGGATAACCCGCTCTTGCTGCAAAGTGCTTTCTAGGCTCATAAATTTTCCTCTTCCTTTGATTTAAATGGCAACAAAAAACCCCGCAGGCACCCTGGGGGTTTACGGCAAGCCTCACCCTACTTTTCTTTTTTTGAGGCTTACAATTTGCACCTAGATATCCCGCCCTTGGAATTCTACAGCCCCGGTCACAAAAACTCCGCGGCTCACCTATAGATAGAACAGTGGTAAATTATACCTAAAAGAGTCGGTGAAGCAAAAGATTTGCAGAATTCGGTCTAAATTAAAGCTTGTCGTAGTACCTCCGCGGGATGCAGCGCCACTCGCCCACTGCCGTGTTTAATTTGCTGCCGGCAACTCAGGCCGGCAGCAACAACCTGCGTTTCCGGACCGGCCGCTCGAACAGCAGGCAGGAGGCGGCGCTCGGCCATTTTGAGCGAAATGTCATAGTGCTCGGCCTCGTAGCCAAAGGAGCCGGCCATGCCGCAACAACTGGTGTCTATCTCTTCGAGGGTGTAATTAGGCGGCAGAGTCAGGGCTCGATGCGCGGCTTGGGTGCCGAACAGAGATTTTTGATGGCAGTGTCCATGGAAGATCAGATGCCGGCTCTCGGAGGTGAAGGTCAGGGTCAGCCGGTCTTCATCGGCCAGGCGCGCGATAAACTGCTCAAAGCTGAGGCTTTGCTTGGCCACCACCGTGACCCGTTCATCATCCGGCAGCAAAGCCGCGAAATCATCGGTGACCATCGACAACTCGCTGGGTTCCAGAAAGATGATCGGCAGACCGGCTAAAGCCAGCGGATAAAGTCGATCCAACGTCTTTGTCGCTAATTGGCGGGCCAGCTTAACCAAGCCCTTCGACAGCGCCGGTCGACCGCAGTCAGTCACGCCGGGCAGAATCACTTCGAAACCGGCCGCTTCCAAAACCTCCGTCGCCGCGATGGAGACGTGAGGGTAGCTGTAGGTGTTCAAGGTATCATTAAAGAGGACAACTTGGGAGGAAGATGGAAGGTCGGAAGATTGGAAGGTTGGAAGGCTGGAAAGCTGGAGGATTGGAGGGCTGTTAATTACTAATTGTTCATTGTTAACTGCTAATTGCTCATTGTTAATTGCTAATTGCTCATTGTTGAGGCTGCGGCGTTTGAACCAGGTGGTAAACGGCAGGCGAGCATACTGGGGCAGATCGCGGTGAGGATCGAGGCCAAGATATCTAGCCAGGAAACTCCGAACGGGCTTACGAGCCAGAAGCCAATTGGCCAGCCGGGCCTGAGGTCCGCTGTTGAAGCGGCTGAGCAGGGTGACATAGCCGAAGAGATAATCGCGCCAGGGCCGCCGGTGAGCCTGATAATAGTGAACCAGGAACTCGGTTTTGATTTTGGCCATATCCACCGACGAGGGACACTCTGATTTACAAGCTTTGCAGCTAACGCACAGCTCCATCACCCGGTACATCCGGGGGCTGACAAACTCTTCGGGCGGCAGCCGGCCCGCCAGCGCCGCGCGCAGCATATTTGCCCGGCCTCGCGTGCTATCCTCTTCTTCGCGGGTAGCCATAAAACTGGGGCACATAGCGCCGGTAGTCAACTTCCGGCAAACCCCGGCCCCGTTACACATCTCGATCGCCATCGGCAAGCTTTCCGAAAAGTGGAGTTGCGTCTGGAGGGCCATGACCTGATAGTCTTTACCAAAGCGCAGGTTTTCGGTCATCAAGGGCGCTTCAACGATGTTACCCGGATTGAGCAGGTGGTGAGGATCAAAGGCGGCCTTGACCTGTTTGAACAGGTCGTAGAGGGCCGGGCCAAAAAAGTGGGCATTAAGCCAGCTCCGCGCCCGACCGTCGCCGTGTTCACTGGAAAAAGCGCCGCCATATTCACGCAGCAACTCGGCCGTGAACTGCTGAATGATCACCATCTTACTCATTTCCGAAGCGAGCTTGGTGTTGACCATCGGCCGGATGTGGAGGCAGCCGGCGCTGGCGTGAGCATAGTAGACCATACGCGTGCCCAGGCTGTGGCAAAACTTCTCCAGACGCGGAATGTATTCGGCCAGGTGCTCGACCGGCACAGCCGTATCTTCAATAAAAGGGATAGGCTTATAATCGCTGCGCACGCTCATCAGCAGCCCCAGGCCAACTTTGCGGACCTTCCAAACATTGGCCTGCCGCTGCGGATCAAAAACGGCGTTAATGGCTGCGGTCTTCACCCCCCGCCGACGCAAGTGATCGCGCAGGTGATCGATTTTGGCCTGGAGTTCAGCCTCGCTCTCACCGTAATACTCGGTGACGTGCAGGCAATAAGGCGTGCCGGCTAGAAAGGTCTGCATTAAGCGGGCGTACTCCGGCACTTCACGCGCCATCGTCAACCCTAAATTGTCAAGCAGTTCGACGGCGGACGGTTGAGTCTCCAGGATGGCCGGCACCGCCTCCAGCGAGGCCTGCAAGTTGTCGAACTCCACTATGGCCAGGGCCGTCATCTTTGGCCGGGGCACCAGCTTGAGCTTGAGTTCGGTGATGACGGCTAAAGTGCCCTCCGCCCCGGCGATCAGGTTGGCCAGGTTAAAGCGGGGATCGGACATCACATAGTGATCGATACTACCATCGGTGATGAAGCGCCCCAAGTTGTAGCCGCCACAGCGCCGCCAGTGACGCGGCGTACCCCGGCGGATAATGTCGCGGTTAGTCTCATCATCGACCAGCCGGCCAATCGTCCGATAGATTTGCCCTTCCAGCCCGTTCTTTTCGTACTGTTGAGCCAACTCGCTGGCGTCAAGCGGCCGAAAGTGAGCCGGTGAACCGTCACTCAGGATGACCTTGGCCTCCAACAGATGATCGACCGCCATCCCGTACAGGATCGAATGGCTACCCGTGGCATTGTTAGACAGAATACCGCCCAGGGCCGCCCGGTTGCTGCTGGCCGGGTCCGGGCCGAACTGCAAACCGTGCGGTTTTAGATAGGCGTTGAGCTGATCGAGCACCAGGCCGGGCTGAACCCGCACCCAGCGCTCGTCCACGTTAAGCTCAAGAACTTGATCGAGATGGCGGGTGAAATCCAGCACCAGGGCCTCATTCACGGCCTGGCCGGCCAGGCTGCTGCCGCCGGTCCGGGGCAGCAAGGGCGCCCGGTACTGGGCGGCCAATTCCACCGCGGCCTGCACCTCATCCACCGAGCGCGGTAGCAGCACGCCGTGAGGCATAACCTGGTAAAGGCTGGCATCGGTGCTATAAAGCAGCCGGTTGTAGCGATCGGTGCGCAGGGTGCCACCCACCCGTTGGTTAAGCTCGTTGAGAAAGCCGGTCGGAGGCTGGGGCATCAACCAGAACCTCCCCGCTCGATGGTGGCCGACAGGCGTCGATCAGAGAAGTACGGGTAGATCGGCGGCGGGTTGTCTTCCCGCACCCGGACTTGAACGTTGCGCCAGTAGTCGGCGTCAAATAGATCGGCGTGGTGTTGAACGAAGACCTGGTATAGTTCATCGCGCAGGCCCAGAAACTGGGGAAACTGTTCCGGATAGATATCGTCATCATCCACCCCAAAGTGGGGAACATCCATCATATCATCCTCGTAGAACCGGGCCGGCGGAAAACGCTTGAACTTGCAGTCCGTTAACAACATGATTTCGTCGTAATCGTAAAAAATAACACGGCCGTGCCGGCTGACGCCAAAGTTCTTGGTCAACAGATCGCCGGGAAAGATATTGGTCGCGGCCAGGTCTTTGATCGCCTGGCCATAGTCGATGACAGCTTGGCGGGCGGCTTCTTCATCTGCTTCGTTGACGTACAGGTTGAGCGGAATGATCCGCCGCTCGATGTAGGCATGTTGGATGACCACATAATCTCCTTCAAGACTAACCGTCTGGCTGGCGACCTGCAAGAGTTCTGCCAGCAGGTCCTCGGTAAAATTGCTTCGGCGAAAGCGGAGCTGCTCAAACTGCTGGGCATCAATCAGGCGTCCGGCCCGGTCATGCATAAAAACTAAATGATATTTGTCTTTGACCGCCTGATGGTCGGTCCGTTTGGGCGGGTCAAACCGGTCTTTGATAATCTTGATCAGCATGTCAAAGCTGGGCATGGTGAAAGCAATCATAACCATGCCGCGCTGGCCCCGGGCAATATCAAATTTGTCCTGGGTATAAGTCACATGATGCAAAATGTCGCGATACAACTCGGTTTTGCCATGCTTATTGAAACCGAGGGAGATGTACAACTCGGCCACCCGTTTGCGGGGCATCATCAGCCGCAGAAAACGGACCAGGTCATAAGGGCGTTCGGCATCGACGTGAAAATAAGAGCGGGAGAAGCTGGTCAAAACGCTAATGTCGTTCTCATCTAGCAAAACCGCATCGATGACGATCCCTTCCGGTTGATGGCGGAAGGCCAGCACAAACGGGACCACGTGCGATCCGCTGTGCAGCCGGCCCATAATATAAGCAGCCCGCCGCCGGAAGAATACGGACCGGATAATCTCGGCCCATTCAATTACTTGCAGGGCGCCGATTTCCTTAAGGGTGGCTTTGATCTGTGTCGCCACCAGATCAACGTCGCGCTGCAGATCTTCAAAAGGAGGCTCAAAATTGGCATCTTTGATAATCGAGCGGATGAGAGCCCGGACCGAAGCAGAGCGGGTATAGGTCTTATAGATCAGTTGCTTCGATTTGGTCGGCGGTACATCGAAATCGGTATCGACGAAGTCAAGCTGCGGATCAACGCCCGAGCGAGGAAAGACGCGGCGGCTCACCGAGTTAAAAAAGGTTTCCGCCAATTCCCAGTTATCCTGCCGCGCAATCAAGCCGGAGTAGACCGCCTTGACGCTGGCCCACACCAATCGCTCGTCGCTGCGGCCCTCCAGCAGCTCGCCGACCTGGTTGACGGTTTGAGTGACGGCCTGCTCTTGCATCTCTAACCGCTCTGCCGCATCGACCTGCATCCCGGCCCAGTCGCGATTTTCAAAACGGATTTTGGCGCGGCGCGTAATCTCATGAAAGCGACGCATGTAAGTTTCAAAGCCATCTAAAACGGTGTTAGCCCCAATATTGGCCAAGCGACTATCGCTGAGCAACTGGTTCACTAAGTTTCTCTCCTTACATAATAGTTTACTATCCAGCAAAACCTAACCGCCGTGAGAGTTCCGCGGCCGCCTCCATCACCAGGCTGACAAACTCAGTCCGGCGCATCCGGACCGCCGGCGCCGAGATCGAGAGCCCGGCCACGGCCCTCCCCGAAGCATCCCGGACGGCGCAGCCAACACACTGCACGCCCAAATGAGACTCCTCGTCATCAAAGGCGTAACCGCGGGCCCGCGTCCGGTGGAGATCGGCCAGCAAGGCTTCAAGGGTGGTAAGGGTCTTGGGCGTCAAGGCGGTCAGGATCCGGTCGACATAGATCGCTCGCACTTCCTCGTCGGTTAGCGTGGCCAACTGAGCCTTACCCACGCTCGACACATGCGCCGATTGGCGCAGCCCCACCGCCGACAGCAGCCGCAGCGGCTGGGTTGAGGGCTTGATCTGCAAGAAAACGACATCCGGCCCTTCTAAAGTAGCCAGGTGGACGGTTTCATTGGTCACCCGGTTCAAGCGCAGGACGATCGCTTCCGACTGCTCCAATAAACGCGAGGCATCCGAGTATTTTAGCCCAACCTGTAACGCTTTAAGCCCCAACTGGTAGCCCCCGCCCGCCAAGCGGGCAAAGCCCCGCCGCTCCAGTGTTTTAAGCAGCCCGTGCGCGCTGGATTTTGGCAAATCGAGCCGGTGCGCAATCTGGCTCAGGCTGAGCGCCTCTTCGCTGTCAGCCAACAACTCCAACAGATCGAGGGTCCGCTCGGCAGATTTGACGCCGGTTCCCCAAGCAGATTTTTCGTTAGTGACGGAAGTTACTTGACTCATTTTACTCACGGTTTTTAATCCCACATTCTACGCAGCCCTGAAAGGAGAGCAAATGGCTCAACAGCCTGAACCCCCAATTGACAATTTAACTACGCTTCGCTACTATTCATATACCGGAACATTATATTCACATATATGAACAATACCAAGTAACCTGACATTTTTGGCGATAACTTACCGCTGAAAATGGAGCTAAGATTCTATACTATTGAACGGAGGATTTAATTTATGCTTGACCTTAGCCAAAAACAAAAGGTATCTACCCTGGATACCGTCCTCGCCGGACTAATGCGGCGGTACCAGGCACGCGTGCCGGATGTGGCGGCTATCACCACCACCATGATCGAGGCGGGCATCATCGACCGGCCGGAGGATATCGAAAATGATCACATCGCTTTCCGCACTATGGGCGTCGAGCCGCTGGGCCTCGCCTCGCTGGAGAAGGTCTTTCTCCACTACGGCTATACCAGGCGCGACCGTTACAACTTCGAGGCCAAGAAGCTGACGGCCTACTGGTACCAGCCACCGGAACCCCGCTACCCGCGCGTCTTCATCAGCCAACTGCGCGTCCCTGAGCTCTCGTCCGAGGCCCAACGCATCATTTGTTCCTACACCGACGAAGTAAGCCGTGATCCGGTGGACGCCCTCAATCTGGACGATGGCGCCGCCGTCGATGAGTTTCTGCACCGGGCCCTGTGGCGTCGCCCAACCAAGACGGACTACGACCGGCTCATGGCCGAAAGCGAGTATGCGGCCTGGGTTATCTACAACCGCTACTACCTCAACCATTTCACCGTGACCATCCACAATCTGCCAGCCGGTTACAACACCATCGCCCAGTTCAACGACTTCCTGGAAGCGCACGGTTTTCGGCTGAACGACTCTGGTGGTAAAATCAAGGTTAGTGACGATGGACTGCTCATCCAGAGCTCGACCGTAGCCGAGATGGTCGAGGCCGAATTCGATGACGGTCGCGGTGGCATCGAGACGCACCTCATCTCCGGCTCTTACGTCGAGTTTGCTGAGCGGCGCGTTCTGCCCGATTTTGCCGATCTCCCAGCCGAGCAACTGACCCGCCAGCACCGCCGCGACGGCTTTGATGCGGCCAATGCCAACAATATCTTCGAGAGCACTTACAGCCATCAGACGCAAAAACGGGCGGTTTAGGTCTATTTTGGCGAGAATGGTTCAATCTTGAAAATTGAACCACTCTAAAAAATCGTTGGAGAACATTATGAAAGCCCTGCTCGAAAAGCTCAACCTTAAGGACATCAACGCTGGAGTCTGCACCGGTCCGGAGGATTGGATCGAAACTTCCGGCAGTCGACTCACTTCCTATAACCCCACTACCGGCGAGCCGATTGCCCAGGTTCGGGGCGCCACGCCCAACGCCTACAACCAGGTCGTCGCCAAAGCGCAGGGGGCCTTTCAGGGTTGGCGCATGCTGCCCGCGCCCGCACGCGGAGCCGTCATTCGCGATCTAGGCAACGTTCTGCGCGAAGTCAAGGAGCCGCTGGGGGATCTGGTTTCTTTGGAAATGGGCAAGATCCGGGTCGAAGGTTGGGGCGAAGTGCAGGAGATGATCGACATCTGCGATTTTGCGGTGGGGCTGTCCCGCCAGCTTTACGGTCTGACCATCGCCAGCGAGCGCCCTCAGCACCGGATGTTCGAGCAGTGGCACCCGCTGGGCGTCATCGGCATCATCACCGCCTTTAATTTTCCGGTGGCCGTTTGGTCGTGGAATGCGGCTCTGGCGGCCGTTTGTGGCGATACGATGATCTGGAAACCCAGTGAATTGACTCCCCTGACGGCGGTGGCCGTGCAGCACCTTTGCAACCAGGTCATGGCCGATCACGGTCTAACTGGCATCTTCAACCTGGCCATCGGCGGCGGCGATGTCGGGCAGATGATGACGCAAGACGAACGGCTGCCGCTCATCTCCTTTACCGGCTCCATTCCCACCGGGCGAAAGGTGGCCCAGGCCGTCGCTGGCCGGCTGGGGCGGACGATTTTGGAGTTGGGCGGCAACAATGCCATCATCGTCACCGAAAACGCCGACCTTGATTTAGCGACACGAGCCATTCTATTCGGCGCTGTCGGCACGGCGGGCCAGCGCTGTACGTCAACCCGGCGAATCATCGCTCACCGCTCGATTGTGGAGAGTTTGCTCAACCGGCTGGTCAAGGCCTACCGGCAGGTGCCGCTGGGCAATCCGCTGGCGAAAGGGACGCTGCTCGGGCCCCTGATCACCGAGACCGCCGTTAAGAAGATGATGGCTGCCCTTGACCAAGCTAAACAAGAGGGAGGCCGTGTGCTGATCGGGGGTAAGCCGCGCCCCGACCTGGGTCCCAACTTTGTCGAGCCGGCGATCGTCCAGATGCCCGGGCAAACCAGCATTGTTAAGGAAGAAACCTTCGCCCCGATTTTGTACGTGATGAGTTACAGCAGCCTCGATGAGGCGGTGGCCTTGCATAACGGTGTCACTCAAGGCCTCTCGAGCGCGGTGTTCACCGATAGCCTCCGCCAGGCCGAGCAGTTTCTCTCAGCCGGTGGTTCTGACTGCGGGATTGCAAATGTGAATATTGGCACCTCCGGGGCGGAAATTGGCGGTGCGTTTGGCGGGGAAAAGGAGACCGGCGGCGGCCGTGAGTCCGGCTCCGACGCCTGGAAGGCTTACATGCGGCGCCAGACCAACACCGTCAACTGGTCGACAGAACTACCATTGGCCCAAGGCATTGAATTTGGCGGAGGCTAGAGAACGTGAATCGCTTTCATCAGCGCTGCCTCGGCCGAGTCTTGCAGCGCCTCACCCAATGAAGGATGAGGATGCAGCGTCTCAACCAAATCAAGCAGGGTGGCGCCCATTTCAATACCCAAAGCAGCCTCACCGATGAACTCCCCGGCGTGCGGTCCAACAATGGTCACGCCGAGCAGGATTTGCGTTTCTTTCTCGGCCACCGTCACCACCAGGCCACCGGTGGCATTCAGCGTTACCGAGCGACCGCTGGCCCCAATCGGGAAACGCGTGGTTTTGATGGCATAGCCAGCCGCTTCAGCTTCGGTCGGGGTCAGACCGACAGAAGCAATCTCCGGGTCGGTCCAGGCCACGATGGGAATTGCCTGCGGGGCATAATGAACCCGCCGGCCGGCAATGGCCTCCGCCGCAATCTTACCCTGCTTAAAGGCCAGCGAGGCCAGCGGCAGCCCGCCGTTGACATCACCCACCGCGTAGATCCTGGGGTTACTACTTTCCAGCCGATCATTGACCGGAATATAGCCGCGCGGATCTGTTTCTACGCCAACCGCCTCTAGATTGAGTCCGGCAGTATTAGGCACCGCTCCAGCACAAACAATCACCTTGGCGGCATCACTCACGGCGGCCGGTAAATTTGTTACTTCGTGCTCCGTCTTAACGCCCAATTTGCGCAACTGCGTTTCGATGTGGCGCCCAACCGCGACATCAAATTCAGCCAGCAGCCGCCGGCCGGCGGGGACCAGCAGCCGGACCGAGACGTTAAGCTTGGCGAACAGGGTGGTCAGTTCGGCGGCGATGTAGTTCCAACCAATAATGACCATTTGCTCCGGCAGATGATCGAGGTTGAGGGCATCATGAGCGGTCAGCACGCGCTGATGGTCGAACGGCAAGTCGCTTAGCGGTCTGGGTTTAGTCCCGACGGCCACAATCGCCCGTTCAAAGGTAAGGGTCTGCTCGCCTTTAGAGCCGTGAACCTGAACGGTATGATCATCGACAAACCGGCCGCAACCGGGAACCATATCAATATTGTTGCTTTTTAACAGTTTCCCAACGCCGTCGGTGAGCAGTTGCACGATGCTACGCTTCCACTGCTGCATCTGGGGTAGATTTACCCGGCTTTGGCTTATTTCAATACCCATTTTGGACAAGCCCCGCAACCGCCAGGCGCGGTCAACCGCCATGAGCAGGGCCTTGGAAGGGATGCAGCCCTCGTTCAGACAGGTTCCTCCCAGGATCCCCGGCTCAACAACGGCCACGTTTTTCCCCAATTGCGCTGCCCGAATAGCCGCCGTGTAACCGGCCGGACCGGCTCCTAGGACGACCAGATCAACGGCTGTGCCAACCTCGCCAAGCGACATACTTTACTCCGCCCTTTGCTACAGTTGCTGGGTAAGGCGCAAGTATACTTCACGCTTTGACTCTGGCAAATTGTACGGCTTCTCAGGAACAAAAGGTGGATCTTTTTAAGGTTCTAACCATTTTCCTATTATTCTCAAATTAATTCCTTATTTTTATGGTGTAGGTTGGGTGGTGTGTCCTGTTTACGTCCCTTTCCTAAAAACTTCTCCCTCGTATTCAAAATTTTAGAAGTAGCTACTTTCTTATCCGTGCCACTCACAGTCTAACTGATCAGACCGGAACGAAATCCGTGTCTCTACGGTAGGCTAAACCAGAGACGGCCAAATTTCTAACCAAATTCATAGAAATTACTGAAATGCAAATTGTTGGTTTAGCCGTAGTAATGAGCGGTAAGTTAGCCGGAGTCTGTAACACCTTGCAGGCTCGTTAGCTCACAACTCAGCATCACCTTCAAACTACAGCTCTTTCGCCAAAGCCACCTCACCCGTGTTGTATCCGATGTACTTAAATATTAAAGAATAGCGACCAAGCGTAAGCCTCAAAAAGGTTTTTCAGGGCCATATTATTTGGCCCGATATTCGCAACAGCGTCTCACTTAATAAAACAGGGTAAGAAGACGAAAGCAGCAAGCCCCTAGAATAGGACCATCACGTGGAAAAACGCCCAAATCATCAAATGGCCACTTTGCCAATAGGGCATATTAGCCTCAGGTTATTAGCTTTAGCCGGATTGGGGCTGTGGTCGATTGGATTGGTTGATCTGCTCAAGCAGTTGGACGAGATCAGGACGATATTCCGCATCCCCTTCCCTCTCTTTGTAACCTTTTTTGGAAGCGGGCTGTTGGTCTGGTTGGTCTTACTGGCCAAACCGGATTGGATAGCAGATCGGTTGTGGCGAGCCGTGCATCGAGCTCAAGAGACGCCCTGGCAGGTCAGCTACCTCCTGGTCGCTCTGGTGGGGATTGGGGCGGCGTTTCTTCTGGTGCCCCAGTTTGCCAGATTGCCCTTCTGGCAGCCGGCTATGATGGCGCTGGTGCTGTTAGGAATGGCCGTGTTGATCTTTTCCGGTTTGCGACCGTGGCATAAGGTGCAGATCTGGCGTAAAGCAACGATCACGGTTTTGGTTACACTCTTGGCGATCGAAGGCGGCTTTCAACTTGTGGCTTTCGGCGGGCTGCTGCCCGGAGCCTATGACATTGCCGGTTTGTATACGCCCTACGGTCGAGTTTACTTTTCTGAAGAAGGTTTTGGTAATGGTGTCGCCAACAATTTTGGTTGGTACTATCCCAATTTTCGGTTAGAAGCTGACTCATACCGGATTCTCATTCTGGGTGATACTTTTATTCAAGGCTTACAGGTCAAACCGACTCAGAATGTGGGGGTGCGGTTGCAGACTCTCCTTGAGCAAAACCAACCGGAGCAAAATATCGAGGTTTTGGCGCTCGGCATGCCGGGCTTTGGCCCCGGTCTCTATCTCAGTCTGACCCGCCTGGAGCATGCCATTCAGGTTTTTAAGCCGGACGAAATCATTGTTTTCTTCAACCTGGGCAGCGATTTTCAGGCCACTACCCAGCCCGCCGGCTATGACTTGTACTATCTGTTGGAAGGTGGCCATGCCCGGATCCACGACGACAGCTTCAATTATGAGCATGATCTCAAGCATTTAATTGCTGATGGTTACGACCCGATCGGCAATGCCGCGATGCTGGTGGGCAGTCACCTATTGACACCAAAAATTGTGCGCCAGTGGCTAACCGGTCAGGCGCAGGCCGCCCAACCGGTCGGAAACGAATACGACCTTCCCGGCTTCAAGGGGGTAGTGGCCAAGACCCGGCCATTCGACCAGACCCACAACATTATCGATGCCGTGGATCTGGTGGCGGTGCCAGGCAAGAATAACTTTATGTTTGAAACGGCTGGCAACCAACGGGCCGAGGATGCCCTGACCGTGGCCACGAGCTTGCTTCATTTAGCCCACGACTTCGCCGAAATTAAGGGCATCGAACTTAAGGTCGTGACCATTCCCACTTTTCCCCCGGCCTTTTATACCGAGTTCCAAGGTCGAGCTTGGCAGCCTGAGCTTGGCCCTTACGATCTATTCAAGCCTGAGCGAGCCCTACGCGAGTTTGCCGAAACCAAAGGTATTCCGTTCTTATCGATGGGCGAATGGTTGTTTGAACAGGGAGTGCCGGTTGAGGAGATTAAAAGCCTGTACTTTAGGGATGGCTTAGGCCATTTTACTCCGAAAGGCCATGCCTACTTTGCCGAATCAACCTTTGACTGCTTTTATGCAGGGGACGAGAGGATAACCGTATCCGCCGGACAAGTAAGCGGAATAAGCTGTTTAAAGTAAAAGCTAGGGAGATGCCACCGGACCGCCAAGTACCACTGGCATCTCCCTGATCGATAAAGCACTGCCGCGTAAGGCAGCCCAAGCTGATTTTGCTTTGAGCTGTCCCTGCGACCTGCTATTTTATTATAACAGAGCGGCAGGCTGTCATCAAAATAGTATTGCGAAAATTCGCAATTACTTTTAATTATCAAACCTTTGTCAGAAAGGGAAATCTATGCAGCCTCAGCCTGACTATTTTTTGTTCCTCTTACCAAGGCGGCGCGTGGCCTGGTTTTTGAGCCTCCTCCTCTTTGCCGGCCTCCCGGCGATAGCGCTGGCCCACCCCTTGGGTGATTTTGTGGTCAATCGCTACAGCGGCCTGACCCTGGACACGGATGAAATTCAGCTTCACTATGTCATCGATATGGCCGAAGTGCCCACCTTCCAGGAAAAGGTTTTTATGGACCAGAACGATGACGATCAACTGAGCGACTCCGAGCAAGCGCAGTACCTGACCCAGCAGATCGAAAAGATCCAGGATAACTTCCATTTGGAGATTGACGGGCAGCCGTTGACCTTGGAGCTTCGAGACCAATCCTTGGCGTTTTTGCCAGGCGACAATGGTCTGGAGACGCTGCGGCTCGAAGCTCGGTTTGCCGCCGCTATGCCGACCGGAGCCGCCATCTGGCAGGCTGAGTACCGGGACGAAAATTTTAGAAACCGGCTCGGCTGGCAGGAAGTCGTGATTCAACCGGCTGAAGCAGTGACCTTGCTGGAAAGCTCTGTCCCGACAGAAGCGTTAAGCCAGGCCCTGACCGCTTACCCCGAGAATGTCACGCCACCCGAGGTGACCGAGGCCAGCTTCCGCTTTGAGCCGGCGGGCCTGTCCGGCCAAAGCTCGATTTCCGTGCCGGCTATCGCTGCCGAAACCGATCAATCAGTTCTCACTCAGGGCGATGAAGAGTTTCGGGCTTTGATCAATACCTCCCTGACATCACCCAGTGGAGTGGCCTTGGCCCTATTGGCAGCCTTTGGCTGGGGCGCGGCCCATGCTTTGACGCCCGGTCACGGCAAGACCGTCGTGGCCGCTTATCTGGTCGGGACGCGGGGAACGGTCAAGCATGCCCTGTTTCTGGGACTGACGACGACCATCACCCACACAGCCGGCGTCTTTATCCTGGGGCTGATTACTATCTTTGCGGCTCAGTATGTTCTGCCCGAACAGCTCTATCCCTGGCTTGGGGTGGGATCAGGCCTGCTTGTGGTCGCGATTGGGCTATCGCTCTTCAGAGGGCGTCTGTCAGGCTTGAATGGTCACCACCATCACGACCATCATCACGACCACGACCATACTCACGATCACAGTCACGACCATTCGCATGACCACGACCATTCTCACGATCACACCCACGACCACGACCATACTCACGATCACGGTCACGACCATTCGCATGACCACGACCATTCTCACGATCACACCCAGGAACACCATCACGACCATCGTCATCACGATCACACCCACGACCACGACCACGACCATACACACGATCACGACCACCATCACGATCACGGTCACGACCATGGTCATGAGCATTCCCATGATCACGACCACGACCATTCGCATGACCACGACCATACTCACGATCACAGCCATTCCCCCGCCGATCACGGTCATCACCATCACTTCTCGCTGTTTCATCATCACCATCACGGTGATGACCACGGCCACAGCCACATGCCACCCGGCACGGACGGTGAGCCGATCACCTGGCGCAGTTTGCTGGCCTTGGGAGTCTCAGGCGGATTGATTCCCTGCCCGGCGGCCTTGATCATTATGCTGGCGGCGATCACGCTCCAGAAGATCGGTTTTGGCTTGGTCTTGATCTTGGTTTTCAGCCTGGGGCTGGCCGGAGTCCTGACCGCCATCGGGGTGATGTGGGTGAAAGCCCGCGACCTGCTCAACTGGTTCAGCAACCGCAGTGGCCTAAGTACCAAACTGCCCGGCGGCAGCGGTTTTTGGACCCGAGCCTTGCCGGCCGCCAGTGCCCTGTTCATCACCATCATCGGCCTGGGTTTGACTCTGCAAGCGCTGATGCAAACCGGGATGTTTGGTTCATGATTTCAATCGCGAAGGGTTACTTAGCCTTGGTTTTAAGGAACGGAGCGAGTTCATGAAAACAATGATCCTCTCGACCGACGACCTGCGCACCATTGTCCAAGCAGTCGGCCTTGATGCCTTGATGGACCATTTGATCAAGCGCCTATTGGAAGCCTTTCAAAGCTTCGATCCGGTCCAGACCGTGGTCCCGCTCCGGGCCGGCTTTCAGTACGCCGAACCTCAGCCTGGCCTGATTGAGTGGATGCCGGTGATGCGAGCCGGCGAGGCGGTCGCGCTTAAGATCGTGGGCTACCATCCCGGCAATCCCCGGCGCCACGCCTTGCCCACGATCCTCTCGACTATCAGCGCCTATGATCCCGCCAATGGCCATCTCATCGGCCTGGCGGACGCGACGTTCTTAACGGCCTTGCGCACCGGGGCGGCTTCGGCGATTGCCAGCCGATTTCTGGCCGCGGAGAAGGCCAGCATCCTCGGTCTGATCGGGGCCGGTGCTCAGGCTGTGACCCAGCTCCACGCCTTGACCAGAGAGTTCGAACTGAAGAAAGTGCTGGTCTACGATGCCGATCCGGCCATCAGCGATAGCTTTCTGGAACGCGTGGCTTTTCTGGGACTGGATATCAAACCTATTGGCGCTTCAGAACTGCCACACCTGGTGACGACGTCCGATATTATTTGCACGGCCACGTCGGTTGAGAGGGGGGCCGGTCCGGTTTTTCAGGATGGCGCCACCAAGCCGTGGCTGCATGTGAATGCCGTGGGCGCGGATTTTCCTAACAAAACCGAAATCCCTCGCTCGTTTTTGGAGCGCAGTCTGGTTTGCCCGGATTTTCCGGAGCAGGCCCGCCAGGAGGGGGAATGCCAATACCTGGCCCCGGCGCAGATTGGCCCCAGCCTGGTCGAGGTTGTCCAGCAGCCCGAACAGTTTGCCTGGGCGCGCCAGACCACGACGGTTTTTGACTCAACCGGCTGGGCCCTGGAAGACCATGTGGCCCTGGAAATGATGCTTGATTACGCGGCGGAGTTGAAGTTGGGGACCCCCCTTCAGATCGAGACCACCTCGATCGATCCGTACAACCCCTACCAATTTGTGGCAGAGACGCCCAGGTCCGCTGCGGTGAATGGCCATCATCTGTTTCTAAGTGATGGGGTTGAAAGCGTAACCCACCTGGCGCGTCGGCTTTAGCATACAAGTGATGAACAAAGGAGAAAAACAATGATTGAGCTTTATTCAAACGGGGTCAAAATGGACTTGAGCGCTGCCAAATTTGGGGAGCTGCGCGAGTCGAACGACATTCTGGACAACCCGGCCGCGATGCACGACCGGATGACCGAGGAGGGCTACCTCTTCTTTCGCGGCCTGATTGCGCCCGACGAGGTGCTGGCGGCCCGCCGCGAGATACTGCTCAAATATGCCATCGTGGGCGAAATCGACAGCATCAACCATCCGCTGCTGGACGCCATCCAATCCGAGCAGACCTTCATCGACAAAGTCAACCTGCGGGCCTTCACCGAGAGCGTCCGGACCGGCCTGGCTTATCAAAATGTGGTTCTCAACCCCAAACTGATCGGTTTTCTGGCAACCTTCTTGGGCGGTCCGATCCATCCTTACGACTTTCGCTGGCCTCGCTTTGTGCGGCCGGGGGAAGGCTGCGGTTTCCACTATGACGGTCCCTATATGAATCGCGGCACCGAGCGAGTCTTCACCACCTGGATTCCGTTGGGCGATGTGGCGAAGCACGAGGGCGCGCTCATCATCCTGGAAAACAGCCACAAAGCCGAGCAGTTGCTCAACAGCTACGCCAAGAAAGACGCGGACAAGGACAAGATCAACTGGCTCAGCACCAATCCCCTGACCCTGCAAGACTCCTTGGGCGGCCGCTGGCTGACCACCGATTTCAAAGCCGGCGATGTGCTCTGCTTTGGCATGCACCTGCTGCACGGCGCGCTCGATAACCGCTCGCCGATCAAGCGCTGCCGCCTGACCTCCGATACTCGCTACCAGCGCGCCGACGAGCCGATTGATGAGCGCTGGAACGGGGCCAAGCCCGAAGCGCACGGCTACGACAAGGTCTTCCTGCCGGGCCTAGGCGCCTGGAACAATGCCGAATTTCAGGACGAGTGGAAGAAGGTCGATGAGTTCGGACGGCTCTTGCTGGCGAAATAGGCACAGGGTCCTGGCGATGAATTTTTTGTCGATCGAGCAAAGATCAACGCCAAGGCGCGAAGGGGCAAGGACGCAAGGAAAATAATTTTTTGGATTGAGCCATGGACTTTTCCTGGAGTGAAGAACAACTCAGCTTAAAAAAAGAGGTCAGCCGCTTTGCCGAGGCCGAACTCAACCAGGGGTTGATTGAGGATGACCAGGCGGGCCGCTTTCCCCGCGAGAAGTGGCAGAAGTGCGCCGACTTTGGCTTGCTGGGGCTGAACATCCCGCCGGCCTATGGCGGTCGCGGCCTGGATATCATGACCACCGTGCTGGCGATGGAAGGGTTGGGCTACGGCTGTCGCGAGAACAGCCTGCCGTTCGCCCTTAACTCCCAAATGTGGAGCACTCAGCCAGCGATTCTTAAGTTTGGGAGCGAAGCCCAGAAGCGCAAGTACTTGCCCCCCCTGGTCAGCGGCGAAAAACTCGGCGCCTTCGGCATCACCGAGTTAGACAGCGGCTCTGACAGCTCGGCTATGCAGATGCGGGCCGAGAAGCAAGCCGGCGGCTATCTGCTCAACGGCCGGAAGAGCTACATCACCTGCGCCCCGGTTGCCGACGTGGTCGTGGTCTTTGCCTCGATCAACCCGGAATTGGGACGCTGGGGCATCACCGGCTTCATCGTCGAGCGCGGCACGCCCGGCTTTGATACCAGCCCGGTGCGGGACAAAATGGGCATGCGGACCACGCCGATGGGCGACCTGATCTTCAACGACTGCTTTGTCCCGGCAGAGAACCGGCTCGGACCGGAAGGAGCCGGGGTCAGCCTCTTCACCACGGCGATGGAGTCCGAGCGCGGCTATATTTTTGCCAGCCCGGTCGGTCGCCTGGAACGCCAGTTGGAAGAAGCAATTGCCTATGCGAAAAAACGCCAGGCCTTTGGCCAACCGATCGGCAAGTTCCAGGCGGTCTCCAACCGCATCGCCGAGATGAAGCTACGCTTGGAAACGGCCAAGCTGCTGCTCTACCAGGTCGCCTGGCTGGAGCTGACCGGCCGGCCGGTGCTGCTTGAGGCGGCTATGGCCAAGCTCTATCTGAGCGAGATGTTCGTCGAGTCGAGCCTCGATGCAATCCGGCTGCACGGAGCCAAAGGCTACGTCACCGAGTTCGGGGTGGAACGCGACCTGCGCGACAGCGTCGGCGGCTTGATCTATTCCGGGACCTCGGATATTCAGCGCAATATTATCGCCCGGCTGCTGGGCCTTTGATGGAGACGATGATTTATTTACTGCCTCAGATCATCGACCATACGGCCGAACGGCTGCCGGACAAAGAAGCCTTTCGCTGCAACGGCGCCGGGCTGACCTATGCCGGGCTCGTCCGGCGCAGCAACCAACTGGCCCGGGTCCTCAGCGAGCACGGCGTCCGGCGCGGCGACCGGGTGGGCATCTACCTGCACAAAAGTTTGGAGACGGCGGTGGCGCTCTACGGCATCATGAAGGCAGGGGCGGCCTACGTGCCGCTTGATCCCCTGCTGCCGGCGGCGCGGTTAGCCTCGATTCTAGCCGACTGCGGGATCCGCTGCCTGATCACCCAGCCGGCCAAGCTGCCGCAGCTAAACCAGTTGATCGAACAGGCGGTTAGGCTCGATTGTCTGATTGGTCTGCCGCCGGCTAGCCTGCCGCTGACGGCGATCCCTTGGAGCGAGGTCGAGACCGCGCCCGGCGAGAGCCCATCGATCGCCGGGCTGATGGGGCAAGACATGGCCTACTTGATGTACACCTCCGGCTCGACCGGCGCCCCGAAAGGCATGATCCACACCCACGCCAGCGGCCTGGCCTATGCCCAACTCGCCGCCGAGGTCTACGAGCTAGAGCCGCAAGACCGGCTGAGCAATTTTCCGCCGCTTCATTTTGACCAATCGACGTTCGATTACTTCTCCGGGCCGCTGGCCGGGGCGACCACGGTCATCATCCCCGACGAAGTCACCCGATTTCCGGCCAGCCTGTCGCAACTGATGCAGGACGAGGGCTTGACCATCTGGTATTCGGTCCCGTTTGCTTTGATCCAACTGCTGCTGCGGGGCGTGCTGGAGCAGCGCGACCTGAGCCGCCTGCGCTGGGTGTTGTTCGGCGGCGAGCCGTTCCCGGCCAAGCACTTGCGGGCACTCATGCAGCGGTGGCCGCGGGCTCGCTTCAGCAATGTCTACGGCCCGGCCGAGATCAACCAGTGCACCTTCTACCACGTCCCGCCTTTGGCCGACACTTACGACGAAGCCCTGCCCATCGGCCCGCTATGGCCCAACGCCGAAGGGTTGGTCCTCGATGAGGCTGACCAAAGTCTACCACCCGGCGAGGTCGGCGAGCTAGTGGTCCGGACACCGACCATGATGCAGGGCTACTGGAACCGGCCCGATCTCAACGCCCGCGCCTTCTACGAGCGCGAGGGCGAAGGCGGCCGGCCCGACAGATTCTACCGGACCGGCGATCTGGTGCGGCTGGGGCCGGACGGCAACTACTACTTCCTGGGGCGCAAAGACCGGCAGGTCAAAGCGCGGGGTTACCGCATTGAGCTGGACGAGGTTGAAACCGCGATCCTGACTCACCCCCAGATCGAAGAAACCGCGGTCTATCCCGTCCCCGATGCCGCTGGCACGCAGCAGATTCGAGCCGCGGTTATTCTAAAACCGGGCAGTGAACTCTCGACCGGCGATCTCCTCAAGCACTTGACCGCCCGCCTGCCGCGCTACGCCCTGCCGGCCCAGATCGAGTT